>VXMI01000238.1 GCA_009841165.1 Gemmatimonadota bacterium | reverse complement strand
GGGGCTGGGGGCGGGGGATCCCGAGCGGGCGGAACGCGCCGTCTGGATCTCCTGCAAGATGAATCTGGCGTTCCTGGGCGCGGTCGGTGTGTTCTTCATCGCTTTCGCACCGGCGATCGTCAGCCTTTTCGGCGGCACCGGCGCGGCCACGGCGACCGCCGTCGACGGTCTCCGCATCGTCTCGATCGGCTTCTTCTTCTACGGCTACGGCATGGTTCTCACCGCGGCCTTCAACGGCGCCGGCGCGGTGTGGACCCCCACCATCCTCAACCTGTTCTGCTTCTGGCTCTGGGAGATCCCGCTTGCGTGGGTACTTGCCTTCCCGGTGGGCATGGGCCCGAACGGCGTGTTCATCGCGATGACCGTTTCGTTCTCGACGCTGGCAGTGGTGAGCGCAGTGCTGTTCCGGCGGGGAAGGTGGAAGCGGGTGAAGGTGTAGGGACGTCGCCCTGGCACCAGCATTGACAATCCCCACACCGCCGGGATATCTATTGTATATCTCGAAAAACAGACCGGAGGCGGTTAGCGTGAGCGTGGGATCACATGTCGCGAAGTGGGGCAGCAGCCTGGCTGTCCGCATCCCCAAGCCCATTGCGGAACAATGGGGCGTTCGGGAGGGGTCCAGGATCGAGCTGGTCTCCCGCGGTGAGCATCTCGTACTGCGCAAGAAGGCCTACGACCTGGAGGAGATGGTGTCGCGCATGACTCCCGACACGCTCCAGGCCGAGGTGGACACCGGCTCTCCTCAGGGGAAAGAGGCGTGGTAGCCACTCCCCATGTGCCGGACGCCGGCGATATCGTGTGGCTTGCCTTTTCGCCGCAGGCCGGACATGAACAGGCCGGGCGCCGGCCCGCGCTGGTCCTGAGCCCGGGCATCTACAACCGGAAGAGCGGGTTGGCGCTCTTCTGTCCAATCACCTCGAACAGGAAGGGGTATCCGTTCGAGGTCGGGCTGCCGACCACCGGCGAAGTGACAGGCGTGGTGTTGGCCGACCAGGTCAAGAGTCTGGACTGGCGGACCCGACGAGCTCGTTTTGTTTGCAGCGCTCCGCCTACCGTGGTCGGCGAAGTGCTGGACAAGTTGTCAATCCTTCTCGGTGGACGGTGAACCATGAAACACCTGCGATTCCCGGGATTGCTTGTAGTCGCCGCAGCGGCGGCCCTTTCCGCCTGCGCCACCCCGCCCCAGCTCAGTCTCGACGCCTTTCAACCCAGCCGGACTCTCGGTCTCGCCTGCTACGACCGCGCCACCCAGCCCCAGACCGCCGTCGTCGACACGCACCTGCACTTCCGCCCCTTCGGCGGCGTCGCCGTCCCCTTTGACGAGGTCATGGGTTACCTGCGCGACACCGGTGTGCGTTTCGTGAACGTCTACGGAATCGGCCAGATGCTGCCGGTGGACTCGCCCTGCACCTACTACCTGGACTGCCCGGGGACCCCCGTCATCCCCACCCTCAAGAACGACTTCGCGAACGCGAACAGTTTCCTCGCCAACCCCCCACCCGGCATCCACGTGACGTTGTCGATGACCTTCCCCGACCTGGGACGCCCGGAGAGCGTCCTCGCCGGCATCGAGCTGCTGGACACCGAATACCCGGGCATGTTCCGGTGGATGGGCGAGGTCAACCTGGTCAAGCAGGCACTCTTCCCGAACGGGCACGAACCGGTGCCGGACGGCGTGATCGCCGAATGGGCGCCGTTCATGGCGGTGCTGCGCGAACGCGGCATCCCGATCGCCATTCACTCGGACCTCGGCAGCGAGGAGGCGCCGACCCGCTACCTTCCGCTGATGCAGGCGGTGCTGGACCAATACCCCGACAACAAGATCGTCTGGATGCACATGGGGCTGTCGCGGGAGCTGACCACCCTGCCGGCCACGGAACACATCGCGCTCATGTCGTCAATGCTGGACCGCCATCCCAACCTCATGCTCGACATCACCTGGCGGGTCATCGACGACAGCTACTTCTCGAGGGCCGACTACCAGCCGCTCTATGTCGACTTCCTGAACGAATATTCCGAGCGGATCCTTCCCGGCACCGACTTCCTGGCGTCGTCGGACAAGGACTTCGAGGTCTACAAATCCGAACTTGAGGTCACCAGCCGGATCCTGGCGTTCGTCAACGACGAGGCCTTCCGCAACATCGCGTTGGGGGGCAACTATTTCCGGCTGCTGGGACTGGAGTACGAGGCGCCGAGGATTTGTCCGGTTATCACTGTGGGGGCTTTTTCGAGCCCGCGACGCTGAAGATTCGGCCACGCAGCCGAAAAAGTCATGTTGACATTGCGATTAGTAATGTCTGGTTGACATTCTGCGAATCGAGGTGAGAAATGCTGAGCCGTTGGATCTGGCCGGCGGTCGGGATCGCGGCCGCCGTCGCCATCGTTGTCGTACCGTTTGGTTACGCGATCACCGGGCTGCACACCGATGTCCTGATGGGAACGGGTTGCGGAGTAGCGATAGGGGTGGGTGTCGCTCTGCGTGGAGGGTCGCCAGGCGGACCCTGGACCGGCATCCTCATCGGTTCGATCGTCGGAATGGCCTCGGCGCTCGTCGCCGGCCTGTTGCCCGGCAACCCGTGGGGATACCTCGGCCCGCCGGTTCTCGCCCTGTCGGTCGGCCTGATCAGGGTTCGCGGTGCCCACCTTTCCGGGTATCGCGAAATGAGCCGCGAGACCTTCATCGCATCCATCCTGCTTTCCGTCGGGCTCCTGCCCGCCCTGATTGCGATGGGCAACTTCTCTCTGGACGGGTTCAGCCTGAACAACGCCCTGTTGCCGGTCATGCCGGTCCTGTTCGTGCCGGTAATGGCACTGCTCGCCGGCCTTCTCAGCCATGGCCACGACGAATGGCGCGACACGCGGCCTCCCGTGCTCTTGCTCCTTGGCGCGGTCGTGCCTGTCGCACTCCTGGTCTTCATGCTGGCCACCGGCAGGCTGGACCAGGGGATTCGGATGTGGCAGATCGCTGTGACCGTCTTGCTCTCCATGTTCGTGGTCCCGGCGGCCGCGTTTCTGGTCGGGCGCCTGGCCATCACCTGGCTTGAGCCGCGGCTGCGGGTCTATGGCCGCCTCATCGACTACCTGCGCGTCATGTGGGTTCCGATCGGCGGGTTTGCGGTCGGCTACCTGACGATCATCGTGCTCTTCGCCGGGTTCTATGGAATGCTGGAGCGCTTCAGTTCCGGCGCGTTCGCGGGTGTGGAGAGCGGCGCGGGGATCACCGACTGGCTGTCCTTCTCGTTCTTCACGGCGCTCGGCCAGGACTTCCTGACCGTATCGCCGGAGTCCGTCGGCGCCAAGGTCCTCGTCGGCGTCCACCTGATCCTCTCGGCGGGCTGGGTGGTCGTGCTGTTCGCGGCGGTGATGACGTCGATCGGCCCCAAGCTGGAGCGGATCGCGCGGCGGCAGGGGGTGGATTGAGGGGGGTGAAGATCTTACTGACGCTTCGCTGACTTGGCGGTGTTAGCTTGGAGGCCTGGAGCAGCCTCCCCCTCCTTTCGCAGGTCCACTTCATGAGCGCATCGCCGACTCGGAAGGATCTCGGGTCCTACTACACCCCGCCGGCCGTCGTGGATGCACTGGTCTCATGGGCGACGCGAGGCAATCCGAGCGGCCCTGTTCTTGACCCCGCGTGCGGGGATGGCCGGTTCCTGGCGGGTCTGGAAGATGCCGTCGGAGTGGATGTAGACCCGGTGGCCGCCGTTGAGGCCTCGCGCCGGGTGAACGCCGAGATCAGGACCGCAGATTTCTTCGAGTGGGCGCCCCACACACAACGCCGATTCGCCGCAGCCGTCGGCAACCCGCCCTTCATCCGTTACCAGCGATTCACCGGCCGGGCGCGCCAGCGGGCACTGGAGTACTGCGCCGCGCAGGGGGTGAAGCTCTCCGGCCTGTGTTCGTCCTGGGCACCTTTCGTGGTTGGTGCTTCCCGCCTCTTAGTGCGGGGAGGGCGTTGGTCGGAAACTCGGCGGGTGTGACCTGCACCAACTCCGTCCATGCGGTCCATTTCCGCAACGGTCGCCATGAAGCGTTTGCGGAGATGGAGCCGCGGGCGGAGTGAGCGCTCTTCGGGGGCCTCTTCTCCGTCACCAACAAGGGCGAATCCCATGTCAGAATGGGACGTTTCAGCTGAAACGTCTTCGGACGGCGGGCGTTCTCATAGCGGATAACCGGAGAGCGTCCTTGACGATCACAGGTGAGCAGCAAGGCCGGTTGTCACCCACTATGGGAACGTAAGTGAGCGACAAGAGCTGGCCACTACGGAAAACACACCCCTACCCCTCCTCCCGCAACATCCTCCCGAAGAACTCCTCCGCACGCCGGTACATGTCGATCCGTGCCGCCGCGCTGAGGCCGTGCGTCTCGCCCGGGTAGCTCCGGCTCTCGAACACCTTCCCATGCCGTTCCAGCTCCGCCACCGCGATCTCGAACTGGCGGTACGGGGCGCGCACGTCCAGCTCCCCGTGCATGATGAGCAGCGGCGTGTCGATGTTCGCGATGCGGGCCAGGGTGTTGCTCACCGCGTAGATGCCGGGCTGCTCCTCGGGTGAGCCCGAGTGTCCCGTCCTGATGAAGATCCGCCCGATCCGGTCCGCGTTGGTGTACGCGTCGCCGAAGTCGTAGATCCCGGCCATCGGCACCGCCGCGTCGAAGACGCCCGGCACCCGCGCGATCGCCGCCATGGTCGTGATCCCCCCGTAGCTGTAGCCGTAGATCCCGACCTTGCCGTTCGCGTAGTCCTGGGTGCGGAGGAACTCGCCGGCGGCGGCCGCGTCGCGCGCCTGCCCGTTGGCCCAGTCGTTGACGCCCAGATCCTGGAACTCGCGGCCGAAGCCGGAGCCGCCCCGGTAGTTGACCGCCAGCACTACGTACCCCTTCGAGGCCAGGTACTGCTCGAAGAGGTTCTCGCCGCGCAGGTAGGAGTTGGTGCCGCCGCCGTGCACCTGCACGAGGGCCGGGTGGCGGTCGCCGGGCTGGTGGCCGGGGGGCATGTAGAGGAAGCCCTGGATGTAGAGGCCGTCGTAGCTGCGGAAGGAGATCTCGACGGGGGCGACGACGGTGTTCCAGGTGGCCGCGAAGCGGGTGAGGCGGCGGAGGGGTCCGCCGGCCGCGGGGATGAGGTCGACGTCGGAGCCGCGCGTGGGGGTGGCGCGGGTAAAGGCGAAGACATCCGCACTGGCCGACGCCGAGATCGACCCGAGCGAGCCGCCCATGTTGGTGACTCGCGTGGCCAGGCCGCCGGCCACCGGCACCGACCAGAGGTCGAAGTCGCCGCGTTCGTGGTAGGGGAAGAGGATCCGCTCGCCGTCGCCGGACCAGAAGATGCGCAGGCGGTGCAGCCAGTCGGTCGCGTGGATCTGCATCTCTACCGTGCGCTCGGTGCCGTCTGCCGGGTCCAGAATGAAGATGTCGGCAAGGTCCTCGTACCAGTAGCCGTCCTTGTGGGTGCCGAGCAGGGCGATCTTCGTGCCGTCGGGCGACCAGGCGGGCTCGGTGGACGCCATCAGGGTGCGCGAGACCTGGCGGGCCTCGAGGGTTTCGGTGTCGACGACCCAGACGTCGTCGTGCCAGTAGTCGGCGGAGTTCGAGATGAAGGCGATGCGGCGGCTGTCGGGCGCCCAGGCGGGGGCCCAGCGGAAGTCGTCGGGGGCGAAGGCGTCGAAGGTGACCTGGGTGGGCTGGGGGAACCCGTCGGCGGCCGTCGAGGCGTCCGCGGCGACCACCCAGATGTCCTGATACCCGGAGCGGTCCGAGTAGAAGGCGACCCGCCGGCCATCGGGCGAGACGCGGGGCGCGCGCTCGTTGCGCTCGTCGTCGGTGAGCCGGGCCGCTTCGCTGCTGCCGACGGCGATGGTCCACAGGTCGCCGCCCCGGCGGAAGACGACGCGGTCGCTGCCGGGGAACCAGGAGGGGGAGGAGCCCCGGGTCCAGAAGGTGCCGGTGGCGCGAGAGTCCCCGGCTGGGGCAGCGGCTGCGGCTCCCGTCGCATCCTGTTGTCCACCGCCAGTGCCCGCGCCCGTGGGCACGAGGTAGATCCCCGACCCTTCGGACCCCGTGGCCGACACCGCCACGTACCGTCCATCGGGGCTGATCACGCTGGCCCCGGCGCGCCCGCGGGGGCCGTAGATGTTCTCGAGGGTGAGGTCGAGGGACGGGGTTGCGTCGGCGGGCCGGCCGGGCCGGTTCGGCGCGCAGGCGAACAGGATGAGGCAGGTCAGCAGGACGGACCGGTCAGCCCAGCCGCGCATGCATGACCTGTATGGAGAACATGACATTTTGTAAATCCGCCTTTACATTTGGGTCCAGGATGCGCTCAATCGAACGTCGGCGGATCCCGCATCGGCTCCCGAGGCGGAATCTCCAACTCCACGCCCCCATAAGGCTTGAACCGCTCGTGGAGCTTGGTACCTAACCCCTTTTCCGGTTCCACCCCCGCCACCTTCCCCGGATTCATGATTCCCTGCGGGTCCAGCGCCGCCTTCACCGCCCGCATCGCCGCCACCCCGGACGCGCCGAACTCCTCTTCCAGAAAGCGGATCTTTCCCATCCCGATCCCGTGCTCCCCGGTGCACGTCCCCTCCATCGCGATCGCGCGCCGCACGATCCGCTCGTTGAACGCCTCCGCCTCGGCCAGCTCGGCCTCGTCGTCCGGATCGATCATGAAGACCGCGTGGAAGTTGCCGTCGCCGACGTGCCCCACGATCCCCCACGGAATCGTTGCGCGCTCCATGTCGTCACGCGTCTCCTCGATGCACTCTGCCAGCCTGGACACCGGAACGCAGACGTCGCTGGTCAGCCCATGGCACCCCGGCCGCAGCGCCAGAATCGCCGGGTAGGCGTCGTGCCTGGCCTTCCACAGCCGCGCGCGCTCGTCCTGCCTGCGGGCGTACTCGAAGGCCGCGCCCCCGAGTCCCCGGCTGATCTCCTCCACCACGGCACCGTGAGCCCGGACCTCGTCCTCCGACCCGTGGAACTCGAAGAAGACGGTCGGCGTCTCGGCGTAGGAGAAGCCTGAGTAGAGGTTGACGGCGTGCATGGCCGTCGCGTCGAGGAGCTCCGCGCGGGCGACGGGGATGCCGAGCTGCACCGATTCCACCACCGACCGCACGGCCTCGGCCAGGCCCGGAAAGGCACACACGGCGGCGGCCATCGCCTCGGGCACCGGATGCAGGCGCACCGTGAGCTCGGTGATCACGCCCAGGGTGCCTTCCGAGCCGACGAGGAGACGGGTGAGATCGTACCCGGCGGACGACTTCCTCGCCCGGCTCGCGGTCCGCACGACCTCGCCGTTCGCCAGCACGGCCGTGAGCGAGACCACGTTGTCGCGCATCGTGCCGTACCGCACCGTGGTCGTCCCCGACGCGCCCGTGGCCGCCATCCCGCCCAGCGTCGCATCGGCCCCCGGATCGACCGGGAAGAAGAGGCCCGTGCCGCGGAGCTCCCGGTCCAGCTGCTGCCGCGTCACCCCGGCCTCGACCGTCGCGTCGAGGTCGTCCGCGCGTACGGCCAGCACCCGGTTCATGGCCCCCAGGTCGATCGAGATCCCGCCGCGCACCGCCTGCACGTGCCCCTCGATCGAGGTGCCGGCCCCGAATGGGATCACCGGGGTGCCATGGCGCGCGCAGGCCCGCACCGAGAAGGCGACCTCCTCGGTGGACTCGGCGAAGATCACCCCGTCAGGCGGGATGGCGGGGTGGTGGGAGTCGTCCTTGCCGTGGTGGTCGCGCACGGCGGCGGCGGTCGAGTAGCGGTCGCCGAAGCGGTCGCGGAGTTCGTCGTGGAGGGGGGTCATGAAGGGAAGTTAGCAAGCTATCGCTAGCCTAGCCTAGTCGTCCGAACATGGAGCACGAAAGGCTGGCCAGGGCTCTGGCCGATGAGGGTGTTGCCGTGACCTTCGAGGAGAATGGGCGTCTGTTGTGCGCGGTGATGGCAATGTTCAACAACCGGGGTGATGTCGACCGCTTTGTGGCGGGCGGGGCTGGTATAGGCACTTGATCCTCGCCGAGATGCACTTCAACTCCCGCACCGTTCACCTCGCCCGTGGTCCGGCGGGGGGGCAAGAGCCCGGGTACGCCAGCACGCTTGGCTATTCTGGATCACGGGGAGACACGCCAAACGTCCACTCCGACGCATGGTGCTGGCGATCGGGATGATTCTCTCCTCGAGGGGGGCCATGACGACCGTGCTCAAGCAATCCGCGCTCGGCAGCCCAAGTCCTGAGTTCCTCTGCGGTCTTTCTGAACCTTCGGTGAGATTCAGGGTCGGCACCAGCTGATTCATCGAAGCTGAGACACATTTGGCACCATGACTCAAAGCCTTGATCCTCAATGACATCCTTGGCCCATTGCAATTCCTGGAGTTCCCGTTGTTCCGTCGTGAGATCAGGCATGGCGGCTATCTCCTCGGCCAGCTTCCGGGCTTGTGGATCAGCGTCACTGATCTTTTGTAGCATTGCCAAGTCGTCCGAACCGAACAAAGAACGCAGTCTATCTGCCTGCCAGGGATTCAGAAAGCCGCCCATCGGTGGGTTGAGACCGAACTTCTCGTCAATCCGCGTTTCCTGAAGGCCAACCAGTACACATTGTCAAGCCGCTGCTTCAGGACATCATCGCGATCGAGATGTTGCTCCGTCTCTCTCTGGGCTTTGGCAAGATCATCCAGATTGGCTTTGATCGGCATGGTGCGAACTCGCTATCTCCTCGGCTACGCAAATACCAGCCAGATCATGGCTGCCGGAGCAGTCTTCACGGCCCCAGCGCCCCCAGCGGGATCACGCTCACTCCGTCGGGCCGAACATACCCGAATCCGCTGTCCACGATGACGCCCAATGCCGCGGGTTGCCCGCACCGGCTCGTATCAACCCGATCCGCGAATTTCAGGAGTGAGCGCGCCGCATCGTCGATCCGGCTCAGGCCGAGCTTGATCTCGAAGGCCGCCCACCGGCCGGGGCCGGCATCGATGACGGCATCGACTTCAAGCCCGGTGTGGTCGCGATAGTGGTACACCCTGGCGTCCATGGCCCGGGCGTAGACGCGCAGATCCCGGATCACCATCGACTCGAACAGGAGGCCGAACCAGGAGAAGTCGCGGAGCAGCTGTTCCGGACCTGCACCGAGTGCCGCCGCTGCGATGGATGGGTCCACAAAGTGCCGCTTCGGAGACGCCTGCAACCGGGACCGGGACCGCAGATGAGGCGCCCACGGCGGCTGGTCCTCCACAACCATGAGGCGTTCAAGGCCGGTAAGGTAGGAGCGGGCGGTGTGGCCGGTCATCGAGGCCTGGTCCGGGCCGGCAACGTCGCGCGAGATCGTTGCGAGCGACGCGCAGGTCGCGACGTTGCGAGCAAGGGACTGAAGGAAACGCTGGACCCTGTCCGGTTCTCGCCGGACGCCGTCCACGCGCTGGAGGTCGGCGCGGCCGATGTCGTTGACGTAGCCCCGGTTCACCCGCAAGGCCTCCTCGACCGAGGACCCGAGGTGTCCCGGCCAGCCGCCGACGCAAACGAGGCGGGCGAGTTCGCGCACGGACAGGTCGGCTGAAGGATGGTGCACGGGTGCCTGGTTGAGCACACTCTCCAGCGACACCCTGCCGGTGCTGGCCCCCAGCTCGACGAGCGACATGGGGCGAAGACGCACCCGGAGGATTCGTCCGGCTCCGGTGTGGCGCGTGATGTCATCGGGTGGAACGGCCGACCCGGTGAGGATGAAATGACCCTTTCCCTGACGCGCATCGACCGCGCGCCGAACGTGGTTCCAGATCACCGGGGCGGTTTGCCACTCGTCGATCAGCCGGGGAGTTGCCCCTTCGAGCACCAGATCGGGATTGACCGCGATCATGTCCTGGGCTCGCCGGTCCACATCCAGAAAGACCTGGCTCGCCGCTTTCTGCTGGGCAGTCACCGTCTTGCCGCAGGCCCTCGGACCTTCGATCAGCACGGCTCCGGCCGCTGCCAGGCACCGGGTCAGTTCCCGGTCGGCCACACGGCGGGCGTAGCGCTCGGTTTCTGAAGTCATGAAGGACGATAACAGGATGGAGACACGTTTTCAACGCCACCATAAGCATGATTTCAACGGAATCAGAGACAGAATTTCAATGATTTCAGGAACACAGACATTCGGCAGCGTGTTGACACTACGGGTTTTATTCGGTATCGTGTTCGCCCCATGTCTCAATTGGCGAAGCAGAAACGGATGACTGCGGACGCGCTCCGCCGGACGATCCAGGGGATCGAGGAAGCCGGATCGGCGGACCGGCCGCGGCTGCCGCTGGGAATCCCAGGGATCGACCGGGCCCTCCCGGGCGGCGGGCTGCGCCTGGGCGGCATCCACGAGGTGGTCGGCGACGAGTCCGCCACGGGCTTTTGTGCGGCCCTGTTGGCGCGGGCGGCCCTGGCCGCCGGGCCACCCTGCGGGGCAGATCCGGGAAGCGGCACGACGCAGGGCGCGCGTGACCCGCCGCGCAAAGGCCATCGGGCCGGCACGCTTCTGTGGCTCGCCCGCGATGACGACCTGTACCCCCCCGGCCTGGTGCGCTACGGGATCGGGCCCGGGCAGTTGCTGGTCGTTTCGGGTCTGCGCCGGGCCGACGACATGCTTTGGGCCATGGAGGAGGCGCTCCGCTGCCGCGCCGTGAGCGGGGTGGTGGCCGAAATCGGACAGATCGGCCTGGCAGCGGGGCGGCGCCTGATGCTGGCCGCCGAGGGGACGGGGGTGCTGGGACTGGTGCTGTCGCGCCGCGACGGGGAGCGGCGGCGGGGTGGGGGGAGAGTGCAGGTGGCGGTCAGCCGCTGGCGCGTCACGGGGGTCCCGGGGGGACATGGGGGCAGCGATGGGCCCGAGACGCGGTGGCGCGTCAAGCTGCGGCGCTGCCGCAGCGGCAGGCCGGGGAAGTGGATCGTGGGGTGGGGAGACAAGGGCTGGAAGGCGTTGCCACCCTCGGATGCGGCCAGCGGGCCGGGCATGCGCCGCGCCGGCTGACCGGGTGCGCCGCAGACACGATTTCAACGATTTCAGAGACAGATTTTCAACGCATTCAGAGACAATAATTCAACGCTCGCCCATGAGCTGCAGCAGCCTGGTCGTCGTGTTCCAGTTGCGGATCGTCATGCTCTGGTACACGGGCATCGAGGCGAGACGGCTGAGATGGCTTCGGGACGCCTTCTCGATCAGCCGCGAGAAGTAGAGAACACCTTCCCCTGCCCAGGCTTCGTCCACGCCGGGCCGGGTACGGACATGCTCCATGGCGGCAGCCGCCGTCAGGGGGGCCATCACGAAGAGGACGTCGTAGCGGTAGGCATCCGGTCGCGAGCCAAACCCCTCCGGTGCTCCTTCAACAACCGCCCTCATCTGCCTGCGGGATCGCAACGTGACCTTCGCCCTGTAGTCGAACGCTGCCGCCAGCATACCCTCGATTCGGGCCGTCAGCGTGCCGGGAGCCGACGCCTGTGAACGGAAGACCACGTTCCCGCTCTGGATGTATGTGACGACGTCGTGGAAGCCTTCGGCCTCGAAGCACTCGCGGAGTTCGGCCATCCGGATCACGTTCCGGCCGCCGACGTTGATTCCGCGCAGAAGCGCCAGATGGATCGTGTCCGATTCCCCGCGCATGGTCAGCACTCGGGGTTGCGAGAATGCCCTGGCCGCGCTACCGCGAACTGCGTGCCACGAACGCCGCCAGCAGGAGGGTGACGATCGGTACCACGACCTGTCCCATCTGGCCCGCCCTCAACAGCGTGAAGATCGCGCCGAGCATGACGACGATCACGGCCGCGGCAGCATGGAAGCGCGTCTTCCTGATCAGGAGGCCCACGCCGGCAGCCGTTTCGGCCACGCCGATCAGGTACTGGAACCAGGCGGGATAGCCCCACGCGCCAAACTGTTCGACCATCACCCCGGCGAGCTTGGTGACACCCTGGAACAGGAAGAGCAATGCCAGCACGATCGACACCACCGTCGTCAACTTCCCTGTCTTTGCCTTGTCGGCCATTGGTCTGCTCCTTGTGATCCGCTGCGCATGTCTGAACAACCCCGGAGAAGGTACGTGCGGCCGGAGTCCGGGACCACGCGGCAGGCTTCCCCTTCCGCCAACCCTGACGTAACGTTAGGGTATTGATATTTCGGTATATATTCGGTTATCCTACACGGTTGCAGTTCGTGGTGAAACCCCGCGTAGTACCGAGAACGGCGAGGCGCCCGGCTGACAAGGCGCGACGAGAGAGAATAGCAACGCTATTCGAGCGAGGAGCAACGATGAGCGAAGCGATTCAGCCGGGATGCATCGCCGGTCGAATGCAGCGGGGATTTCCACCGCGGGCTGCATAATGTCCCGTGAACGAAATCCCGCGACTCAGCCCGGTGCGCCTGCCCTATCGGGACCGCGCATCTCCCGGCGCATCCTCGCCGTCTGGCTCCCCTGGTGGCCCAGCGAGAGGCTCGCCCGGCACCGTCCCGAGGCGCGCAGCCGCCCCTTCGTCACCGTCGCCGAGCGCAACGGCCGGCTGATCGTCGACGCGGCCAACCCCCGCGCCACGCGGGCCGGCCTCACTCCCGGCATGCCCCTGGCCGACGCACGCGCCATCGTGCCCGACGTGATCGTCCACCCCGCCGACCCCGCCGACGACGCCCTCGCGCTGGAGCGCCTCGCGCGCTGGGCCGACCGCTTCACCCCGCGCGTCATGCCCGACGGAACCGACACGCTCTTCCTCGACATCGCCGGCTGCACGCACATCTTCGGCGGCGAGGAGGCGCTGACGGCATCGCTGCGGAGTGCGCTGGAAGGCTTTGGCCTGACCGTGCGGCTCGCCCTCGCCGACACGCCCGGCGCGGCCTGGGCGCTGACCCGCTACGGCGCCGAGGACCCTGCCGTGGCGCCTTCCGGCGCTGGCCCCGACGAGCTGAAACGTGCGCTAGCCCAACTGCCCGTGGCCGCACTGCGACTCGGTTCCGACGTGGCTGAAGCGCTGGTCTCCTTCGGGCTGGACAGAATCTGCACCCTGTTCGCCATCGAGCCCGTCGAACTGATCCGGCGCTTCGGCATGGAACCGGTAAGGCGGCTCGATCAGGCCCTGGGCCGAATCGACGAGCCGATCACGCCGCTGCGTCCCCTGCCACCGCGCGAGGCTCACCGCGCCTTCGCCGAGCCGATCTCGACGGCGGCGGACATCCGCGCGGCGGTCGACGGCCTCCTGGACGACCTCTGCGGGGAGATGGGCCGCGCCGGCGAGGGCGCGCGCCGACTGCACCTCGTCTGCCACCGGGTCGAGGGAGACCGGCGGACCCTCACCGTCGGCACCAGCCGTCCCCTTCGCCGCAAGAAACCCCTGATGGGACTCTTTGCCGAGAAGCTGGACCAGGTGGAGCCCGGCTTCGGCATCGACGAGATCGTCCTGGCCGCCGACATCGTCGAAACCATCGACGAACTCCAGACCGACTGGTCAGGGGAGACCCCCGGGGGATACCGCGCGGCCGACGAGGAAGAGCTGGCGGACCTGCTCGACCGGCTGGGGAACCGCTTCGGCTTCGGCCGCATCGGGCGACCGGTGCCGCGTCAGAGCTGGCTGCCGGAGCGTGCGGCTGTTCGGGAGGGATTGCTGGGTAGTGGGTCAGGTATGCGCCCTGGATCGGGCCCGCACCCCGGGTCCGCCGCGCAGCCGAAGCCGGCCGCTCACCACGCGGTCCCCGCCAGCTGGCCGGAGGACCGCCGCCGGCCCCTGCGGTTGCTGTCCCCTCCCGAACCGGTGGAAGCCGTCAACCTGGAACCCGGCGGTTCCCCCTTCGGGTTTCGCTATCGAGGACGCTTCCGCCAACTGCGCGCGGTCGAGGGGCCCGAGCGGCTGGAGTGTGAATGGTGGCGTGAAGACGCGCCGCGCCGCGACTACTATCTGGCCGAGGACGAGGCGGGCGGTCGCTACTGGCTTTATCGAGCGGGCGGGCGGGACCCCGGGACAACGCCCCGTCCCCGCTGGTTTCTGCACGGGGTATTCGCGTGAGAGACTCCGTCCCCCTCTACGCCGAACTCCAGGTCACCAGCAACTTCTCCTTCCTGAGGGGTGCCTCCCACCCCGAGGAGATGGTCGAACGCGCTGCCGAACTGGGCTACCGCGCCCTCGCGCTCACCGACCGCAACACGCTGGCCGGGGTCGTGCGCGCCCACGAGGCCGCCGAGCGCACCGGTCTCCACTTCATCCCCGGCACCCGCCTCGATCTCGGCGACGGCCCCAGCCTCCTCTGCCTCCCCACCACCCGGCACGGCTACGGCGCCCTCTCCCGCCTCATCACCACGGGACGCCGGCGCGCGCCCAAGGGAGAATGCCATCTCACCCGCGAAGACGTCGCCGCGGCCGCCGACCCACACGGCCACATCTTCATCGCCGTCCCTCCCACCTCACCCGGCGACGACTTCGCCGACGACCTCGCCTGGTACCGCGACCGCCTCTCCGCCCCTCTCCACCTCGCCGCCACCCACTACCACCGCGGCGACGACGACCGCCGTCTCGCCCACCTTGCGCGCCTCGCCGAGGGCCACGGCATCCCCCTCGTCGCCACCGGTGACATCCACCAGCACGACCCCGCGCGCCGCCGCCTCCACGACACGCTCACCTGTATCCGCGAGCACTGCACCATCGACAGCGCCGGCTGGCGTCTCGAAGCCAACGCCGAGCGCCACCTCAAGCCCCGGGCCGAACTCGCCCGTCTCTTCCGCGACCACCCCGACGCCCTCGCCAACACCGTTGCGATAGCCGACCAATGCCGCTTTTCCCTCGACGAACTCCGCTACGAGTACCCCGACGAGGTCGCCGAAGACGGCCGCACCCCCCGCGAGACCCTCGCGTCGCTAACCTGGGCGGGCGCGGCCGAACGCTACCCGGACGGGATCCCGCCGAAGGTCCGCGCGTCGATCGAACACGAACTCGCGCTCATCAGCCAACTGGAGTACGAGCCCTACTTCCTCACCGTCGAGGACATCGTCCGCAAGGCGCGCGAACTCGGCATCCTCTGCCAGGGACGCGGTTCCGCCGCCAACTCCGCCGTGTGCTACTGCCTGGGCGTCACGTCCGTCGACCCCGCGCAGATCGACCTCCTCTTCGAGCGCTTCATCTCGGCCGAACGCGACGAGGTGCCCGACATCGACGTCGACTTCGAGCACGAGCGCCGCGAAGAGGTCATCCAGTACATTTACGGCAAGTACGGGCGCGACCGGGCCGGGCTGACCGCGACCGTCATCACCTACCGCGTCAAAAGCGCGCTGCGCGATGTGGGCAAGGCCATGGGTCTGAGCGAGGACGTCATCGGACGACTTCTCTCCATGGTCTCGTGGCGGTCGAAGCCGGTGGGCGACGAGCGCGCCCGCGAAGAGGGCTTCGATCCCTCGGACCGGCGCCTTGCCCTCACGCTCGAGATGGCGCGCGAGCTGTGCGGATTCCCCCGACACCTGTCCCAGCATACCGGCGGCTTTGTGATATCGCGCGGGCCACTCTGCGAGATCGTCCCCATTGAGAACGCAGCCATGGAAGACCGGACGGTGATCGAGTGGAACAAGGACGACCTGGAGGTGCTGGGATTGATAAAGGTCGACGTCCTCGGGCTCGGGATGCTCTCGTGCATCCGCAAGGCCTTCGCCCTGCTCGAGGAGAAGTGTGGCCTCCGCTACACGTTGGAGGGCGTGCCGCAGGAAGACCCGGTCACTTACGGGATGATTCAGCGCGGCGATACCGTCGGGGTCTTCCAGATCGAGAGCCGGGCCCAGATGGCCATGCTGCCGCGGCTGAAGCCGGCCACCTTCTACGACCTGGTCATCGAGGTGGCGATCGTGCGCCCGGGCCCGATCCAGGGCGACATGGTCCACCCCTACCTGCGCCGGCGTCAGGGGCGCGAGCCCGTCGAGTACCCTTCCGAGGAGTTGCGCCAGGTGCTCCGCAAGACGCTCGGCGTCCCCCTCTTCCAGGAGCAGGTCATGCGGATCGCCATCGTCGCGGCCGGCTTCACCGCGGCGGAAGCCGACCAGCTGAGGCGTGCCATGGCCAGCTTCCGCAATCCGGGCACCATCCACCGCTACCGCGACAAGTTCATCGACGGCATGACGGAGCGCGGCTACACCCGCGACTTCGCCGAGCGCTGCTTCCGCCAGATCGAGGGCTTCGGCGAATACGGCTTCCCCGAGAGCCACGCGGCCAGCTTCGCCCATCTCGCCTACGTCTCGTCGTGGCTCAAGTGCCACCACCCGGCGGTCTTCGCGTGCGCATTACTTAATAGTCAGCCGATGGGCTTCTACGCCCCCGCGCAGATCGTGCGCGACGCACGTGATCACGGCGTCGAGGTGCTGCCGACGGACGTGAACCGGTCGCAGTGGGATTGCACGCTGGAGGGGGGCGGCGCCCGCGACGAGCCCGGCGACGGCCCACTCGCCCTCCGCCTCGGCCTCCGCCAGATCCGCGGCCTCAAGGAGGAGGACGCCGACCGGCTCACCGCGCTTCGAGGCGACGGCTACCGCTCGCCCCTCGACCTCCGGGAACGAACGGGGATCCCCACAGCCGTCCTGACCCGCCTGGCCAGCGCCGACGCCTTCAACTCGATGGGACTTGACCGCCGTCAGGCCGCCTGGGCGGTGCGCGCGATCAGCGAGACAGGGCCGCTGCCGCTCTTTGAATCGGCGAAAAACGTCCGTGCCGCCAGCGATCAAACCGCCGGCATCCGCCCCGAGCCCGCCCTCCCCGCCATGTCCGCCGGCGAGCAGGTGGCCACGGATTATCGCACCACGGGCTTGTCGCTGAAGCAGCATCCCGTCGCGCTGCTGCGCGGCCGCCTGAACGAGCGCGGCGTGCTGCCCGCGAAGGGTCTCGAAAGGCTGTCCAACGGCGACCGGACCGTCGTCGCGGGAATCGTCCTCACCCGCCAGCGCCCCGGCAAGGGCATCGTCATGTTCGTCACCCTGGAAGACGAGACCGGCACCGCCAACCTGGTCGTCTTCCCCTCCATCTACGAGAACCAGCGCCGCGACACCCTGACCTCACGGCTGATGATGTGCCGCGGCAAGGTCCAGAAGGTCGACGGCGTGATCCACGTCATCGCCGAGCGCATCCACTCCCTGAACGACTGGCTGGCCGAACTGGGAGCGCCGGGTGGCGATACGGGCGCGGCAGGCCTGCCCGGTGACGGTAGCGGCGCTGTACGAAGTGATGGCAGCGACGCGTCGTTCGTGGCCCGGGGGCGGTTTTTTCATTAAGCGAGGGAAGTAGTCCCAACTCCGGAAGGCGTATGTCAGCTTCGAAAGTGGCTGGGGATGGCGCGACCCCGATCGAATCTACCTCAGCTACGGCTTCACCTGTCCCTCCGCTACCAGCAGACCGTAACCCTCGAGGACTGCACCGATGGGACCCCGTGATATGTCGCCCGCGTGACCGAGTTACCCGGCTGTGAGAGTCACGGAATAACGCCGGACGAGGCGCTGGACAACCTGGAGGACGCCAAGCGCCTCTATATCGAGAGTATGATTGAGGACGGTATCGAACCGACATTGTGCCAGGAGCCCGTCCCCACGCCGTAGCCTCCGCACCGCGCCGTTCTCTCACTCCTCATCCTCCAAAAACTCACACAGCGCGAACATCTCCACCCCGAGTCGCCGCAGCCGCTCCGCACCTGGCAACTCCGGAAGGTCCACAACGAACCCGGCGCCCACCACGTCCCCTCCCATTCCGCGGATCAACTCGATCGCCGCGGCAGCGCTTCCTCCGGTGGCCAGCAAGTCATCGATCAGGAGCACACGTGTCCCGGCGCTGACGGGTGCAACCTCCTGCATCTCCAGCCGTGCGCTCCCGTACTCCAGCTCGTAGTCCACACCTCTGACTTCCCCCGGCAGCTTCCCCGCTTTTCGCACAGGGACGAAGCCCACGCCGAGTTCCTGCGCCACGGGCACGCCGAAGATGAAGCCGCGCGCCTCGATGCCGACCACGACCTCGGGCGCCGCGGCCTGGAACCGGCGGGCCAGAGCCTCCGTCGCCGCCCGGAAGCCATCGGCGTCCTCCACCAGTCCCATCACATCGCGGAAGCGAATCCTGGGAATGGGGAAGTCCGGCACTGCGCGAATCAGAGACTTGATGCGGGCCGCAAGGCGGTCGTCCCGGTGCGCGTCCGGCCGCGTCGGAGGGGTCGGGGGCAAAGCTTGCTTCGATACGGTCATCTTGCCCGTTCCGTGAGTTGACCTTCGGGAGGATCCGGCGATAGTGGTGGAAACAGAACGCTGTCAATCGGGCATTTCAACAAACGGGCTCGCCGGCGTTTCAGCTGAAACGTCTGTCGTGGCCTTGGGACGCGTCAGCGATAGCCCTCACCCACCACACACGCGGGCGTCTCGCCTCGTACCCACGCGGCCAGCATTTGCCACTCCGGATCGTCCGTTGACGCCCAACGCCGAGGGCCGCCGTGGAAGTAGTCGCCCCCTCCCGAGGGCGCCAGTGGATGCGTCAGCAGGCGGCTCATCATGGGTTCACCGGGCTCCACGTAGCGGCGTGTGGCCGCGAAGTTGCGCTCGGTTTCCTCCTCGTTCCAGAAATCGCGGCCCTCGGGGATGGGCCGGGCGAAGCCGCGCGTGCCGGACTCGTGACAGTGTACGCACTCGACATCGCCCGGGCGCTTGTCGAGGTACATCCGCTGGACGCAGTCGCGGAAGAACTCGTAGTCCAGACTCGGCAGGGACGGCGGCTCCACCGGATCGGCCGCCGCGACCCATTCGGCCATCGCGCGCCATTCGGGGTCCGACTTCGACTCGAAGAACTTGCCGCCCACATGGATCGCAGTGCCGCCGGCCGACTGCACAAGTGCCTCCCTCAATAACCGGCTGCGATCGGGATCCCCCGGCCTGACAAGGCGCGAGACAACACGGAAGTTCCGGCGGGAATCCTCTTCCGACCAATACACCTCGCCCCCGGCGGTCTCGCGGAGCCGCTGTAGCCGCAGGGGCGTCCCCTGCTCGGCGTGGCAGGTGACGCAGGGAGCGCGCCCGGGCCCCCACCCGCCCCGGTCCACCAGAAAGATCGGCTCGACGGTCTCGAGGTAGCGCTCGAAGCTCAGCGCCGCCTGCCCCGCGACCTCGCCAGCGCCGGCAACCGACGCCAACAGCGCGATGACTGCCACGCGGCTCACGGGAACACCACTGTCCTGTTCCGCTTCGGCACCTGGCCCACCGGGATGCGGGCCACTTCCCTCATCTCCTTCGTATCGACGACAGACACGTCGTTTGATCCGGCATTCGCCACGTACAGGTATCGGCTGTCGGGCGTCATCGTCAGCCAGTCGGGGATGTTGCCGACTTCGACACCCCCCAGGTACTCGAGATCCGGCAGCGACCAGGCATAGACGTATCCGTTCGGCTTGCTCGTCGACCACAGCTGCCGCCCGTCAGGCGATACGGCGAGGCCGTGCCCCGGCGATCCCTGAAGCGCGTCGTTCGTCACCCGCGAGATCGGCAGACTCGGCATGTCCAGCTTCTGCACCACCTTCCGTTGCGCAAAGTCCACCACATACACGCCGTGATAGTTGGAGATCTGGATGAATAGGCGATTCGTCGACCCGTCCGGATGGGTTTCGAACGCCATGGGCCGAACGCCGCCGTCCGCGTAGCCGCCCGTGGTGCGCCCGCTGAAGTGCAGCGACCAGATCGCCTCGTCGATCGAGGTGTCGATGATGGTCAGGGTGCGCGCGCCGATCATCCCGGCCGCAACGTGCCGCCCATCCGGCGACATGAACACGTTGTGCACGGTCCCCAGCGTTCGAATCGACTTCACGACCTCGCCCACCTCCAGATCCACGACGTCGACGCAACTGCAACCCTGGATGATCGCGACGTACACCTTACGGCCGTCCAGGCTGATCGCCACGTTGTGCGGCCGCCCGGACAGCGGGATCCGGTCCACGACCTCCATGACGTCCGTCGGCACGATCTCGAGTGTGCGGTGGATCTCGTTGCTGAAGTAGAGCACACTCCCGTCCGGTGCCGCCGCGACCCCGTGCGCCTTCGGGATCCCTTCGATCACCTGCACCACCTCGTTGGTGGCCGGGTCGATGATGTGCACGTTGTCGCCCGCCGAATTCGTCTGGACGATCCGCACATTGCCGGACTGCGCGGCCGCAGGGACGACCGTCACCAGCGCCAACGAGAGAGTCAGCGCGAACAGACGTTTCATCGCAACCTCCGGTGTCCACGGCAATCTGACGCCAAGGTACGGCCGGGTCCCGTCTGTGGTCCACACCTCGCAGTCAGGGAACCTCCCGCCCGGTCACATACACGTGGAGATTCGGGACGCGGATCGGCTCTGCCAGCCGGAACCGCCAGAGCATCGCGCCGCTGACGCCGCCCGGCGGGAGCACGCCCTCGGTGCCCAGCGCGTCAAGATAGACGAAATGTGCCCCTGGACCGCCGAGACCGTTGTCCGCGTTCAGGACCTCCGGGGCGAACTCGGCGAAGGTGTCGTCCATCCCGCTCCCGAACTTCCGGATCTCGACCTCGATCGGCCCCGCAATCGGAGCGGCCGACACGTTCTTCAACCGGATCCACAGGTCGAGCACCCCGGTCTCCGCGTCGTAGGCGCCGGGATCGTTGACAAGTTCGATCCGGCCCGTCACATCGACCGGCTCGCCCACCGTCGGCCCGCCCACCACCGC
>VXMI01000004.1 GCA_009841165.1 Gemmatimonadota bacterium | reverse complement strand
ACGATCCCGCTGACCCCGTAGTGCTCCGCGATCGCCCCGTGGACGCCGAATTCGACGGGGCCTTCATGGGCCGGGAGGTGGGCGAGCCGGTGCGGCCCGCGGGTGCGCTCGATGCGCACGCTTGCTTCGTAGACAGTGTCGCTCATTGGGTTTTTGCGTGGGCTATGAGGGCCAGAGCCAGCCGAAGATGCCGGCGGTGAGAAGTGCGTAGACGAGTCCGTCGAGGCTGTGCTTGAAAGCGACCCTGGCGGGAAGGCCGAACCAGATGGCTTCCTGGTAGCCGATGAAGCCGTAGGCCATGAAGGCCGCGGTGCCGGTGACCTGGAAGACGGACAGGTAGGCGGCGCCGGGCGCCAGCGCGACCGATGCCAGGTAGGCGACGAACACGCTGACCACCAGGTACAGCGAGACCGACTTGAGCATCGCGGGGCCCATGTTCAGCACCGCCTCGGGATCCCGCACGCGCAGAATGCCCACCGGGCCGGTCCGGGCCATCTCCCGGTATTCGGGCGAATTCTCCCCTCCCGCGGCCCACGGGAAATAGTACATCCCGGGTCCGGGGGTGCTGCCGCGCACCGCGTCCATGAGGGCATCCTGGTCCGACGCGGGAGAGAAGTCGTTCTTGTGGTGCGGCATCACCATCCAGACCGCCGCGCTCACGATGAAGACGACCACGCCGGAGAGAAGGATGGGGAGCCAAAGGGCGGCGATGGCGGCCATGGGCTGCTTTCGTCAGGAGGAACGCGAGGGAGCGGACCCGGCTCCCGGAGGACTCGGGACAATAGTGTTCCGGTCCGACTTGGGCCAGTATTAATGGGCACCGCGCGGCCCGGAGGTCCCGGCGCCCGAAGCATTGTCGAGTTGTAATCGGCCGTCCCGGCGGCCGTCCCGGAACAGGGGGACGATCATGAAGATACTCCGGAGCCTTGCGTTGACGGGGCTGGCCCTCGCGCTCCTGACCGGTCCGGCTCGCGCGCAGACCGACCCGCTCGCCCTCGAGATCATCGATGAATTCGACCGCATGATGCGCGGCGAATCGAGCGCCGGACTGATGCGCATGGAGATCGACACCGAGAACTGGTCCCGGGCCCTCGAGATGCGGATCTGGTCGCTGGGCACCGAACACTCCCTGGTGCGGGTCGAGACTCCCGCCCGCGAGGCCGGCACGGCGACGCTGATGGTGGACAACGAGGTCTGGAACTACCTGCCGAACGTCGACCGCACGATCAAGGTGCCGCCGTCGATGATGCTCGGCTCGTGGATGGGCTCCCACTTCACCAACGACGACCTGGTGAAGGAGAGCCGGCTCATCGAGGACTACGACATCGTGATCTCGCACGAGGGACCCCGTGACGGCGAGGACGTGTGGGAGTTCACGCTCACGCCGAAGCCCGACGCTCCGGTGATCTGGGGCAGGATCGAACAGCAGATCCGCAAGCGGGACCGGATGCCGATCTGGGCGCGCTACTACGACGAGGACGGGAGCCTCGTGCGCACGATGAGCTTCTCGGACTTCGGGGTTCTGGGCGGAAGGACGCTGCCGACCCGTATGGTAATGGAGCCCACGGACGGCGAAGAGCGCACCGTCGTGATCTACCTGGAACTCGAGTTCGACGTCGGGCTCGCCGAGGACTTCTTCAGCCTGCGGAACCTTCGGGCCCGCAGGTAGACCCGCCGATGGCCAGGCGCGACAACGACATCTGGTGGCGGATGGCCTGGCGCAACCTGTGGCGAAACCGCCGCCGCACGGCGATCACCGCGTCGGCGCTGTCGTTCGGCTTCGTGGCGGCGGTCCTGATGATCGCACTCATGGACGGGATGTTCGAGCAACTGGTCTCGAACGGCACCCGCGTGATCACGGGCCAGGTGCAGATCCACGCGGACGACTACCGGCCCGAGCGCAGCATGCACGACACGATGGGGGGCCGGGAGGGTCTCGACCTGGCGGCTCTGGTGAGCGCGGCCGGGTCGGTCGAGGGCGTGACCGGAGTGGCGCCGCGCGTCTACGGCGGGGGGCTGGTCAGCTCCGGTGACGAGACGGCGGGGGCGGTGCTCATGGGCATCGATCCGCGCCGCGAGGAAGGAGTCAGCCGCTTCGGCGCCGCGTTCGTGGTCGGCGGGATGCCGGGCCCGGGCGAGATCGCGATCGGCAATGCAATGGCCGAGACGATCGGGGCCGCGCCGGGTGAGGACGTGGTGGTTGTCGCCCCGGCGGCGGACGGATCGATGGGCAACGAACTCTTCACGGTATCGGGGGTCTTCCGCCTGGGTATGGGGGGCTTCGATGATGCCTACGTCCTGGTCGAGCTGGGGTCGCTGCAGGAGCTGATGGCGATGGACCGAGGCCGCATCCACGAGGTCGCGATTTCGGTCGACCGCACGGATCAGGCGGACGGGGTGGCCACGCGGGTCGAGGAAGCGGTCGCGGGACTCGCGGACGGCCTGGTTGTCGAGCCGTGGTCGGTCTTCCATGAACAGCTCTACTTCATGACCAGCATGATGGGAGCGGCGAACGCGATCGTTGCCATGATCATCTTCGGCATGGCGATCTTCGGCGTTGCCAATACGATGCTCCTCGCGACGTTCGAGCGCCGCCGGGAGTTCGCGGTGGCCCGCTCGCTCGGGACCTCGGCACGCTCGATCGTCCGGATCGTGGTGTGCGAAGGACTGTTCCTGGGCCTCGTCTCCCTGGGCGCGGGGGCGTTGCTGGCGGCCCCGGTGGTCGTGTACTTCCACGAGTTCCCCCTCGACCTCAGTTCCTTCATCGGCACCTACTCCTTCATGGGGTCCGCGATGCAGCCGCTGATGACGGTGGAGTACTCCTGGGACGGTCCGCTGGTCAGCGCCGTCGCGCTGGTCGGCACGGGCGTGGCATCGGCGCTCTACCCCGCCTGGCGCGCCATCCGCGTGCCTCCCGCCGACGCCCTGGCGAGCCGATGAGGTCCCGCCTCCCGACGCTCGCATGGCTTGCGCTGCGCAACCTGGGCAGGGAGATGCGCCGCGCCGCGTTGACCGCCGCGGCCATGGCGATCGGGCTGGCGTTGCTGATCGTGTCGCGCACGCTCTCCGACGGAGTGCACGAGGACTGGATCGATTCGGGCGTCCGCCTGGGGAGCGGACACGTCGTCTTCAACGCCTCCGGCTACCGCGACAGCGAGAGCCTGGAGGATCGGCTGTCGGCGGACCAGGTGGAGGCGGCGTTCGCGGCGGTGGAGCGCGCAGGGCTGCCGGAGGCGGCGCTGACCTCGGTGCGGGTGAGCGCACGAGGACTCGCCTCTTCCCCCGACGGGGCCATCCCGGCCTGGATCCAGGGTGTCGACCCCGCCGCCGAACTTCCCTTCTCGCGCCTGGGCACCGACGTGCTGGACGGGCGGTACCTGGAGGAAGGGGACCGCCTCCACGCCTTCATCGGCCAGGGCATGGCGCTGCGCCTGGGCCTCCGCATCGGATCGCGCATGGTCCTGACCGCACAGGCGGCGTCCGGAGACATCGAGGGTCAGCTCGTGCGCGTCGTGGGCATGTACCGCACCGGCGTGCCCGAAATGGACGACGTGCTGGTGCACATCCCCCTCGGGACGGCGCGGGACTGGCTCGGGGTCGAGGGCGCCACGAGCGTCGCCACCCTGCTCCCGCATTCGACCTTCACCGGTCAGGTCCACGAGGCGGCGGCCGCGGCGGTGCGGTCCACGGGAGTCGAGGTCACGCCCTGGGAGGAGGCGTCCCCGGAACTCTACTCGGCGGTCCGGATCGACGACGCCGGCGACTGGGCCTTCCACCTGATCCTCTTCGCCATCGTGGCTCTGGCCATCCTGAACGCAGTCTTCATGTCGGTGCTGCACAGGAAGCGGGAACTTGGCCTGCTCCGCGCCCTGGGTCTGAGTTCCCGCCAGGCCGGCCTGGTCGTGTTCCTCGAAGGCGTGCTGGTCACGGCCGCCAGCGGCGTCATCGGCGTGGCCCTGGGGTTTGCCCTGGTGTGGGTCTTCTTCCGCAACGGGCTCGACCTCACCGGCCTCATGCCGGAGGACCTGAGCTTCGCCGGCATCGTCTTCAACCCGGTCATGTACCCGGTGATCGACGTCAGGCACCTGACGCAGAGCCTCTTCTTCATCGCGGTGATCGGAGTTTCCGCTTCCTTCTTTCCCGCCTGGCAGGCCGCCGCCCTGGATCCTGCCGAGTCCGTCAAGGTGGAATGAGCATATGAGCATATGAGTAATGAGCATGCAGTGCGGACCGAGCGTCTCTGGAAGATCTACCCGCAGGATCCGCGGCCCGTCGAAGCGGTGCGGGGGATAGACCTGACCGTCTTGCGCGGAGAGTTCGTGGCCATGGCAGGCCCGTCCGGTTCGGGCAAGACCACCATGCTGAACCTGGTGGGCGGCCTGACCCGTCCCACCCGGGGCGAGGTCTGGATCGAAGGCGAGGAGATCTCCGCGCTCTCCGACCGCAGGCTGGCCGACCTGCGAATGCAGCGGATCGGTTTCGTCTTCCAGTCGTACAACCTGCTCCCGGTCCTCAGCGCGCTCGAGAACGCCGAGTTCACGCTGCTTCTGCAGGGAGTCCCCGCCGGGGAGCGCCGCGAGCGGGTGCGCGAGCTGTTTCGGGAGATCGGCCTGGAGGGCCTGGAAAACCGCCGTCCGCCGAAGCTCTCCGGGGGCCAGCAGCAGCGGGTGGCGGTGGCGCGCGCGGTACTCGGCGAGCCGGCCCTAGTTCTGGCGGACGAGCCCACGGCCAACCTGGACTCCCACACCGCCGAGGCACTGCTCGACGTGATGGAACGGTTGAATCGCACCAAGGGGACGACCTTCGTGTTTTCCACCCACGATCCCAGGGTCATGGAGCGGGCCCGGAGGCTGATCCGGCTCGTCGACGGGCGGATCGAGAGCGACCAGGCGGCTTCCGGCTGATGTGCGGCGCCCGCGATCGTCGCCGCGCGGGCCCGTCCCGACGGCTGCCGGGCGCACGGATGCTCGCGTGTGCGGCGTTGCTGTTTCAGGGCCTCTGGCCGGCATCGGGGCAGGGTCAGGGATCGGGGTTTTCGGGCAGCTACCTGAACGTGTGGACGCGGGTGGGCAATAGCGTGCTCAGCCCCGCCAGCGGCTCGGGCTTTCACCGGTTTCGTGTCATGTGGACGGGGGACGCGGGTCCGGCGGCGCTGGATTTCGCCTACGAGCACACCCTGTCGCTGCGCGAGCCCGGAGTGCTGGGCGCGCAGTTCTTCACGGCGGCCGCGGGGACGGCTTCCGGCGGAGACTGGCTGGAACTCGGGGGCGACCTCAAGACGGTGGACGGCATCGAGTGGCGTCACCGTTTCGACCGCCTGAGCGCTCGCTTCAACCTGGGCGACAACGCCGACCTGGTGGTCGGAAGGCAGCCCGTTTCGTGGGCGACCACGCTCTTCCTCACACCCTCCGACCCCTTCTCGCCCTTCGACCCCGCGGACCCGTTCCGCGAGTACCGGGTGGGTGTCGACGCGGCGCGATTGCGGTACTACCGCGGTGCATTCACTCAGTTCGAGGTCGTCGCGCGACCGGCACGGGTGGGCCTGGACGGTGCACGAACGCTCACGTTGCTCGGGCGCGCGACCACCAACCGGGGCGGGTGGGATCTGGGCGTATGGGGTGGCCTCGTGCACGACACCTTCGGCGCGGCGGCGGCGGTGAGCGGGTCGGTCGGGCTGTGGGCGCTGCGGGCCGAAGCGGCGGTGCGCGACTTCGACCAGCGGCTGGTGGTGCGGGGAACCGTCGGCCTCGACCGTACCTTCCCCATCGCCGGACGCGACCTCTACGTCGTGATCGAGTACCAGCGGGACGGGGCGGGAGCCGAGTCGCCGGACGACCTCTTGGCCGCCGCCACCAGCCGCGCGTTCACGCAGGGCGAAATGCAGGTGCTGGGCCGCGACACGGGGGCCCTCCAGCTCTCGTGGCAGCTCCATCCGCTGGTGTCGGCCAGCACGCTCTTCCTCGGCAGCCTGCGGGACGCGTCGTTCATGTTCGGCCCGGGGCTGAGCTACTCGGTCACGCAGGGCGCCAGCTTCCGGATCGGCGCGTTCACGGGGGTGGGCGAAGACGCGACGCTCGACGGCTCAATCCTCCGCTTCGGCTCGGAGTACGGCAGCATACCGCGGTTCCTGTACACGTCGATGAACTTCTTCTTCTAGCTCTGGCAGGCCTTGGATTTGCCGGAGGAGTAGCGCAGAGCGGCGCTTCCTCGAGCGGTCTGTCGGGCATTCCCCGCACCTGTCCTGCTTATAGTTCAGCTTATTGCTTAACCTGAACCAACGCCGTGACGAGTGCCCCCAAGGGTGTGACCGACACTGGTGCTGCCGGAGGCAGGTCTGTCCAGCAGATAAAGGACCCGCTCGGCTGTACGCCCGGCCGTTCCCCGGTTTCGCTCCACTGCATGCAGGCCCGCCGTGGCAACCGCCGCAGCTGCCGCCGGGTCGTCCAGCCACCTGCCGATCAACCTCATGGGCTCCGCGCTCACGGCCAATCCGCCCGCCTCTACCAGGTCGGCCACCACGCCCGCAAAGTTCTCGTGGTGCGGCCCGGTGACCGTGGGTTTACCCAGCGCCACCGATTCGAGCGGATTGGAACCGCCCATCGGGCCCAGGCTGCGCCCGACGAACACGAAATCCGCCAGCAGGTAGGCGTCGGAGAGCTCGCCGATCGTGTCGAGGAGGAAGACGTCGTGGTCGCCGGGCAGAGGGGCGCTGCGGCGCGTCATCCCGGGGCGCAGCCGCGCGACTTCGTCCCAGCGGTCGGGGCTGCGGGGCGCGAGCAGGAGCCGGCACCCGCCGGGCAGATCCCGCAGCAGCGCGGCTTCCTCGCCCGGGCCGGTCGACCCGGCGACGATCAGGGGCCGTGACGGGTCGATGCCCATGTCGGCCGCGAGCCGCCGTGCCGCTGCGGTGTCGGGCGCCCGGAGCGCCGCGTCCCACTTGAGGCTGCCCGTCACGAGCGTTCGCTCGCGCGGCACGCCCATGGCCGCGAAACGCTCGCGATACATCTCCCTCTGAGCGGCCACCAGCGCAAGCTGCGAGAACATGCGGCCTGCCAGGAGGCGCCACGTCCGGTACCCGCGGAAGCTGCGCTCCGACATGCGGGCGTTGACGACGCACACCGGTATCCCGCGGTGCGCGCACGAGGCCAGGAAGGTCGGCCAAAGCTCCAGTTCGGCGAGGACGACCAGATCCGGGCGAAGACCGTCGAGGAAGCGGTCGACCATCCAGGTGAGGTCGAGCGGGAACCGGACCACCTCGCGGCGCCCCTCGTGGATCCGCCGGGCCCGCGCGAAACCGGTCTCGGTGCTGGCGCTCACCACCACATCGGGCATCAGCCGCGAGGACGCCAGCGCGTCGGCCAGCGGTTCCAGCGCGTTGGTCTCTCCGACACTCACCCCGTGCACGAGGATCCTGAGACCGGGCGCCCGGCGGGGCACGTCGCCGATCCTGCCGTCGCGGGTGCGCGCGTCCGTCCTCCAGGCACCGGTCTCCATGCGCTTCCGCAGCAGGTGAAGGGCGAATCCCAGCCCCAGGACGAGGTTGCGTATCTGTCCGGTCATGGTGTTGTTGGTGGAATGGCCTATCATAACCTGCCGCAGATGATTCCAGACAGCGCCGGACGCATCCTCGTGGTGCGCCTGTCCGCGCGTGGCGACCTGGTCTTCGCCTCGCCGCTTGCCGGAGCGTTGAGACGCCGCTACCCCGATGCATTCATCGCATGGCTGGCTGAGGAGCGCACCGCCGACGTGATCCGGCACAACCCGCACCTGGACGAGGTGATCGTGTGGCAGCGCGCGGCCTGGAAGCGCCTGCTCCGCACCGGGCGCTGGGGAGCGCTCGCCCGCGAGTTGGTGGAGTTCGTCGGGTCGCTGCGGGACCGGCGCTTCGATGTCGCGATCGATGTCCAGGGACTGCTGCGCAGCGGGGTAGCCGCCTTCCTTTCGGGTGCCCCGGTGCGCATCGGGCTGGGGTCGCGGGAGGGGTCGCGCTACCTGATGACGCAGGTGGTGAAGCGTGGCGGCGATGACCGCCGGATCGCCTCCGAGTACCGCTTCCTTGCCGAGCGGCTGGGCCTGCCGACCGGACCGTTTCCCCTTGAGATCCCGCGCGGCCCGGAAGAGACGGACAATGCGGGGCGGCTGCTGGCGGGTGCGGGGATCACGAACGGCTTCCTGGTGGCCTGTCCCTTCACCACGCGCTTCCACAAGCACTGGTTGGAGGACCGCTGGTCTTCGCTGATCGAGCAGGTGCGGGCGCGCCTCGGCGTGGGGGTCGTGCTCCTCGGCGGCCCCGCCGACCGCGCCGCCGCGGACCGGATCCTGGACGCGCTGCCAGAGTCCGCGCCCGGTGCCGGGCCGGTCGTGGACCTGGTCGGGCGCACCACGCTCGGCGAGGCTTCCGCGGTGGTCGCCCGGTGCGGCGTGCTGGTCGGCGTCGACACCGGGCTGAGCCACATGGCGCACGCCTTCGATCGGCCCGCGGTGCTTCTCTTCGGGTCCAACACGCCGTATCTGGACCCGCCGGGACCGCGGGCCACGATCCTGCACTCGGGGCGCGCCTGTTCCCCGTGCCGGGGCAGCCTCGTCTGCGACGGACGGATCGACTGCATGGATGACATCGACGTCGGCGCTGTGTTCGCCGCGGTGGCGGCGCGCCTCGAGGCGGGGGCGGCCGGGTGAGCGTCATTCACGTCGAGACCGGGCGGCATCTTTACGGGGGCGCGGTGCAGGTGCTCTATCTCGCGCAGGGGCTCGAGGAACGCGGCGTCAAGTCGGTGCTGATGGTGCCGCGCGGATCCGAGATTGCGGAGGTGGCGCGGGATCGGTGGTTGCGCGTCGAGGAGTTCCCTTTCCGCGGGGAAGCCGATCCGGCAGGGCTGGCGCGCATGGCATGGCGGTTCAGCCGGCGCGACGTCGAGGTCGTCCACCTGCATTCGCGCCGGGGCGCCGATACGCTGGGCGGGGTGGCGGGGGCTGCGGTCCGCGCGCCGGTCGTCCTGACGCGACGGGTGGACAACCGCGAGGTCGACTGGGTCGTGGGGGCGAAGTACGCGCTATACCGGCGCATCGTGGCCATCTCGGCTGCGGTGCGGGACGTGTTGATCGACCAGGGCGTGCCGGAGGACAAGATCTCGCTCGTGCACTCGGCGGTCGATGCGTCCAAATGGCTGACGCCACGGAGCCGCGCGGCGCTGGACCGCGAGTTCGATCTGCCCCCGGGGGAGCCGGCCGCAGCCATGGTGGCCCAGTTCGTAGCGCGGAAGGGGCACTGGGTGCTGGTTCAGGCGCTGGCGATTCTGAAGTGCCGGGGGTTCACGCCTTCCGTGGTCCTCTTTGGCCGCGGGCCGATGCGCGAGAACGTGGCCGCGCTGGCCGAGTCCGTCGGAGTGAGGGCCCAGATCCGCTTCGCGGGTTTCCGCGATGACCTTCACGAGTGGCTGGGTGCATTCGATTTCCTGGTGCATCCGGCGCTGAAGGAGGGGCTAGGTGTGGCCGCCCTGCAGGCCGGCGCAGCGGGAATTCCGGTGGCGGGCGGCCGCGCGGGAGGCATTCCCGAGATCATCGAGGACGGAAAGACGGGGATTCTGTGCGCCCCCGGTGACGCGGGTGCGCTCGCCGACGCCATCGCGAGGTTCGCGCGCGACCCCGAAGCGACCCGGGCGATGGGCCTGCGCGCCCGCAAGCGGATCGAGGCGCACTTCTCGGTGGACGCCATGGTGGAGGGGAACCTGGAGGTCTACCGCGAGGTGGTTGCGCGGCGGCGGCGACGCTGACCCGCGAAGCTCAACAAGGCGATCCGGCGGACAACCCGCCCGGAGCGGATCACGCAAACCGAATTCGGCATCATGACAACTCTCCACTCCTTCCGGGACGAGTTCCCGGTCTCGAAGACGCACATCTTCCTCAACCATGCGGGGGTGTCCCCCACGTCGACGCGCGCGGTGGACGCGGTTCACCGCTTCATGCGCTCGCTGGCGGAGGTCGGCCGGCCCAGCTTCGACGACTGGGAAGCGGTCGCGACCGAATGCCGGGAGCGGTTCGCGCGGCTGATCGGGTGCGACCCCGCCGAGGTCGCGTTCGTGCGCAACACCTCGCACGGCCTCTCGCTGCTGGCGGCGGGGCTCGACTGGCGGCCCGGCGACCGGGTCGCAGCGGCGGCTTCGGTCGAGTACCCGTCGAACGTGTACCCCTGGATGGATCTGGACCGTCGCGGCATCGCGGCGCTCGACGTGATTCCGGTGGCGGACGGGGGGACCGTGACGGTCGACGATGCGGCCCGCGCATTCACCGACCGGACGCGCGTGCTCGCGGTCAGTTCCGCGCAGTACGCGACCGGGGCGGTGACCGACCTGGAGGCCCTCGGGGCGCTCTGCCGGGAACGCGGCGCGATCTTCTGCGTCGACGGCATTCAGACGGTCGGGGCGCTGCCCACGGACGTGAAGGCGGCGGGGGTCCACTTTCTGTCGGCGGACAGCCACAAGTGGATGCTCGGAATCATGGGAATCGGCGCGGTCTTCGTGGACCGCACGGTCGTCGGCCGCATCCATCCGCCGCTGCTCGGCTGGCGCAGCACCACGGACAACTTCAACTTCGACCGGGTGCACTTCGAGTTGCTGGAGGATGCCGGCCGCTACGAGGAGGGCAGCCTCGCCTATCCGCTCATTGCGGGGTTCTCCGCGGCGCTGGAGATGCTGGAAGAGGCCGGAATCGCGGCGATTTCCAGGCACGTCCGTGCTCTCGTCGACGATCTGGCGGGGCGGCTGGAGGCCCTGGGGTGCGAGGTCCTGCCCAAGTCCGAGCTGCGACGGCACATCGTCACCTTCCGGCACTCCGGACTGGACGCCGAGGAGCTGCTCGACGGGCTCACGGAGGCGGGCGTGGTGGTGTCGCTCAGGCGCGGCCGGATACGCGCCTCGCCGCACCTCTACAACACACACGAAGAGATGAAACGGGTAGCCGGGATCGTGCGCGCTCTGCTGCCATCGAACCACAGGTAGCGCAAGAGAGGACTGTAAACAGGATGACTGGATCCAACGGGGCCCGATGGGGCCCGACCATTCTGGGGCTGGCAACGCTTGCCCTGGCCGCCGGATCGTTGGTGGCCCAGCGCGGACAGAGTGACGCCGGCGCATTGCCGACGATCGAGGAGAGGACGGTCTCGATGGAGCTGATGGACGGCTTCCTGCCCATGTACTGGGACAACGCGGGCGGCAGGATCTGGCTGGAGGTCGCCGAGTGGGACACCGATGTTCTGCACGCGTCGGGGATCGGTGCCGGGCTCGGTTCGAACGACATCGGCATCGACCGCGGACAGCTGGCGGGATCGCGCGTGGTGCGCTTCCACCGCGTCGGCCCGAAGGTGCTGATGATCCAGCCCAACTACCGGTTCCGGGCGTCGAGCGACAATCCGGCCGAGCGCAAGGCGGTGGAGGACGCGTTCGCGCCGTCCACGCTGTGGGGGTTCGAGGCCGCGGCCGCCACGGACGACCGCGTGCTGATCGACTTCACGCCGTTCCTGTTGCAGGACATCGCCGGATTCGCGGGGCGGATGAGGCCCGGGACCTACCGGCTCGACGCGAGCCGCAGCGCGGTCTACCTGCCGATGGTGATGAACTTCCCCGAGAACACCGAGATGGAAGCCTCGCTGACCTTCGTGCGGCAGGACGGGGGGCAGGGTGGCGGCTTCTTCGGCAGAGGCGGCGGTGGCGCCTTCGAGGGCGTGGGGAACGTTGCGGCATCCGCCGCGGCGGCGACGGTCCGCATGCACCACTCCTTCATCAGGCTGCCCGAACTGGGTGAGTACACGCCCCGCGCGCACGATTCGCGCTCGGGGTACGGTGCCATGTCCTTCCAGGACTACTCCGCGGCGCTCGACGAACCGATGACGAAGCGGTTCATTCGCCGCCACCGGCTGGAAAAGCGCGACCCGACGGCCGCGATGAGCGAACCCGTCGAGCCGATCGTCTACTACCTCGACCCGGGGACGCCGGAGCCCGTGCGTTCCGCTCTGCTCGACGGGGCCAGGTGGTGGAACCAGGCCTTCGAGGCTGCGGGCTTCATCGACGCCTTCCGGGTCGAGATCCGGCCCGAGGACGTGAGCAGCCATGACGTGCGCTACAACGTCATCAACTGGGTCCACCGCTCCACGCGCGGCTGGAGCACGGGCGGCTCGATCACCGATCCGCGCACGGGCGAGATCCTCAAGGGCAACGTGACGCTGGGGTCGCTGCGGGTACGCCAGGACTACCTGATCGCCGAGGGGTTGCTGGCGCCCTACGAGAACGGCGACGAGGACGCGACCGACCTGGCCGAATGGGCGCTCGCGCGCATCCGGCAGCTGTCGGCGCACGAGGTCGGACACACGCTGGGGCTGGGGCACAACTACTACGACAGCGATGTCGGACGCATCTCGGTGATGGACTACCCCCACCCGCTGATCACCTGGGACGGCAGCGAGTTCGACTACTCGGAGGTGTACGACGTCGATATCGGCGAGTGGGACAAGGTCTCGATCCAGTATGGGTACTCGGTCTTCCCGCCGGGGGCCGACGAGGCCGCGGAGCTGGGCCGGATTCTGGACGAGGCGTGGGAGCAGGATATCCGCTATTTCACCGGCCAGGACGCCTCGGCGCACGCGCGGGTCGACCAGTGGTCGAACGGGACGGACGCGGGGGCCGAGCTTGACCGGATGCTGGACGTCCGCCGGGCCGCGCTGGAGCGGTTCGGCGAGCGCGTGATCCGCAAGGGCAGACCCATGGCGCAGATGGAGGAGGCGCTGGTGCCGCTATACCTGCACCACCGCTACCAGGTGACCGCCGCGGCATCGGTGCTCGGCGGGCTGCACTACACCTACGCCACCAGGGGCGACGGCATGGATCCGGTCAGCCCGGCTTCGGCCGCCGAGCAGCAACGGGCGCTGGACGCCCTGGTGCGCGCGATCCAGCCCGCCGAACTGACCGTGCCCGCCACCGTGCTGGATCGGCTGCCGCCCCGCCCCTCCGGCTACGGGCGCACGCGAGAGCTCTTCCCGCGCTACACGGGCGGCATGTTCGACGCGGTGTCGCCGGCGGTGGTCGCCGCGGGGCACGTGGTGGGCGAGGTGTTCAATCCCGGCCGCGCCGCGCGGCTCCTGGAGCAGAACGTGCTGGACTCGTCGCTGCCGGGTCTTGACGACGTGATCGGCGCACTGGCCGCCGTGTCCGAGCCGGACGGGGGCGACTCGCCCTACGAGGCGGAGGTGCGGCGCGCGGTGGGCCGGGTGGTCGCCGACGGGCTGATGGGGCTCGCGGGCGGCGCCCCAATGCCGCAGGTGCGGGCGGTGGCCGAACAGCGGCTCCGCATGCTCAGGGAGATGGCGGTGACCCGCTCGGACGGCTACGGCGCCATGGCGGCCCACTTCGCGCTGCTGGCGCGCGACATCGAACGGTTCGAAAACCGTCCCCATGGGGCCTGGGCGCCGACACCGTCGCAACAGGCACCGCCCGGCGCGCCCATCGGCACCCCGGCGCGGGACTGGATCGGGCAGCTGTTGCCGTTCTGCTCTTTCGGGGAATGGTGACCAAAATGTAAAGTTAACACTACTTTATGTAATGTTAAGATTACACTAGAACCGATCGATCACGTTCACCCCGAGGACGGCGTAGTCGTCCATGCCCGTGAGGATGTCTATGCCCTCCTCGAGGGTGACCGTCCGCGTCACCAGTCTGTCGAGGCCGACAAACCCCGATGCGACCATGCGCAGCATGCGGTCGTACTCCCAGGCCTGCAGGCCGTGGCTCCCCACCATTTCCAGCTCCCAGGCGATAACCCGGTCCATGGGGACGCGCGCGTTGCGGTGATCGCCCGTCATGAGGCCCACCTGGACGTGGCGGCCGCGTCTGCGCAGGCAGGCGACCGAGTTGAAGCAGGTGTCCGGGTGACCCAGCGCGTCGACCGAGGCGTGGGCGCCGCCGCCGGTCAGGTCGTGGATCGCCTCGGGGACATCGACGCAGTCGTCGGCGTTCACCGAAGCGACCGCGCCAAGTTCGCGCGCCATCGCCAGCGCCTCGTCGCGGATGTCGACCGCGACCACGTTCGCCCCGAGCGCGCGGGCGATCATGACCGCGGCCAGGCCCACCCCGCCGCAGCCGTGGATGGCCACCCAGTCGCCCGCGGTGACGCGTCCCTGTGCCTGCACGGCCCGAAAGGAGGTGGCGAACCGGCAGCCCAGGCTCGCGGCGGTCACGAAGTCGAGGTCGTCGGGGAGCGCGGCGAGGGTCAGATCGGCCTGGCGCAGCGCCACACGGTCCGCGAAGCCGCCCCAGCCATGGAACCCCGGCTGGAACTGGTGCGCGCAGACCTGCTGGTTGCCGGCCCGGCAGGGACGGCACCGCCCGCACCCCGCGATGAACGGCACCGACACGCGATCGCCTCGCCGCCAGCGTGTCACCTCGGATCCTGTTTCCTCCACCACCCCCGCGATTTCGTGACCAGGCACATGCGGGAGCACGATGTCGGGATCGTGTCCCACCCAGCCGTGCCAGTCGCTGCGGCAGATCCCGTTGGCCTCCACTCTCAGCACGACGCCGTCCGGGGCGGGTTCGGGATCCGGGAACGACTCAATCGCGATCGGCCCCCGGTATTCCCGATAGATCGCAGCTCTCAAGGCACCTCCTCCGTGCAGAATTGGATCGACCCGCTGGTCGCCGCCGTTCTCTCGGGTGCTTCCCTTTTTGGCGGTTTTCTTCCAGACTGTTTCCGGCGAACACGAGGAAAAGTGGAACGCCGAACCGAACTGACATTATACAACGCCTACCAACCGCGCCCGGCGCGCACCCACACCGCCCAGACCCGGCTCCGGGTTCGAGCGGGTCAACCAACCAAGGAGCAGCTGCATGAACAAGTCCGAGATGGCCAGAAAGCTCGCGAGCAGGTCCGACCTGACGCAGGCTCAGGCGGCCGACGTAGTGGACGTACTCTTCAACCCCGACCACGGGGTCATCGCCGGCCAGCTCGATGCCGGTGAAAAGGTGTCGATCGGGGGGTTCGGCACGTTCGAGACGCGGGAGCGGGCGGCGCGGACCGGTCGGAATCCCCGGACCGGCGAATCGATTGCCATCGCAGCCAGGAGGTACCCCGCCTTCAAGGCTGCCAGGAACCTCAAGGACCGGGTTTCGTAGGGCTCGCTCCCGGCCCATCGGGAAGACGAAGAGGGGTGGCCCGTTGTCCCGGGGCTGCCCCTCTTTGCAGTTTGGTGTATCCCCGCATGTGTCGGTGGCTGTAGTAGCATCGTAAGCGCAATGCCGGAAGTGACGACGTGAACGAGCTGGGTTCCGCAATTGTCGGCGAAGTGGTGATCCTACTGATCGTGGTGGCGATCGTCTGCCTGATCCTCAGGGAGTTCGTGCGCGTTGTCCTGAAAACGGTTGCGGTGGTGGCGATCCTCACGGCGGTCGCCATCTGGCTTGGGATTCTGGATCAGACCCTGGTGCTCGACGTCCTGGTCAGGGTGGGGGACTGGGTAATGGCCGGCCTGCGCAGGGCCGGCGCCTGGGTCACGACGGCCGCGATCGCGGGGTGAGGCTTCGGGTGGCGGCGAGGCGTGCCGGTCCTGTCGCCGCCGTCCTCTGCGTTGTCCTCGTTGGCGCCGGTTGCGCCACGCCCGGGACTTCGGGCGACGCCGAATCGCCGACCGCGCCCGGCTTCGATCCGGTCGGCAGGTACGATCTGACGATGTCCTCCGCGACGATGGTCTCGGAAGGATCGATGGAGATTCGCGGCGAACCCGGAGAGTACACGGGGTTGATCAACATCACCGGCGTCACAGCCCGCGTGACGAACCTCGAAGCGGGCGAGGATCACATGACCGTTCACGCGATTACGGGTGAGCATCCGCTCATCCTGCGCCTCGCGAGAGACGGCGACTTCCTTTCCGGCAACTGGATTCTGGGGCCGCAGCGCGGGACGATTATCGCAAACAAGCGTCCCGGTCAGTCATCGGGCGGTCCCGTTTCGATCGGCAGGTCGTCGCGCCCGCCCCATTCCGACCAGGATCCGTCGTAGATCGCCACGTCGCCCTTCCCGGCGCGGGCCATCAGCCACGCGAAGGCGCAGGCGCTGGTCCCCGAACCACACGTCCCCACCAGTTCGTTCGCCGGGTCGATGCCCGCCTCGGCCACAAGTTGGCGGAAGGCCTCGAAGTCGATCGCAAGACCCGTCGCGCGGTCCACCAGGTCGACGTAGGGGACGTTTCTGCTCCCCGGCACATGCCCTCCCCTCAGCCCCGCTCGCGGTTCGGGTTCCGTGCCCGCAAACCGGCCGCGCGGACGCATGTCGACGATCTGGACCCCTTCGGCGCGGGTCGCCCGCAGCACGTCGCGGAAGTCGCGGATCAGGTGGGGCCGGGGCCTGGGGACGAAAGGCGCCGGCGCTTCGAGCGTGCGCACGGGAGCACCCGACTCGGTGGGATTCCCGGCCGCGACCCAGTGCCGCAGGCCGCCGTCCAGCACGGCGATGTTGTCGTGTCCGAAGTAGCGGAAGTTCCACCAGACCCGCGCGGCGCTGAGGTTCACGCCGGAGGCGTCGTAGGCCACCACGGCGGAGCCTGCGGAGACGCCCGCCTCTTCCGCGCACCGGCGAAAGTGGTCCGATGGCGCCACCGTGTGCGGCAACGCCGCGTCCGGGTCGCTGCACCTATCGATATCGAAGAAGCGCGCACCGGGAATCCGGCGTTCCGTGAACTCGCGCTCCGGGTCCCGACCCGACCCGGGGAGGTACCAGGATCCGTCCATGACGACGAGACCGGGCCGGCCGAGACGGGCTGCCAGCCATTCGGCGGAGACCGCCGGGCCCGGCAGCAAGACTTTGCGGTTTGGCGATGAGCTTTCCATGCTTCCGATTGTAGCCGGGCAGTCGCGGGGATGGCCAGCGATGCTCCGGCCCACCAGCCTGTCCCGCGGGGAGGAACGCCCATGAACAGCCATTCCACGGCCTGGTGGATGCGGCTCGCCGGTTGCGCACTGGTGGCGGGGTGCGGGCCGTCGGTGGCCGGGAGTGGCGCTCCCGTCCCGGCCCGCGGCGCCGAGTGTGCGGCCGGCGCCGTCGGAGAGGGGTATCCGGCCGCACTCCTCCGGATCGGGTGCGACGGCGGCGTGGTGGCCGGCAGGGCGGACTGGTCGCGCGAGGGAGGGGTGGTCACCCTGGAGTTTGCGGCAGCGGCCGCGGGACCGGTCGGCGTGGACCTGGTGTCGGCGTGGCCGCCGCTGGGGGAACCTCCCTGGCTGGGCCACCGGATCGAGAACATCACGGTGCTGTCGGGCGGTCGCGTGCAGGTGCGTTTCGGGGCGTCGGCGGAGGGGGCACTGGACGAGCCGGAGCGCGTGTTTGCCGACCCCAGGCTGTCGGGGGTGGCGCTGGCGGTGGAGGGGGGCGGTGTGCACGACGTGCGCGACGCCATCGACGCAGGGTCGCGCGTGCTGACGCGCCACGACGCCTCCGTGGAGTACGCGCGTTCGCTGGGCCGCCCCGTGCGGCTGGTGGCGTTCGACCGGCTGTACATGGTGGTGTTCGCGGGCGCCGTCGAGGCCGAGGAAGCGCGCGAGGTCGGCGGCGCGATCGGCGCCGACTGGGTGGAATGGGGCGCGCCCGGCGCGAGGAGGCTGACGGGGGTGCGGTGGAGCGCGCTCGTGGAGAGTTGCGGCGGGGGTGCTGGTGGTGACGAGCCGGCTGCGCGGCGTGCGAGGCGCGACGTCGGTCCCGCTTCGGCCACGGTCAGCTACGCCGGGGACGATCGGGCCGCGGGGCAGATCGCGGAGCGCATCGTCTCGATGGCGATGCGCGGTGACCGGGCCGGGGCGCTGGTCCAGGCCCTGGCCGGGACGGCGGGGCGGCTTGCGGTGCAGCCCAGGGTGCGGCCGGGGACCGGGTCGGAGCGCCGGCGCGCGGCCACCGATGTCGCCGCTGTCGTTGCGGTGCACGGAGGTCCCGGACACCCCTGCTCGCTCCACGCCGAGGTCCTGCGCGAGCTGGCCGGGTGGGAGCCGTGGGGGGGTGCGCCGGGCACGAATGTGGTGCTGGTCGGCGAGACCGCCCTTTTCGAGACCTCGCGCCCATGAGCTTTCGCCGCCGCCTCGTGATCGCCGGGATCGTCGTGGCGTGGATCCCCGTGCTCTGTCTCGGGCTGGTGGTGCGATACGCCGGGGTCCAGCGTCTCACCGAGGCCAATGGGCAGCGGATGCGCGAGCGGGCCGACCGCCTGACCGCGGCGTGGGTGTCCGGCGCGGCCTTCCTGGACGACCGCCTGAATGCGCTCGGCCGGCTCCTGGCCGACGACAACGCCGTGCGGATCGCGGCGCGGACGGGAAGCGGCCCCGTGCTGCAGGAGGCCGCCGCCCGTTTCGCGGCCGCCAGCGGCCTGGACGTGGCCTACCTGCTGGACGCGGGCGGCACGATCCTGGCAGCGAGCCATTTCCCCGGCGATGCGGGACGGCACAGTCCCCGCCTCGTGGAGCAGGCCGACGGGGCGGGGGCGCCGGTGGTCACCAGGGTGGCCTTTCCGGATTCTGGTGGGACCGTCTTCACCCTGGCGCGCCGATTCGAAGTGGGGGGCGTGGCGGTCATTGGGGTCGTGGGCGAGGAACTGGCCGCGCTGGGTGTGTTGCCCGCCGGCCGGGAGGTCTCGCTGTTCGCGGAGGCGGGCGGCGGCGCGGATGCGCTGCTGGTCGCGGGGCCGGGGCCCGGACCGGCGGACGAGGCGGGAGCGGAGTTCCAGGGACGGCGCGCGATCGGGCGCGTGCTGTGGGAGGGAGGTGCGTACGGACTGCCGGGTGGCGAGATCGTGCCGGTCGACCTGGTGATCGCCTGGCGAGATCCTCTGCTGGCCGACATGACCCGGTCCTTCGACCGGGTGCTCCTGTTCTCTCTCGCGGGGGCGGCGCTGGTCGCGATCGTCCTGGGCGGGTTCATGGCGCGGCGTTTCTCCGACCCGGTGGAGCGACTCGCGGCCACGGCAAGGGGCGTGCATCTGGGCCGGCTCGATACCGCGTTTCCCCGCGGCGGTGCCAGGGAGTTGGACCGCCTGGGCTTCTTCCTGAACGGAATGCTGCGGCGGATCCGAGACGGAGTGGCCAAGGTGAGGAACGCCGAAAAGCGCGCGACGCTGGGCGAGTTCGCCCGGCAGGTGAACCACGACGTGCGCAACGGACTGGTGCCGATCCGCAACGTCGTCAGCCATCTCGGCGAAGCGCGGGGGGACGGACCGGGCGACCTTGTCGAGGCGTTTGACGAGCGCGCGCCGACCCTGACGGCGAGCCTCGACTACCTGGGCGAGCTGGCCGAGCAGTACAGGGCGGTGGCCGTGCATGGAGCCCGGGACCGCTCGGAGCTGCGCGCGGTGGTCCGGTCAGTCGTGGAGGCTCAGCGATCCCTTCGCACCGGGGTCCGCTTCACCGCCGATCTGGGTGGAGAGCCCGCCTGGGTGGAGATGGACGCTCTTTCACTCAGAAGAGTCGTTGAGAACATCGTTTCGAACGCGGTGACGGCAGTGGCCGGCGAAGGGGGGGAAGTGCGGCTGTCGGTCGGGTCCGAGCGCGCCGGCGGACAGGCCATTCGCCATCGCCTTGCCGTAGTCGATGACGGCCCGGGGATTCCCGCGGAAGCGCATGGCCGCGTCTTCGAACCATTCTTCACCACGCGAACCGGAGGCACGGGACTCGGCCTCGCGATCGCGCGCAGGCTTGTGCGGGACGTGGGCGGCGAGATCGCCCTGGAGAGTGCCCGGGGGCGCGGCACCCGCGTGGTCGTGACCCTGAAGGCGGCCCCGGCGGAGCGGGCACGATGACATCGCGGCGGCGGACGGGACCCGGCGGTGCCCTGGTCCTCATCATCGACGACGTGCGGCCTCTGGCCGAGCAGTACGCCTACGACCTGAAGCGGCTGGGGGGCTTTCGTACGCGCGTGGCTTCCGGCGGTGCGGAGGGGCTCGAGATCCTGACGCGCGAAGTGGTCGACTGCGTCATCCTCGACCTCGAGATGCCCGGGCTCGACGGCTTCGACGTGCTCCGTGCCGTGCAGCACCGCGAAATCGATGTTCCGGTGATCGTGTACACCGGTACGGGCAGCTTCGATCGCTGCGTGGAAGCCGTCCGCCTCGGCGCCTTCAGCTTCATCGACAAGGCCGAGCCCATGGAGCGCGTCGTGCACGAAGTGAGGCTGGCGCTGCGGCAGACCGACCTGCGGCAACGCCTGGACGAACTAGAGGAGCGGTTGGCGCCGGACTCCCCCCTGATCGGCGAGAGCGAACCGATGCAGGCTGTGCGCGCGGCGATTGCGCGGCTGGCCGACATCCCCAGCCCGGTGCTCGTTCTGGGCGAAAGCGGCACGGGCAAGGAGCTGGTCGCGAGGGAGCTGCACCGCCTGAGCGGGCGGCGCGACGAGGCGTTCGTGGCGGTCAACTGCGGGGGCATGGCGGAGGGACTGGTGGACAGCGACCTCTTCGGCCACGACCGGGGTGCGTTCACGGGGGCGCTGAAGGCACGCCGCGGCGCATTCGAGCGGGCGACCTCCGGGACCCTCTTCCTGGACGAGATCGGCGAACTCCCGGCATCCGTGCAGGCGCGCCTGCTGCGCGTGCTGGAGGGCGGCGAGATCATCCGCCTGGGCGGCGAGGACACCATCACCATCGGTGCCCGCATCGTCGCCGCGACGCACCGGGACCTGGATGCCGAGGCCGACAGGGGGGCCTTCCGGCACGATCTCCTGTACCGCCTCAACGTCCACGTCATCCGAGTCCCCCCGCTACGCGCGCGCCCGGACGACATCCCCCTCCTCGCCGCGCACTTTGCCCGAACGCTCCCCGCCCGGCTGGGACGAGCCGCCCGCCCCCAGGCCGACGCCGCGCTCGCCCGACTGCGCGCCCGCGCCTGGGGGGGCGACAACGTGCGCGAACGACGCAACACCCGGG
>VXMI01000105.1 GCA_009841165.1 Gemmatimonadota bacterium | reverse complement strand
ACCTCGCCCGCAAGCCGCTCCAGCCGATCCACCCGGCGCCCCCCCACGCACACCCGGAACCCATCCGCAGCCAGCCGCCTGGCCACCGCCTCGCCGATCCCACCCGTCGCCCCGGTAACCAGCGCGGTCCGCCGACGCGAGGCCGCAGCCCTCCCGCTAGTCACCCCGATACTCGGCCCAGTGGCGCGGCGTCTCCCACAACACCACCCTCTCCAGCGTCGCCGGCGCCGGGATGTGAGGCTCGATCCGCTCCCAGATCCGCATCACCAGATTCTCGGTGGAGGGAAGCACGCCCTCGAGCCACGACACATCGAGATTGAGGTTGCGGTGGTCCAGATCGTCGACCACGTGCCGGTTCACCAGGTCCTTGAGATCCTTCAGATCCATCACGTAGCCGGTATCCGGGTCGACAGGCCCGGCGACAGTCACGTCCAGCTCGTAGTTGTGCCCGTGCCAGTTCCGGTTTGCGCAGTCCCCGAAGACGCGCCGGTTCTTCTCATCGTCCCATTCCGGCTGCGCCAGCCGGTGCGCCGCGCTGAAGTGCAACCGCCGAGTGATCCGGACCCGTGGCATTCGCTATTCCCTCCCGACAGCGTCGCACCGTCCTCTGAAAGTGCAAGGGCCGGCGCCCGATCTCGAGCGCCGGCCCCGGGTGCCGGAGGGTGTAACCTGAAGCCCGGGCTCAAATGGGTGGTGACTCCCCCGCTGGCTTCGCCGTCCCCGGTGACGGGGCGTGACGTCCACAACGGGAAGCAGTCCCGGCTCCTCCAGTGTTGGCTCAAATACGAGCCCTCCAGCACGGCACCATTATGCAGCGCGATTCCCGGAACCGCAATAGTCACCCCTTCCGGGGGTCACCCCTTACCCGGGATCCCGGGCTCGGTCATCCCGCGCACGTCAAGCGCGTCGTCCAGCCGTTCCGGCGCGACCAGCCCCATCTCCTCCACCACATCCCGCACCGACCGCCCCTCGGCCGCCGCCTTCTTGGCCACCACCGCGGCCTTGTCGTAGCCGATGTACGCGTTCAGCGCCGTGGCGATCGACGGATTCCGCTCCAGCAGCTCGCGCGCCCGGTCCGGCCGCGGGGTGATCCCCGCGACGCACCGGTCCGTGAAGACCGCCGAGCCGTTCGCGAGCAGCGTGATCGACTCCAGGAGCGCGTCGGCGATCACCGGCATCATCACGTTCAGCTCGAAGTTGCCGCGCTGGCCGCCGATGGTGACGGTCGTGGCGTTCCCCGCGACCCGCGCGCACACCATCATCAGCGCCTCGCAGATCACCGGATTGACCTTCCCCGGCATGATCGAACTGCCAGGCTGGACTGCCGGAAGTTGAATCTCCGAGATCCCGGAGGTCGGCCCGCTCGCCAGCCAGCGAATGTCGTCCGCGATCTTCATGAGGCTCGCCGCAACCGTGTTGAGCGCTCCCGCGAGCGACACGCAGGCGTCCTTCCCGCCCTGCGCCTCGAAGTGGTCCTCGGCCTCGCGGAACTCGATGCCGTACCGCGCCGCGACCTTCGCCGTCGTCCGCGCCGCGAACTCCGGGTGCGTGTTGATCCCGCTTCCGGTCGCGGTGCCCCCCAGCGCCACCTCCGCCATCTCCCCGGATGCGCGCTCCACCCGCTCGATCCCCTTCGCCACCTGCGCCGCGTAGCCGCCGAACTCCTGCCCCAATCGCACCGGCGTCGCGTCCATCAGGTGGGTGCGCCCGGATTTCACGATCCCGTCGAAGTCCCGCGCCTTCCCGACCAGCGCGTCGCGCAGCCCCGCGAGCGCCGGTACCAGCTCGTCCCGGATCGCCGCGCGACACGAGACGTGGATCGCCGTCGGAATGATGTCGTTCGACGACTGGCCGTAGTTCACGTGGTCGTTCGGATGCACATGGGCCGCGCCCGCCAGCGCACGGTTGGCTAGCGCGGCGATCACCTCGTTGGCGTTCATGTTGGTCGACGTGCCCGACCCCGTCTGGTAGATGTCGAGCACGAACTCGTCGTCCCACTCGCCCTCCGCGACCTCGTGCGCCGCCGCCCCGATCGCGTCGGTCAGTTGCGCGGGCACCAGCCCCAGCTCGGCGTTCGTCTCCGCAGCCGCCTCCTTCAGCCGTCCCAGCGCCTCGATGAACCGCCGCGTAAAACGCCGTCCGCTGATGGGAAAATTCTCGGCCGCCCGCTGGGTCTGTGCGCCGTAGAGGGCATCGGCGGGAACACGTACCTCGCCCAGTGAGTCCTTCTCAATTCGATGCGATGCTGACATGGTCGTATTCTAGTCGTCGGGGAAGTGAGGATCGCGACGGAAGCTACCATTGGCCCATCGCGTTTCCAACCCTGTCGCGACAGCCGCCAGTGCGCACGCGCGTAATGTCAACTTTACATTTTGTCAATTCCACATTACATATCATCCGATATGTTTGCCGTTGACCCCGATTCCGGCCTCCGATCCAACCCCGTAGCCCTCGTTACAGGCGGGGGTTTGAGGGTGGGAAGGGCGATCGCCCTGGCGCTGGCCCGCAGCGGATACGACCTGCTGATCAGCTACAACTCGTCGCCTGCGGGAGCCGCCGAAGTCGCCGCGGCAGCCCGGCGGATGCGGAGGCGGGCCGACACCGTCCGGGCCGATCTGTCGCGCGAGCGCGATGTCGAAGAACTCGCCCGCACGGCCACCGGGCGATACGGCCGCCTGGACCTGCTGGTCAACTCGGCGGCCAGCTTCGCCGCAGCCGACCTCCTCGCGGTGACGGCCGAGGAATGGGACGCCGTGATGGCCGTCAACCTCAGAGCGCCCTTCCTGCTCGTCCGCGAAACCGCCGCCCTGCTGCGCGCCTCACGCGGGTCGGTCGTCAACATCGTGGACCTCTCGGCGCTGCATCCCTGGACCAGCCACCCGCATCACTCGGTGGCGAAGGCCGGGCTCCTGCACCTGACCCGTGTGATGGCTCGGCGGCTGGCCCCCGCGGTGCGCGTCAACGCCGTCGCGCCGGGATACGTCCTGCCGCCGGAACACCACAGCGAGGCCGAGATCGAGCGCACGCGGCGGCGCATCCCCATGGGGCGGGTCGGCGCGCCCGAAGACGTGGCCGCCGCGGTCCGGTTCCTCGCGCGCGCCGACTACGTGACAGGCCAGGTCGTCGTTGTGGACGGGGGGCTGGGGCTCGGCTAGCCGTCGTGCAGAACCTTCGCGATCACCATGCCCGCGATCCCGAACATCACCACCGAGACAACGGCATCACCAACCACGGTGGTCGCCGTGAACATGCCTTCCGTGGTCCCGAACATCGTCAGCCCGAACGACAGGCTGTACAGCACGCCTACGCCGGCCCCCGACTTGAATGCGTCGCCGGGCCCCTCGGCGGCCCTCCAGCTGAGCACCAGGGCCAGAAGTCCCGCAGCGGCGAGCTGGCCACCGGCGATGGCCAGGTAGTTGGGCGTCTCCGACATGGCTTCGTTGGCGAAGAAATCGGCCAGCAGCACTCCGTACAGGACGAAGCCCAGCACGAAGAGGGCAACAAAGCCCGCGAGCGTTGCAAGGATGCACTTCTTGTTCACGCTGTCTCCTTGATCGGGAGGGAAGGATGGGTGTCGCGGTCAAGGTGGGGTGCCGGGCAGGAGTCCGCAAATGACACGCCTGCCGAGATGAGGCAATACCCCTGGTTGCACGTGTCGGTTATCGCCGGTTACACCCGTGATCCCGACACCTCATCCCCCGTGCGCCAGGAACCGCTCCGCTTCCAGCGCCGCCATGCACCCCGTTCCCGCCGCCGACACCGCCTGCCGGTAGAAATCGTCCATGACGTCGCCCGCTGCGAAGACGCCGGGCACGTTCGTCTCCGTGCGCCAGGGGGTGGGCAGGCGGACGTAGCCGTTGTCCTTGAGGTCGAGGTGGCCGCGCAGGAATGCCGTGTTGGGGTCGTGGCCAATCGCCACGAACATGCCGCCGACGGCGATCTCCGACTCTTCCCCCGTGACCGTGTCACGGAGCCGGATGCCGCTGATGACCTCGTCGCCGAGCACTTCAGCGACGACCTTGTTCCACAAAAAGCGGATACTTTCGCTTGCAAGCGCCCGATCCTGCATGATCCGGGAGGCCCGCAGCTCGTCGCGGCGATGGATGAGCAGGACCTCGCTGGCGAACTTGGTCATGTAGAGCGCTTCCTCCATTGCGCTGTCGCCGCCGCCCACCACGGCAATGACCTGGCCACGGAAGAACGGCAGTGCCCCGTCGCACACGGCACAGGCCGACACCCCGCCCCCGGTCTGCGCCAGCCGCTCCTCGCCCGGCACGCCCAGCCAGCGTGCGTTGGCTCCGGTCGCGACGACCACCGTGCGGGCGCGGACCTCCTCTCCGGCCGACGAGCGCAGAAGGAAGGGGCGGCTGGAGAAGTCGACCTCGACGATATCCTCGGTGACGACGCGGGTTTCGAAGCGGAGGGCCTGCTTCTTGAACTCCATCATCATCTCGATGCCGCCGATCCCGTCCGCGAAGCCCGGGTAGTTCTCGACATCGGTGGTGAACATGAGCTGTCCGCCGGGGATCATGGTGCGGCTGCCGGCGCCCTCGTAGACAAGCGGGTCGAGGTTCGCGCGCGCCCCGTAGATGGCGGCGGTCCAGCCGGCGGGGCCAGAGCCGACGATCACGAGGTTTTCGATGTGGTTGTCAGACATTGGAGGCGATGTATTGCGAGGTTGCGGGAGGCGTGGACGGGGCAGAGAGCTGTCGGCGTCTGGCAGCCCGTGGACAAGACCCTCTCGGCATTCGAGCGGCGATGCATCCGGGCTGGCCGCTTCGCTCCGACTGTTCACACTGTAATGCCAACATTACAATCTGTCCTGTAAAATGTACATTCTCCTTCTCCAGGCTTCGCTCTGCGTTGCTTCTCGGGCGAATAGCTCCGCTATTCTCCTCTCGTCGCGCCTTGCCAGCCCGGCGCCTCACCGCTCTCGGTGCTCGTGCGGGTTTATCCACGGACTGCTAGCGGGACAGCACCGTCCCTTCCTTGTATAGAGCCGAATTCTTGTAGCGTTCCAGGCCGCGCACCAGTAGCAGCTTGGCGGCCACGGCCAGGGGCACACCGATGAGCAGGCCGACGAAGCCGAAGTAGAAGCCGCCGAGCGAAAGCGCCAGCACGATCCAGACGGGGTGCAGGCCCACCGATTCGCCCACGATGCGGGGGCTGATCACCGCGCTTTCGAGCCCCTGGGCCACCCCGTACACGGCGGCCACCTTGATCAGCGAGAGGCCGACGCTGTCGCTGACGAGTGCGATGATGACGGCGGGAACGAGCGACACGGCGACCCCCATGTAGGGGATCACCCCGAGGACGGCAACGGTGGCGCCGAGGAGGAAGGCGTAGGGGAAGCCCACGATCAGCAGGCCCAGCCAGGTGATCCCGCCGGTGATCAGCGACGCCGAGACCTGGCCGCGCAGGTACCGGGACAGGAGGTCGTCGAACTCGCGTGCGTAGCCGCTCACGCGGGATTCGAGCTTGCCGGGCAGAAGATCGCGGGCGCGGGCGATGATGCGGTCGTAGTCGCGCAGCAGGTAGAACATCAGCACGGGGGTGAGGACCAGGTAGCCGAGAACGGTGACCAGGGTGCCGAAGCCTCGGCCCAGTCCGAGCACGGCCGCCCACGCTCGCCGGGTGAGTTCTTCGCGCCGCGACTCGAGGAGCTCCGCGACGGCTTGGGAGTCGAGTTGCTGGATCCAGGCCAGCGCCGCCGGCTCGTCCACGAACGGGAGGTCGAATCCGAGAGACTCCGGGGTTAGCCCGCGCACCCAGTTCGCAAGTTCTTCGAGAGCGCGCGGCGCCTGGAGAACGAAGTCGCGTGCCTGGCTGACGAGTTCGGGCACCCCGAAGACGACCGCCACCGCGCCCAGCGCCAGGAATGGAACGAGGATCAGGAATATCGCGGCGGTTCTCCCGATGCGCGGATGCGCCGAGACGCGGTCGGCGACGGGGTCGAGGATGTACGCCAGCACGAAGGCGAGAAAGAAGGGGGCCAGAAGGGAGCCTGCCGTGCTGAGCACCCAGAGGCAGATCAGGACGGTGGCCACGGTAACGAGAAGCGCCTGGCCCCGGATCCCGCGGAAGGGCGTGAGCAGCGCGATGAAGACGCAGTAGAGGATGAACGGGTTCAGCGCACTCCGCATGCTGAAGAGGAAGAACGCGCCGGCGAGGACCAGCAGCGTGGCCTGGACCGCTCGCCAGTTGCGGCCGCTCCGGTCCGGGGCACGGTCGTTCACCACCCGGCCTCGACGATCAGGGCGTTGGCGCGATCAACCACTTCCCTGGTGTCCGTGTACGGGATGCGCCGGGCGGCGTCCTGCATCGGAAGCCATACGCATTCGCTGATTCCTTCGGCGCGCTGGGGCACGGGCTCGCCCACCCGGCTCCGCATGAGGAAGAAGGTGCAGAACTTGTGGATCGTTTCACGCCCCTGCTGGAATGTCCAGTCGATGGTGCCGATCTTCGGCCCCACGAGTTCCGGTCTGATCCCGGTCTCCTCCTCCACTTCACGGACCGCGGTCTCACGCAGGCTCTCGCCACCCTCGATGTGTCCCTTGGGGAGCGACCAGTTGCCGTACGGATCCCTGATCACAAGTGCATGCCAGATTCCTGCGAGGCACCTCACCACGACGCCCCCCGCGCTCCGCTCGATCCGCCTCGCCTCCGCCCGCTCCATCCGCACCCTCACCGAAGTTGCCATTGTTAGAAGATCGAAAAACTCAGGTAGCGACGCGGGTTTTCCTGGATGTCGACCAGAAGCGCCCTCAGCTCCTGGACCGCTTCGGCGGCACCTTCCGCCAGTGTCGGATCCCCCAGCAGTCGTCCCAGCGACCCGTCGCCGGACTCGACCGCAGCGAGCAGTTCGTCCAGCCGCGCGAAGGTGGTGTCGGCACGCTGGGCCGCCGACCTCAGGTCGCCCAGCGACGCATTCATGGACTCGGTCAGCTCGCGCAGATTGCTCATGGTGACACCCGCGTCCCCGAGCATCCCCTCCACCTGGGTGTTGGCAATGATCGAATCGACGCGTTCGAAGGAAAGTCTGGCCTGACGCGCCGCGGCGCCGAGTTCCGCGGCTGACGCGTTGACCCCCTCGGAGAGGTCCTCGAAACGCGCCGCCTGCTGCGTGATGATCTCCGACAGGCCGTCGCTGACCGCGCCGATGTTGTCGATGGCGTTCTTGAGGTTGAGGGCCGTCTCCTCCGTGAAGGCGACTTCAAAGCGCTCCGAGATCGTCGTCAGTCTCCGGGCGATCTGGTCGGCGGTGGCCGTGAGCCGGGAGAAATCGGGCAACGCGGCGGCCGGCAGCACACCCTCCTCGGGGTAGTCCAGGAACGAGAACAGTTCGAAATCCGCCCGGCTGAGGATCTCGGCCTGCCAGTCTCCGAACATGGACTCGGGCGCGAGCAGAACCGCTGCGTCGGCGGGCAGCACCAGGTCGGGCTCGACGCTAAGGTGCACCAGGACGGCTTCGCCGTCCGGAGCCACGTTCACCGCGTCCACATGCCCGACAGAGACGCCCCGGAATTTGACGGCGGCACCGGCGACCAGCTGCCCCACGTTCTGCGAGGCGGCGCGCAGTTCACGCATGTCGCGCCTTAGTCCTCCCTGCAGCCAGATGGTGCCCACCACGCCGACGGCGACGCCGAGCATCACGACCAGGCCCACCAGGGCTTCGCGCCTACGCTCCATGATCCTGTCCTCCCGCGTGCATTCCCTCGCGCCTCCGTCCGTCCCTGTAGTAGAGGTCGGGATCCCCTTCGACAAACCCCTTGAGCACGGGATCCGACGCCGCCTTCACCTCCGCCGGCGTGCCGCTGAACCTTGCCCTGCCGTCGTGCAGCAGCGCGATCCGATCCGCCACGCGGAAGGCGCTGGTCATGTCGTGCGTGACCACGAGTCCCGTGACTCCGAGTTCATCGCGCATACGGAGTATAAGACGGTCGATCGCGGACGTGGTCACCGGATCGAGTCCGGTGGTGGGCTCGTCGTACAGCAGGAACTTCGGCTCCGGCGCGATCGCCCGCGCCAGCCCGGCCCGCTTTCGCTGGCCGCCGCTGAGCTCGGCGGGATAGCGGTCGCCCATGCCGGCGAGCTCCACGAGCGCGAGACAATCCTCCACCCTGTCCTCGATGCGGCGCCGATCCCACCCCGGTATCCGCCTAAGCCCCATCCCCACGTTCTCCGCGATGCTCATCGAATCGAACAGCGCCGCGAACTGGAACACGTAGCCGATCCTGCGCCGCAGGCGGTCCAGCCCCTTCCTGTCCAGCTCCGGCACCGAAACTCCGTCCACCACGACCGATCCCGCGTCGGGCCGCAGCAGACCCACGACGTGCTTCAGCAGAACCGACTTGCCGATGCCCGACGGGCCCACAATCGCCGCCGTCTCACCGTCCTCGATGCTCATGGAGAACCCCTTGAGCACCTCCTTCGGTCCGAACGCCTTGTGGACCTCCGTGAGGTATATGCTCATATCGTACTCATGACGTACTCATCCGCTACAGCAGCACCGTGGCCCAGAACGCGTCGAGGCACAGGATCAGCATGCTGGCGACCACCACGGTCCGGGTCGCGCTTCGGCCGACGCCCTCGGCACCCCGTTCCGTCTGCAGTCCGAAGTAGCACCCCACACCGGTCACGACCGCACCGAACGAAACGGACTTGATGACCGCGAACCACACGTCCCACGGCTCGAAGAAGAGGCGCAGACCCTTCACGAACTCGGGAGACGACATGTCCAGCAGTTGAAGCGCCGTGAACCACCCCGACGCGATCCCGATTCCGATCGCCAGGAGCACCACGATCGGGAACATGAAGACCGCCGCGAACACGCGCGGCACCACCAGGTACGCGAGCGGATCGTAGGCGAGCGTCTCCAGCGCATCCACCTGTTCGGTCACGCGCATCGTTCCCAGTTCGGCGGAGATGTTGGCCCCGACGCGGCCGGCGAGCGTGAGCGCGGTGAGCACCGGTCCCAGCTCGAGAATCATCGTCTTTCCTACGAGGGTCCCGACGAAGTACACCGGGATCGCGCCGGTCAGCGTGTACGACGCCTGGAGCGACATCACGATCCCGGTGAATGTCGCGATGAAGAGCGCGATGGGCACCGAGGCCACTCCCACGCGAGCCATCTGCGGCAGCAGGTGCGGAAGCCACACGTCGACGTTGCGAATCGACGCCGTGGCCCCGAGAAAGAGCCCCCAGGCCCGCCCCATCCCCTGAAGACCCGAAACCGTCCGGTTCCCCACGAAGGCGAACGCCCCCAACAACCAATTGGTCATCGGGAAAGATAGTCGATCGGACCGTTGCCTCCGCGCGTCCGCGCGGACGGACCAAAGCCGCGGAGCGTGAAGGTGATCCTGCCCATGCGGGGATCGGGCGTTCGCGGATCGCGCCATTCGAGCACGATCTCCTCCAGTCGGTCGGGGGTCGTGCGCACCGACGTCTCGACGACCATGTCCTGTTCCGGAGACTCCAGTCTGACCCTGATCAGATCACCGGGGTCGACCTCCGGGTTGCGTGAGGGGTTCCTGAAGATCGTCCTGGTCGACTGTCTGCCCGAGGGCAGGTTGCGCGTCACGCGGACACGCTCCAGCCAGTCGGGCGGGTAGTTGATACGGTAGAGGAAACCCCTCTGGTCCACGCCGGTGGCGTTCCTGTTGTGCCTGGCCACGTCACAGCCTCAGCGGCGCGGGCGAGAAACACACCAGCAGCAGCGCGAAGGACGCCCACCCGAGGACCTTTCGGCCCTTCCCCAGCGGCTCTTCCTCGCTCGTGACGGCCGGATGCGCAACCCGGCCGCGGCCCAGCGCCAGGACAACGCCGCCCCACAGCCACCAGCCCCACCACACGAAGCCCAGCGGCAGGAGCAGCAGCAGGAAGGCCATGCCGATCTTCCGTTGTGCGGGGCCGGTCAGGGCGTACAGGATGTGTCCTCCGTCCAGTTGTCCGAGCGGAAGCAGGTTCAGCGCGGTCACGAAGATCCCGAGCCAGCCCGCAAACGCCAGGGGATGCAGCAGGACCGTGGCACCGGGTTCGAAACCCGGAACGGAGAACACGGCCGCTGTGTGCAGGAGCGCGCTACTGCCGATCTGGACCGGCTCCGTGACGAAGTGCACGAGAAACGGATAGAGTCCGGCGCCGCTCCCCGGTACGATCTCCGAGAGCCGCAGGCCGGCGAACAGTACCGGCAGCGAGAGGATGAAGCTGACTACGGGTCCGGCCACCCCGATGTCGAACAGCACCGATCGCCGTGCGATCCGGCCGCGGATGCGGATAAAGGCCCCCAGCGTGCCCACCAGCGAGAAGTAGGGCGGAAACGGGATGAAGTACGGCAGCGATACCCGCACGCCGTTCCGGCGCGCCGTGAGGTAGTGGCCGAGTTCGTGTCCCAGGAGGATGCCGATGAACGCCAGCGCGAAGGGAAGGCCGACACTCAATTCCGCGAAGGCGATCGTGGTCGGCACGGGGAACCAGGAACCGCCGACCTGCACGAAGCGCGTGTTCAGGACATCGGTCCCCGCGAGGAACCCCCCGGCGATGATCGCGCTCCCCAGCGCCGTGGCAAAAAGCAGGAGGTGAAGGATGGGATGGTCTCGCATCTTGACCTGCATGGATGTGTGTGCAATCCTTTCGAACGGGTCCACCACTACGCGCCACGCGTTGCGCGCGGCACCCGGTCATCCCTGCTCCTGGTCGTCCCGACCTTCACCCTGTTGCGCGAAACCGCCCGGTCACACCGTCGTTCCGAGCCGTATCGTCCGGCAATTCCCGTGACTCCCGATGGACATCGCCGAACTCAAGAATAGCACGGTAGCCGAACTGCGGGGCTACGCGGAAGATCTGGATATACCACACAGCGGCAATCTGTCCCGGCGCAACCTCATCTTCCGCATCCACGAATGCCTCGCCGAGCGGGACGAGACCCCGAAGACGCAGGGGGTGCTCGATATCCTGCCGGACGGATATGGCTTCCTGCGCTCGCCGAGCTGGAACTATGTCAGCAGTCCCGACGACATCTACGTGAGTCCGAGCCAGATCCAGTCGCTCGGTCTTCGCCGGGGGGACACGGTCGTCGGCCCGGTGCGCCCGCCGGGACGCCGTGAGCGGTATCTCGCTCTCCACAGCGTGGAGCGCGTCAACGGTCTGGCTCCCGAGGCGGCGAACGGGCGCCCGACCTTCGAAGAGCTCAAACCCTGGTATCCGAACCGCCGGCTGAAGCTGGAGGTGCCGGGCGGCAGGCTCTCGGTGCGGATCATCGATCTGATCGCGCCCGTGGGCCTCGGGCAGCGCGGGTTGATCGTGTCGCCGCCGAAGGCCGGAAAGACCACCATCCTGCGCAACATCGGCAACGCGATCGCCACCAACCACCCGGAGGTGCAGCTGGTCGTGCTGCTGATCGACGAGCGGCCCGAAGAGGTGACCGAGATGGAGGAAAGCGTGCGGGGCGCGGTCGTCGCTTCGACGTTCGACGAGCCCGCCGTGCGGCACAGGCAGGTCGCCGAGATGGTGTTGGCCAAGGCCCAGCGCCAGGTCGAACACGGACGCGACGTGGTCATCCTGCTGGACTCGATCACGCGGCTGGCGCGGGCGTACAACATCCTCGCACCGCACTCCGGCAGGATCCTGTCGGGTGGAGTCGACGCCAACGCGCTCTCGAAGCCGAAGCGCTTCTTCGGCTCGGCGCGCAGCCTGGACAACGGCGGCTCGCTGACGATCATCGCCACCACGCTGGTCGACACGGGCAGCCGGATGGACGAGGTCATCTTCGAGGAGTTCAAGGGCACCGGGAACATGGAGCTGGTCCTTGACCGAGAGATCGCGGACCGGCGAATCTACCCCGCCATCGATCTCAACCGCTCCGGGACGCGCCGCGAGGAACTCCTCCTGACCGAGAAGGAACTGAACCGGGTCTACCTGCTGCGCAACTTCCTCGGAGACATGCCCCCGCCGGAGGCCGCGCAGTTCCTGATCGACAGGATCGGAAGCTACCACACCAACGCCGAGTTCCTCTCGGCGATGGCGCAGGGGTACTAGGGACCGGCCCTGGGCCCCCCTCAGGCGTCCGCGTCGCGGTAGCGCGGATTCACCACCAGGTCCCCGGCCTCGAAGATCTTGCGGTCCCAGGGATAGATGAGCGTGGAGTCGGTGGCCAGCGCGAAATAGTCCGGCCTGTACCCGCGGGTCCGCGCGAAGCTGGTGGCGGTGCGGATCTCGGCGGGGCCGACCTCGCGCACTGCGGCAAGGGCCAAGCGCATCGTGTCGCCCGAGGTGGTGATCTCGTCGACGATGAGCACGCGCTTGCCCCGGGCCTGGCGGGGTGCCGCAGAGAGGATGGAGGGGCGCTGGCGCACCACCTTGCCGCCCTCGCGCCGGGTGATCTTCAGCGAAAAGAAGTCGCGGCGCATCATCGACGCGACCACGGCGCCCGGGATCACCCCCGCCCTGGCGATCCCGATGATGATCTCCGGATCGTACGACTTCGCCACCTTCAGGGCCAGCGCACGGCACAACTCGCCGAACATCTCCCAGGACAGCTCCATGAAGTCGTCGGCGGGGGTCACGTCACGCGGGTTGAATGAGCCGGTCAACATTGTCTCCTCGCATCGCCCGGTACAGTTTCCGTCACGCCTCTCCCTACAGCGAGTTCGGTCGCGGGAGCTCGCCGGGCGGGCGGCTTCAGCAACTCGTGTCCCCTCCAAGCCCCGGAGCGTCGCCCGCAGATGAGCAGCGACCAGAGCCAGGCAGCCGAAGCCCGCTTCGCCGCAGCCCTTGCCGCCACCGGCGCGAGGGACCCCCGCGACTACTACCGCGAAAAGCTGCGCGAACTGAAGCACAACAATCCCGAGGGTTACGCGGAGGGGGTTGCATATTACCAGCAGACGCTGATTCCGTCCATTGCCGGCGGCGAGGCCGACCCCCTCGAGGCGTGGCGCGACTACGGGCTGTTGATCGCGCGGCTCACCGCGCCCGGGCGTCCCCTCACAATCGACGCAGGGGGTCGTTCGCGACCCTTTCAGCCCCCTGGCGATCCCGGCGACATGGTGTTGCACATGCCGGAGACGAGCAGGGCGAGACCGATCCTCGTCACCCTTCCGGCCAAGCCGTCCGAAGCCCAGCTGGCAACCTTCGACTGGCTCGTGGCGGGGCGCCGGGCGCTGAGGGGGGCCTAGGCCGTCAGTCCTCCACCATGTAGCCGACGCCCCAGGCGCCGGCGCCCAGATGCGTCGCGATTACCGGGGTTATCGGCGACACCAGGACTTCAGCGCCCGGGTAGTGAGCCTCCAGCCTGGCGCGGACGGGCGCCACCACGTCGGGAGCTCCGGCGTGCACGATCCCGAAGCGAACCTTGCCCGCGCCTTCGGGTATCTCGGCCAGGACCCTGTCGACCAGGAGCTTTCTCACGCGCCGCGACCCCCGCGCCTTTCCCAGTGCGCGGATCGTGCCGTCGGGCCCCAGCGCCAGCACCGGCTTGAGATCGAGGAGGCCACCCAGCCAGCCCGCGAAATGGCTCAGCCGCCCGGACGCGATCAGGCGGTCCAGGTTGCGCACGGTGAACGCGATTCCGGACTGGCCCCGGATCCGTTCCACCTCCGCGACGATCTCGGCCGGCGGCATGCCCGACTCGGCAAGCTCGGCCGCCTTGAGGGCGAGGAGGCCGATCAGAATCGACGCCGCGCGCGAATCGACAAGGCGGACGTCCAGCTCCGGCGCCAGCTGCGCGCCGTGCTCGGCCGACCGGAAGATCCCCGACAGCGATGACGCCACCAGGATCGCCACGACCACCTCGGAATCGCCCGAGGCCTTCTGGAACGCGTCCCTGAACTGGCCCGGCGGCGGTTGTGAGGTGGTCGGGAGGGGTCCGCCGCCGTCGAGGCGCGCGTGGAACTCCTCGGCGCTCACGTCGATCCGGTCTCGCAACGTCCTGTCGCCGTCAATGAGAAGAAGGGGGACCATGTGGATCCCGTGCGCCCGCATCACCGCGTCCGGCAGATCCGAGCCCGAGTCGACGAGGACGCCCACCGGGCGGCGAACGGCGCCCTCGACCGCGCCGCGCGCCGCCTCGAACTGGGCGAACATGTCCTCCGCCTTGTGCGCCGCCACCGTCCCCAGGGTTCCGCAGTAGTCGATCGCCTCCCGAGGGTGGTCGGTGTGCAGATGGATCTTGAGGATCTCGCCGCTGCGGATCACCAGCAGCTCTTCAGAGCCCTCGGAGAGCGCCGCACGCACGGTCTTCTCGGAGGGCAGATCCGGCCCCTCCACCAGGATCTCCGTACAGTAGCGCCGGGTTCCCTGCCCCAGCGGGTGGTCCATGGCCCCGATGGGCGACCACTCGGGGCGGTCGTGATCGGTATCCCGGGCGGACGCCGTCGTCGCCTGCGCAGTGGCAGCGTCGTCCCCGTGCTCGATCAGCCCGACCACCCCCTCCACCATCTGCACGAATCCCTTCGCGCCTGCGTCCACGACGCCCGCCTGTGCCAGAACGGGGAGGAGGTCCGGCGTCCGCTCGAGCGAGTCCCTCGCCGCATCGAAGAGTCGCGCCATCAGGTCCGTGAAGTCCACGGCCTCGCCGCCGTTGCCCTCACCGTCCACCCCGCCCGTCGCCGCCGACGCGGAGTCGCGCACGACCGTGAGGATCGTACCCTCTACCGGCTTCTCCACCGCGGCATCCAGCGAGCGCGATCCCTCCACGAGGGCGGCGCCGAACTCGTCCGCGGAAGCGCGCGCACGTCCTTCCAACCCGCTGGCGAAGCCGATGAGGAACTGGGACAGCATCATCCCGCAGTTCCCCCGGGCACCCATCACCGCGGACCGGGCCACCCTCGCCGCCACCCGGTCCACCCGCCTTTCCCGCGAGGCCGCGAGATCCCCTGCGATCGCGTCGAGGGTAAGCGCCAGGTTGGTGCCCGTGTCTCCATCGGGCACCGGGAAGACGTTGATGCGGTTGAGCTCCGCCTTGAACGCCCGGGCGTGTGCGCAGGCCGCGAGGAAGGCCCGCCTCAGGCGCGGTCCGTCCACATAGGCGATTCTACACCTGTCGGGCATGGCGTTACACTCCAGACTCGGGCCCATCCCGGCGAACGCTGGGTTCACGGTACGGCATCCCCTTGGCGCGCAACAGATATGACACTCCCAATACTGCAGGCCGGCGTGGTCTACATCTGGGAGGGAAGCCTGGACGTGCCCGACAAGATCACCCGGGCCGCCCGGGCCCTGCTCACCGATCGCGAGAAGGCGCGTGCCGACCGCTTCGTCTACGACCGCCACCGGCGCCGGTACACCGTCGCACAGGCCCACCTGCGCCGCGTCCTCTCGCAGCAGATCGGCATGGCCCCACAGGACATCCGATTCCACTTCGGCGAGCACGGAAAGCCGTTCCTGCCCCACGGTCCGGCTTTCAATCAGTCACACTCCGAGGAGCGGATCATGATCGCCGTGGCGAAGGAGGGACGGTTGGGGGTCGACATCGAGGAGATCCGGCCGGTCAAGTACCTGCTCGCCCTGGCCGACAAGAACTTCGCCGGCGACGAGTCCGCCCGCCTCCACGCCGTCCCCGAGCGCGAGCGCCTTGACCTGTTCTTCCGTCTCTGGACCCGCAAGGAAGCGTTCCTCAAGGCGCTCGGCTTCGGTCTGCGGCACCCCCTCCGATCGTTCTCGGTCGACCCCGCCCCCGGCGCGCCGCAAGGGCTCCTCGACGCCGGAGATCTCCCGGAGGAGCCGTCGTCCTGGCACATCGGAGGTGTCCCGTGCACGGCGGGCGCGACGGCAGCACTCGCCGTCGATCGGGCGGAGGTCAGGCTGGAGCCGCTGCCGTACGATCCCTCCGGCCAGTAGCACCGGTGCTCGCGTCGCACTCGGCGGGCTCGGTGCCGCACCGAGTCGCAGCCGCATCGCACCCGCCCGTTTCGGCGGCGCTGACGGTGCTCTCCACACCCGTCGTTGCGTTCGAGCAGATCGCTCCGTTCGTGTAGCAGGTGTAGCACGCCGCCTCGGCAAGCGGCGCGTCGATCGTGACCGCCTCCGACAGCTTGTCCGCAAGACGCGCGCTGGGATAGTCGAGCAGGATCGGGCATGCGTAGACGCCGCTCGCGGTCACCAGCCGGGCACGACTGCACAACAGCTGGTCCAGATCGTAGCCGTGCAGCATCTCGTGGGTGACGCGCTCGCAGGGCTGGTAGCCGCGGTTCCGCCGGGCCTCCTCGCCGATCAGCAGCGGGGGCAGGATCTTCAGCCGCGGCTCGTCGTACCCCACAGACTCGAGCGCATTCCGGAACGCCCGCAGCGTGCACGCCATCTCCTCGCAGGGCCAGCTCTGCATGGCCGTGATGATCGGGCGGAACCCGGCAGCGACCAGATTGCCGACCCCCTCCATGGCCCGCTCGAAGGTGCCCTCGCCACGGATTGGATCGTTGGTCTCCGGCGAGTACCCGTCGATGCTCACCCTGAAAGTCAACACGTGCGCGCTCCGGTCCTGCACGTCCCGCAGCGCTGCCACCCGCCGCGGCGGAAAGAGCGTGGCGTTGGTCAGGACGGTCGCCGGACCGAAGGCCAGTGTGTCCTCCAGGATCCCTTCCATTTCGGTATTCATGAACGGCTCGCCACCGGTGAAGTAGTACTCCTTCACGTCCATGCCGGCCGACTCTTCCAGTGCCGACCGCACCATTTCGCGCGTCATGAACCAGAACGAGTGGTTGTCGGGCGAGCAGGAAATGAAGCAGTGCCGGCACCGCAGGTTGCAGACCGTTCCGCTCACCTGGAACCAGAGTTGATCGAGGGCGGCGAGGGGGACGCTGGGGAATCTCGGTGCGATCATGAGTGGTCCTTGCCGGCAGGATGAATGGTCTGGCCTTCGAGCACGATCCCGAATGCCCGCACATGGGGCCATACCACCGGATCCCGCACGCGGTTCCGGGCGCGGGAACCCGGTATCTTGACCGCAATCCCCGGCGTGCGCTAGTGCTACAACCCAAGCTGCAACCCGGGCAGGACAACCCCCAACGAGAGGGAATCGTGGAATTCACCACAATCAACCCGGCCGACGGCACGCTGCTCCGCAGATACCCCTTCATGGCGCCGGAGGCCCTCGATGCGGCCGTCGAGGCGGCGCGCGACGTCCAGCAGGCCTGGAGGCGGGTGCCGGTCGAGGAACGCGCCGAGCGGGTCACGGCCCTCGCCGCGCAGCTGCGCCGGCGCCAGCGCCACCTCGCCCAGGTCATGAGCATGGAGATGGGCAAACCCCTGGGCGAGGCGGCCGCCGAGGTCGAGAAGTGCGCCCTGGGGTGCGAGTATTTCAGCCGCCACGGCCCGGGCTTTCTCGAGGACCGTGTGGTCGATACCGAGGCGCTGCGCAGCTACGTGACCTTTCAGCCGCTGGGCCTGGTGCTGGCCATCATGCCGTGGAACTTCCCGTTCTGGCAGGTGATGCGCGCCTCGATTCCGGCCTTGGTCGCCGGCAACGGCATCCTCCTCAAACATGCCCCGAGCGTCCCATGTTGTGCGCTCGAACTGGTGAACCTCTTTCGGGCGGCCGGCTTTCCCGAGGGTATCTTCACCAACCTCTTCGTCGATTTGCCCGCCGCCGGCACCCTGATCCGTGACACGCGAGTCCAGGCCGTGACGCTGACCGGGAGCACGCGGGCGGGGCGGCAGGTCGCGGAGATCGCCGGGTCGCACATCAAGACGTGCGTGCTGGAGCTCGGCGGCAGCGATCCCTATGTCGTGCTGGAGGACGCGGACCTGCCGCGCACCGTCGAGGCGTGCGTCACCGGCCGGCTGATCAACGGGGGACAGAGCTGCATCGCAGCCAAGCGCATGATCGTGCACGACGCGGTCGCCGACGCCTTCACCGAGGCGGTCGTGCAGCGCATGGCGGGCGTGCGCGTCGGCGACCCGATGGCCGAGATGACCGACGTGGGGCCGCTCGCGCGCGAGGATCTGCGAGACCACCTGGCCGACCAGGTCGCGCGCAGCATCGCGGCGGGGGCCGAATGTCGTCTCGGCGGCAAGGTGCCGGACGTGCCCGGCTGGTACTATCCCGCCACCGTGCTGACCAGGGTGCGCCCGGGGATGCCCGCCTACGACGAGGAGATGTTCGGTCCGGTCGCGTGCATCATCCGCGTGGATTCGGAGGAGGAGGCGCTCCGCGTGGCCAACGACACCGCCTACGGACTCGGCGCCGCCGTGTTCACGCAGGACCTGGAGCGCGGTGAGCGGATCGCCCGCACCGAAATCGAGGCCGGGGCCTGCTTCGTCAACGACTTCGTCAAGTCCGACCCGCGGCTGCCGTTCGGTGGAGTCAAGTCGAGCGGCTTCGGACGTGAGCTTTCCGAAGACGGTATCCGGGCGTTCGTGAATGTGAAGACCGTGCTGGTGGAAAGGTAGAAACGCCCCCCGCCTCCCTGTCCCATCCAAGCATGCGTTTGTCCCTGCCCGTTTCTGCGGGACCATTCGTGGCAGTTGGAGGAGGCAGCGCGCGGAGGAGCCGGAGGGCTCGCCGCACCCCGGGGGTCCCGTCCGCGAAAGTGCCAGTGCTAGCGGGCTTCCCTCCGCAGCACCACTCCCGGCAGCTCCCCCGTGACCGCGCCGCCCTCGTACACCACCACACCCGCCACCCAGACGCGCTCGATCCCGGCAGCCGTGAGGTGCGGCTCGGCAGTGGTCGAGCGGTCGATCACGGTGGCCGGATCGAAGAGCACAAGGTCCGCGGGCGCCCCGGCACGCAGCGTGCCCCTGTCCGACAGCCCCATGTGGGCCGCCGCCAGCCCGGTCATCTTGTGGATCGCCTTCTCTAGGCCGAGCCGCCCCTCCTCGCGCATGTACCGCCCCAGCACCCTCGGGTAGGCGCCGAAGCCGCGCGGGTGCGCACCCCGCAGGCCCCCGTCGGAAGAGACGTTGGTGTGCGGCCAGGCCATCAGCGTCGCGATGTCGTCGAAGGTCATGGACGTCGCAACGATGCTCTCGCTCCCGTCCAGCGCGCTGTCCGCCCGCGCGGCCTGCGAAACCTGAATGAGGTCCAGGTAGGTCGTGACCGGGTCCGTCCCGCGCTCGGCGGAAATCTCGGCCAGCGTCATACCTTCCAGCGCGGGTTCGGGGCCGTAGCGGCCTATCAGCATGCCCTCGGGCGCGACCAGCTCCTCGAGAGCGTAACGCGCGGCTTCCCGATCGTTGAAATCGCGCTCCGGGAAGAGCACCGTCATCGTCGACTGCCAGTACTCGTACGGGTAGACGTCGGCGGTGATATCGAGGCCGGCGGCGCGCGCTTCGTCAAGCCGCGCCAGCAAGTCGGCCGCCTGCCCCCACAGCCCCCGCGCCGCCAGCTTGAAGTGCGAGATCTGCACCGGAAGCCCGGCGCGCTCGGCAATCTCGATCGTCTCCTCGACCGCATCGTGAAGCGCCCGGTCCTCGCTGCGCATGTGCGAGATGTAGCGGCCGCCGTTCGCAGCCGCCGTCTTCGCAAGCGCGACCACCTCGTCCGTCGACGAGTAGATCCCCGGGTCGTACTCCAGCCCCGTCGATAGCCCCAGTGCGCCAGTCGCGAGTTCGGTCTCGAGCAGCGACTGCATCGCCGCGATCTCGCCTTCCGTCGCCTCGCGCCTGAAGTCGTCGCCCATGACCTGCAGCCGCAGAGGCCCGTGCCCCGCATACGACGCCACGTTGACCGCTGCGGGGGCCGCTTCCAGCGCCGCGAAGAAGTCGGCCAACGGGAACCGCGAGCCCCCGTCCTGGCCGGCGACGATGGTCGTGATCCCCTGGCTGACCGCCGCCAACGCCGTCGGCTCCCACTGCAGGCCGCTGTCGTGGTGGCTGTGCGTGTCGATGAAGCCGGGCGCCAGCACCAGTCCGCTGCCATCGTGGACCGGTTCGTTGTCGGTGGGTGAGAGGGCGTCGTTCCCGTCGTCGGCGGCCACTTCCGTGATGACGCCGCCCGTCACACGCAGGGAACCGATGAAGCCGGGATTCCCGGTACCGTCCACGATCGTGGCGCCCCGGACCAGGAACGACCCGGCGGCGGGGGGCGCGGCGGTGTCGGCACAGCCGGGCAGGAACGGGAGCCACGCGGCGAGCAACAGGGCCATGCGGGTGCGGCGGTCCTTTCTCCCGAAGCAGTGCCTCACCACGTCGCCCGCGTTGATCGCGACCGCCGCCGCGCGGTCCTCAACGCCCTCACTACTCATCACAATGTCGCCTCTACATTACAGTTTGTAAGCTGTTGTTTACATCAAGCGGGCGCTACCGGCGTTTTCAGCCCCTGTCGACCTCCGGCACGGCCTGGTCCATATCGGCCGCTACGTCCTGCGGATCGCGCATCTGCGTCAGGTCGAGGTCGTAATCCGGCACCTCGCGCGGCACGAGCTTCTCCTTGAGCTCGCGGATCTCACGGCCCGACAGGCCCAGCCGCGCCAGATCGGCGTTCGTGAGCCCGGCTCCGGTGCGCGCGGCGACCCCATCCGCATCCGCTGCCACCAGGCGGGAGAGCGCGGCGATCTCGCCCCCGGACAGCTTGTCGCCCATGACCTGGTAGTCGACCCACGCCTCGTAGCTGAGGGGGGCGACACGCTTGACCATCCCGGCCATGACCCGCCCGTACTCCTGGATCTCCCACTGGGCGTGGTCGTCGACGCGAAGTGTGAGGAAGTGGAGCAGGTTGTGCAGGTCGATCTTCCAGTACCACTGCGTGTAGGTCGAGAGCGGCAGATCGATGCGGGCCAACTCGCGGGCCACGTTCTCGCCTACCAGCCAGCCGTAGTCGTCCGCGGCGCGCGACCGCACGTCCTCCCACCGGCGCATCGCTTCGCGGTAGAACTCGGGGCTGACCGAGCCCGGTGCCCGCCCCTGGTTGCTCGTCGCGCTCTGCAGCGAGAACTGGTCCTGCTCGGGGCTGTAGAAGAGGAGCGGCATGAGGCTGTACCTGCCGCTGTATTCGTTCACGGAAGCCGTCCGGTGCCGTATCCACTGGCGCGCCACGAACATCGGCATCGCGCAGTGGAACTTGAACTCGACCATCTCCGACGGCGTCGTATGCAGATGCCGGCGCAGGTACCGAACCAGCCCCCGCGTCGCCGAGACCTTCCGCGTACCGTAGCCGTAGCTCACTCGCGCCGCGCGCTCGACCGAATCGTCGGTGCCCATGTAGTCGACCAGCGCGACGAAGCCGTGGTCGAGGACGGGAAAGTAGCCGCCCAGGATCTCTTCGGCGGCGGGGACGGTGG
>VXMI01000155.1 GCA_009841165.1 Gemmatimonadota bacterium | reverse complement strand
GCCGGGGATGGTCGCGTCGAAGACGGTGCTTCCGGTGCTGGGTGTGCCGGTTCAGTCGCGCGCGCTCAACGGGCTGGACTCGCTGCTTTCGATCGTGCAGATGCCGGGGGGTGTGCCCGTGGGGACGCTGGCGATCGGGGTGGCAGGGGCGACCAACGCGGCGTTGCTGGCGGGCCGGATCCTGGGGCAGACCGATCCCGCCATCAGGGAGGCCGTGCGCGCCCACGCACGTGCCCGCACCGAGTCGGTCCTGGCCGACCGCGACCCGAGCGTTCCGCCGCCCCGGTGAGGGTCGGTATCCTCGGCGGCGGGCAGCTGGGCCGCATGCTCGCCCTGGAGGGGATCCCCCTGGGGCACCGTTTCGCCATTCTGGAACCGTCCCCCGATCCGCCCGCAGGTGGGCTCGGTACGGTCGTGTCGGCCGCCTACGACGACACGGACGGGCTCGCGCGGATCGCCGCGGCTGCGGACGTGGTCACCTACGAGTTCGAGAATGTTCCGGCCGACAGCGCGGCGTACCTGGCCGCCCGGCTGCCGGCGCTTCCGCCGCCCGCCGCGCTGGAGGTTGCGCAGGATCGCATGGCCGAGAAGACGATGTTCCGGGAACTCGGCATTCCGACGCCGGCGTTCCACCCTGTGGACAGCGTCGATTGCCTCGAGGCCGCGCTGGCCGTGACCGGGTTGCCGGCCGTGATCAAGACGCGCAGGCTCGGCTACGACGGCAAGGGTCAGGCGGTCGTGCGGACGGGTGCGGAAGCGGCGGTGGCGGTGGCGCGGCTTGGTACGGGGCTCATCGCCGAGAGCCTTGTCCGCTTTGAGCGGGAGCTGAGCGTGCTGGCGGTCGCGGGGCGGGACGGGAGCCGCGCGTTCTACCCCCTGACCGAGAACCACCATCGGGGTGGGATCCTGTCGGTGAGCTACGCGCCGGCGCCGGGGCTTTCGCCGGCGCTGCAGTCCGAAGGCGAGACCCTGGCGGCCAGGGTGCTGGACCGATTCGGGTATGTCGGTGTGCTCGCGATCGAGCTCTTCGAGGTGGGCGGCCGTCTGGTGGCCAACGAGATCGCGCCCCGCGTGCACAACTCCGGGCACTGGACGCTCGACGGGGCTGACACGAGCCAGTTCGAGAACCACATCCGCGCCGTGACCGGGATGCCGCTGGCCAGGCCTTGCGTTTCCGGGCCGGCGGCGATGATCAACCTGATCGGTGAGCTTCCCGATCTCGGCGCCCTGGCGGGGATACCCGGCGCCCACCTGCACCTCTACGACAAGGCACCCCGTCCGGGGCGGAAGCTGGGGCACGTCAATGTCACCGGCGGCGACGAGGCGGAGGTCATGGACAGTGTGGGGCGGGTGTGGGCGCTGCTGCCCGGCGAGGATGAGTTGCCGCGGGCGAGCGGCTGGTAGGGACGCCGGTTCCGCGGAAACGACGCGCGGCATCTGCATACTCGGATGGGACACCTGGGCGCACCCAGCGCGATAAGAAATGTAATGTCTAGATGACATTATGTGATGTGTACTTTACAACATCTGCGCGTTGTCCAACGGCACCGCCCATCTCCCCCAACCGCCCGTGCGCGATTAGCTTATCCGTTCCCTGACCACCCTGTGAGGCATCATGCTGGAAGAAATCAAGACGAGGATATCCGAGGAAGTCGAAGCGCTCACGCACGAGCTCAACATCGAGCTGCCCGACCGGATCAAGAAGGCGGTGGAGCTGGGCGACCTGCGCGAGAATGCGGAGTACAAATCCGCGCTGGAACGCCAGCAGTTCGTTCAGGCGCGAATCGGACACCTGGCATGGCGCATGTCGGAGCTCTCCAAGATCGACATCGACGATGTCCCGACCGACCGGGTGGGCTTTGGATCGAAGGTTCGCGTTCTGGACCGGGCCGTGGGGACGGAAAGCACGTTCACCATCGTGGCCGGCGACTACATCGATCTCGAGAAGGGCCACATTTCGCTCGAGTCGCCGATCGGGCAGGGGCTGCTCGGTGCGCGTCAGGGAGACGAGGTGACGGTGCGGCTGCCGGTGGGACCGCGAGAGTTCGTGATCGTCGAACTCACTACCCTGCCGCAGCAGGTGGGGGTGGGGGAATAACTGCCGTCCCTGCGGGCGAACGCTAGAAGCCTGGCGGCCGCGGTATCCGGGCCACGATCACCGCGATCGGCGACAGAGTGGTCAGGCGGAAGATGACGCCCGCGCCCTCGTCGACTGCCTCGAAGTCGAACACGCGAACCCCGCTCGACCCGACCTCACCGCTGAAGCGCAGGGTGCGCGCCAGAGGAACCGAGGGTTCGGAGCTGTCGTCCTCTTCGCCGGTGAGCGTGACCGGCCACGGATAGCGGCCGGGCGGGTCGGGGTTGGAGAAGATCTCGGTGGCGGTGGGGAAATCGTAGCCGAGGAACCGGGGGGTGTCGTCGTCGGTGAGCCATGGTTCGGCACCGGCGACGGTCAGCGCGATGGCGTGTTTGGTGAGCAGGTCTTGCAGGCTCAGACCCGTCGCCTCGGCGATGCCCAGGACTCCCGGAATCGCGGAAGAGTCGTTGAGTGCAAGGACCAGGGCCTCGTCGTCGGCCTGGGCATCATCTCCTCCCGCGAGGAGGTCGCGCAGCAGGCGATGGAAGTGCCAGCCGCTCCCGTAGACGTGACCCTCATCCCTCGGCTCGAAGGTGACCGCGTTGGGATCGACGGAGAACGCGCGCACCACCCTGGCCATGACCCCGAAGGTGCCATAGACTTCGGGCCGCTTGTTGGCGAGTCCGTCCCGCATCATTTCGCGGTTGACGCGGGCACCCGTCGCCGGTCCGCCGGCGCGCTCCCAAGCCAGGCGGGACGTCATCTCCTTGGCGATCTCGGCCGTGCCTTCCTCGATCCAGCGGGGGTGGTAAATGCGCCGCCCGTCGGGACGACCACGGGACACGTAGCTGCGCACGCGCTTGTAGAGCGAACTGACGTGCTTCATTTCGTGGGCGATTCCACCCATCGCCCAGAAGCGGTCGTCCTCCAGCTGAGTGAACGCGCTGGCTTCCACGTGCATCAGCTCCATCTCGTTCGAGGTGGGGCAGTCCTCGGCCGTGAAGACCATGTCTCCCGACCACACGTACGCGATCGCGCCATCGATGTCCGCGTGCACCAGAGCGACGACCCTGCCGTCCCCGTTCACGTCGCTGACACCGCCGAAATAGCGTTCGATGACCTCGGCGCCGTGCTCCGAGTAGAAGTCGATGACGCGCTCGACGTTGGCCACGGGCACCGGAGACGCGGCGGCCGTGTCCTCGTAGACGACGAGGTGGTCGTTCTCCGCGATGATTCGTGCGGTCACGGTGCGATGGATCGCGCAGCGGTCGCTGAGGCTGCGGTCGGCGAGCCGAAACTGCCGCTCCGCGGGGCTGTCCGCCTGAATCTGCCCACCCGCAGCCAATGCTTCCCGTCGCGCGATCTGCGCCTCGATGCCGCGTTCGAGCATGCCGGCGAGTCGTCCTTCGTCTTCCAGCCGCGCGAACATTTCCGCCTCCTGCCGGCGGATCTCGTAGTGGAACGCCGCGTTGGCGTCCTCGATCTCCAGCGCGCGCTCCCAGTCCGGGTCGAGGGCGCGGAGCCCGGGCGGATCGGCGGCGCGCTCGGCGGCGGCCACGACAGGCCTGAGCCCGGGTGCCTGGCTCGGCGCGATCCCCTCGGCCATCAGTTCGACGGGGAATACGCGCTCGTTGGAAGCGTCCAGGCCCGCGAGAGTGACGCGGTAGTAGGCGGAACTCCGGGGCGCGCGGATGAACAGGCCGCAGCCCCTCATGTCGTTTGCGGTGGCGACCCGGACATCGCCGAGAGCCAGTCCGAGCGGACCGTCGCAGACCTTCATTTCAAGAGTCGCGGTGGCCCCCCCGCCCTCTGAATCGACGACCCGTACCCCGAACTCGAAATCGCCGGCTTCCTCCGGAGTGCCGTGGAGAGCGCCGTCCTCGGAGAGGGCGAGCCCGGGCGGAATCGCCGCGCCTTCCGCCAGGCTCCAGCTGTACCCGCTCCCGCTGCCCCCATGCGCAGTCAGCGCTTCGGCGTACTCCAGCGTGGCGCGCCCCTGCGGCAGCGAGTCGGTGGCGATGGTGAGCGCAAGGTGCGACGCGGTCGCCCGGAACTCGGCGGTGAACCCGGCGGCGGTCGCGGACAGCGTCTGCAGCGAGTCCGTACCCATGGTCCACACCGTCTCGGCGATACCCTCGGAGCGGGTGACGACCGACGCGTGCGATACCGAGCCGCCCCCTGCCGTGACCTCGAAGTGCACCGTGATCTCCGCGGCCGGATTTCCGTTGCGGTCCAGCACGCGAACGGCCGGTGCGACCGCCAGCGGCTCGCCGAAATAGCCCTGCTGGCCATCACCGGCTGCCTTTTCGAGCGCCTCCACCTCCTGTTGCACGGTCACCGTGGCCTCGCCGCTGGCGGACTGGGCGCGGGCCGAGATGGTTGCCGTGCCAGCGCCCGCCGAGGTCACGAGGCCCGTTGTAATGTCGACCTGCGCCACCGTCGGGCGCAGGCTGGACCAGACGACGCTGACGCCGGTCATCACGTTGCCGTACTGGTCGACCACCCGGGCGCTGAGCTGCTCGGTGTCACCCACGGCCGTGAAGGTGACGCTGGCGGGCGAGATCGTGAGAGAGGCGGGAACCGGGGGCGCGGGTGGGGGCGTTGGGTCGCCGCCGCACGCGAAGAGGGTGGTGGCGGTGCAGGCAAACAGCACTCTCCGGTGCGCAACCGCTCGCTTCAACATGGTCCTGCCTCCATCAGCCAAATCAGTTTCCGTCGATGATCGCCTCGTACACGATCGGCCTCAGAATGCGGTCGAGCGGAGCCGCGCCGAAGGGCTGCAACTGCGTCCAGGCCATGGCGACGATCTCTTCGCGGGGATCGATCCAGAAGTAGGTGTTCGCAATCCCGGACCACCAGTAGGCGCCCCCGTCCTCACCGCCCGCCACCGCGAAGCCCAGCCCGAATCCCGCGTCGGCCAGCCCCGGCATGATGGGGATCATCTCGTCGGGGAGGTGGTTGCGGGTCATCAAAGCCACCGTTTCGGGCTCCAGCAGCCGCACGCCGTCCAGTTCACCTTCGTTGAGCAACATCTGGGAGAAGCGCAGGTAGTCCGAGGCGGTCGAGGCGAGACCCCCGCCGCCGGAGAGCCAGGTCGGTGGGCGGGTGTAGGGGTCGTCGCCGGGCGGACTGGTCGGGCCGAGGCCGTCGCGGGTGCGCCGGTACATTGCCGCGAAGCGGTCGACCTTGTCGGCGGGCACCTGGAACCCCGTATCGTCCATCCCCAGGGGCTCGAAGATGCGCTCCCGGAAGAAGGTGTCGAGCGTCTCGCCCGACGCGACCTCGACGACGCGCCCGAGAACGTCCGTGGAGAAGCTGTAGTTCCAGCGCTGGCCCGGATCGTCGATCAACGGAAGCGACGCCAGGGTCGCGACCCGCTTCGCCAGGTCGTTGCCCGTCCCCATCGACAGCGCCGCCATCGCCCGGTTGTACATCGAATCCACGGGGCTGTCGCCGAAGAAGCCGTAGGTCAGCCCCGACGTGTGCGAAAGCAGATCGCGAATCAGAATCGGCCGGCTCGGCGCGCGTGTCGTTCCCTCGTCGTAGACCTGGACGTCGGCGAAGTCCGGAATCACGCTGCCCAGTTCGTCGTCCAGCGACAGCCGCCCCTCCTCGACGAGGATCATGGCCGCGACGCTGGTCACCGGCTTGGTCATCGAGTAGATGCGGAAAATATCGTCGGGTTCGAGGGGGTCCTGAGAGTCGACACGCCAGCCCTGCGCGTCCCAGTGCACGATCTCGCCGTGTCGCGCGACCAGCGTCATGATGCCCGCCGTGGCGTCCCGGTCGAGCAGCTGTTGCATGGCCGGCGCGATCGCCCCCAGGCCCTCGCTGGACATCCCCACCGCTTCGGGCGCGGCGGTGGTCCAGTCCTGGTCGCCCGGGCCGGCGGCGTCACCCTGCTCCCCCTCCAGGGCGAACGTCCAGACCCTGGGCCACCCCCCGCCGGAGGTCAGCCCGGCCGCGACGGACACGTATTGACGCCCACCTGTCGCGTAGGTCACCGGTGAGCCCGCCTCCCGGCCCACCTCCGCGGACCACAGCTCCTCGCCGGTGCGGGCGTCGAGCGCCGCCAGGCGGGTTCCGGTCCCCCAGAAGACCAGGTCGCCGCCGGTGGACACCGTGCCACCGTGTCCGCCCTCCGCCACGACTCGCCAGACCTCGCGATTCTCGGCCGGATCCCACGCCAGCAGCAGGTTGGGCGGCCCGTTCAGCCCGGGCCGGGACGGGCGCTGGCCGGTGTTCTCGCGCACGGTGCCGGTGTTCCAGATGCCTGGCTGATAGTCGAAGGTGGGCAGTTTCTCGTAGTAGTAGTTGTTGTTGGTCGCGGGGATGTAGACGAGGCCCGCGCCCGGGTTCCACGACATGGTGGGCCAGTTGTGCGCCCCGCTCGGTCCCGGGGCCAGGTAAACCGGCTTCCCGGTCATCCCGTAGCGCGCCTCGGGGGTCTCGACGGGCCGCCCCGACTCCGGATCGACGTGAGTCGCCCAGGTGAGGTCGTCGGCGAAGGCCTCGGCGGAGACGAGTTCGCCGGTGATCCGGTCCACCACGTAGAAGAACCCGTTCTTGGGCGCCTGCACGATGACCTCGCGCTCACGCCCGTCGATCTCGAGGTCCAGCAGCATGAGGGGCTGCGTCGCCGTGTAGTCCCAGTCGTCGCCCGGTGTGGTCTGGTAGTGCCAGCGAATGGCGCCGTCGGCCGGGTCCAGTGCCAGGATGGCCGCGAGGTACAGGTTGTCGCCGCCGCCGGGACTGCGGTTGTCCCGGCTCCAGGGCGACCCGTTGCCGGTGCCGATGTAGATCAGGTCCGCTTCCGGGTCCACGGCCATCGCGTCCCACACCGTTCCGCCGCCGCCCGCGATCCACCACTCGCCGGTCCAGGTTTCGGCGGCCGCTCGCATGGACTGGCTCTCGAACCCGTCGGCGGGGTTGCCGGGGACGGTGTAGGTGCGCCACAGCTGCTCGCCCGTCTCGACTTCGTAGGCAGTTACATACCCGCGCACGCCGTACTCGGCGCCACCGTTGCCGATGACGACCGCATCGCCGATGACGCGCGGCGCGCCGGTGATGGTGTAGTCGGACCCGGGCACGGTGGTGTGCGTCGTCCAGCGCACCGAGCCGTCCGCGCGGTCCAGCGCCACTAGCCGGCCGTCCAGAAGGCCCACGATGACCTTGTCCCCGTGCAGCGCGACGCCGCGGTTCACATCACCGCAGCAGGCTCGCGGGCCACCATTCTCGTCGGTGGGGATCGCCGGGTCCCAGCGCCAGATCTCGTCGCCGGTGACGGCGTCCAGCGCGAAGACGAAGCTGAGCGCGGCGGTCCCGTAGAGGACGCCGTCCACGACAAGGGGGGTGGTCTCGAGCCGCGCGCCCGTCTTGGGGATCTCCCAGTTCCAGGCGACTTCGAGCCGGTCCACGTTGCCCGTGTTGATCTGGTCGAGCGGACTGTAACGGGTCTCGGCGGCGTCGCGGCCGTGCTTCGGCCAGTCGGAGTCCTGGGCGGCGGCGGGACAGGCGACGGCACCTGCGGCGAGCGCGAGGGCGAGCAGCGCGCCGTAGGGTTCGGGCTTCGGCTTCATTCGGGTTTCCGGGTTCGGGTGGATCGGCGGCCACGCGTGGGATCACGGATAACATGGTCCCGCCGGCCCCCTTTCGCGACCTTGCCGTGTGGGTAACTTTGCGGACCATGAAGCCCACCCGCCGGATCCGGACCTCCACCCTCTTCACCCTCCTGCTTCTCGGCTGCAGCGACACGCCCGAGCCGCCTCCGTTCACGGCCGTGGCCGACTCGAAGCAGCTGATGCTGTCGGTGATCGAGCCGGCGGCGGAGGTCTACTGGGACGCCGTCGGGGTGATCATGGACATGGAGGGGACGGTCCACATCAGGCCGGAGACCGTTGAGGACTGGGAGGCGGTCGAGAACGCGGCCTTCGTGCTCGCCGAGTCCGGCAACCTGATGCTGCTGGAGGAGCGCGCGCAGGGCCAGGGTCACTGGGTGGCGATGTCCCGCGCGATGATCGACGTGGGGAAACGCGCCGTGGAAGCGGCGCAGGCCCGCGATGCCGACGCCGTCTTCGAGGTCGGCGGCGACGTATACCAGGTCTGCACCGGGTGCCACGCCGTCTACGCGACGGAGACCCTGCGCCCCAACTACGAAGCGAGCCCGGACTCCCGGTGATCGAGCGCTTCCTCGGCTGGCTCGGCGAGACTCCGTGGAGCGTGGCGCTGCTGGAGTCGCTCTACGCCTGGCCGCTCGTCGAGTCGACCCACGTCCTTGCCCTCGGCCTCTTCGTGGGCACCACCGCAATGATGGATCTGCGGCTGGTGGGCATCGCGTTCCGCAAGGTGCCGGTCACGGCGTTCACCGGACGCCTGCTGCCCTGGACCCGGATCGGCTTCGCGATCATGACCGTGACCGGACTCCTCCTCTTCTACTCCCAGCCGCTCCGCTACTACCACAACGTCTTCTTTCGCGTCAAGGTCGTCGTGCTGATCCTCGCCGGCATCAACGCCGCGGTATTCCACGTCGGCGCGCACCGCAACGCCCTGGAATGGGATCACGACACGAGGCCACCGCGTGGGGCGCGCATCGCGGGCGCGGTGTCGCTGTCCGCCTGGGCCGTCGTCGTGATCACCGGCCGCCTCATCGCCTACAACTGGTTCGACTGCGATATCCAGCCCCAGCCCGGGTGGGTGAACTGGCTGGCCGGGTGCGCCGCGGTGCTGGACGGGACGGAGTAGGCGACCCGTGCTCGAACCGTTCTTCCGCTGGTGCGAAGCGACGGCGATCGGCCAGGCGGTCGCCCAGTCGGTGTGGGCCTTCCCGATCCTCGAGGCGGTGCACCTGATCGGCCTCTGCATGCTGGGTGGCGCGCTCCTCGTGGTCGACCTCAGGCTGCTGGGCGTGGGGCTCACCTCGCAGCCCGTCGCCCGACTGGCCCGCTACGCGCGTCCGTGGCTGATCGGCAGCCTGGTTGTGATGGTCACGACCGGGGTCCCGCTCTTCCTCTCGGAAGCCATCAGGGCCTACTACAACACCTCGTTCTGGGTAAAGATGTGCACCCTGCCGGTCGCGCTGGGCTTCACGTTCCTGGTGCGGGAACGCGTCGCGCGGAGGGAGTCCGCCGACCCGCACGACCCCGGTTCCGTGACAGACCGCGCGGTCGGGGCCGTGTCGCTGGCGCTGTGGTTCGTCGTGGCGGCTGCGGGGCGCTGGATCGGGTTTTCTTGAGGGACTACCTGTCTGAATGTAAAGAATACACGACAAAATGTCGTGTCAATATTACATTCAACACCGCCCTTGTTGCCTCCGCGCCCTCAACAGATCCTCCTCATACGGCGCCCCTGTCCCCGACGACCCCAGGAAGATCTTGCTGCCGTCGGTGAAGGTCACGTCGCGACCGTTCGCGCGCTTGAGCGAGTGGTCCTTGGTCTGGTAGCCGTCGACGATGATCTCGGTGCCGGGCTGCAGACAGTCCCGGCGCAAACCCCGCCTGAGCAGCACGTTGGGCGTCCCGCCCTCGACCGCCCACACCTCGGTGGACCCGTCTTCGTTCTCGATTTCGAGGTGGATCCAGGTGTGCGGGTTGACCCACTCCAATCTGACGATCTTGCCCTGCAGCTTGATCGGCGCGTTGCGGTCGAACTCGGCCCCGAAGGCGTGGTGCGCGACCACGGGAACCGCCACGACCGCCAGGACGACCACCGTGCCGGCGAGCGCCATCCATTTGCCTCGCATCATTCCTTACCTCTCTTCCCGCTCCTGTGCCCGCGCGCCGCGGAGCACGTTTTCGAGCGCGTAGTTGGCCTCGTGGCACGCGTATTCGTAGACCAGCCCGTCGAGCCGCGTGAACGGCACCTCGCCACTCCAGGGCCGTGACCACAGGCGCGGGTCCTCGACAGTGAATTCGTAGTTGATCGTGTGCTCGTCGGCCCGCGTGAAGCGCTCGATGACCTTGAACTCCTCGGATGGGGGTATGCCCTGCAGGGTCTGGTTGGGGTGGAGGTTCGTGGTCTCCACGACAAGGGTGTCCCCTTCCCAGCGGCCCCAGGAGTCGCCCATCCACGGGCGGATGTGGGCAGGCAGCCGATTCGGCTCCCCCAGCCGTATGACACGGACATCGTGGACCATCTCGGTCATGATCATGACGTGGTCCGGCGTCTGCACGATCGTGTAGTTGTTGTTGTAGAAGTAGTTCGGCAGCATCGGCGGGCCCCCGTTGGACCCGAAGGACATGATGCAGCGCTCGGCGAGCGGCCGGTTCTCGGGGTTGTCGAACGAGCCGAACTGCCGAGCGAAAGCCCGGCGCTCCGCAAAGCGCTCGCGGCCCTCCTGGCTCAACTGGGGGACTCGCCCGTTCGGCGGATCGACGACCAGCGAGGTCCTGGGCTCGCCGTTGAAGATCGCGACGCGCTCGCCTGCGTCGATGTAGAAGGCGTTGTAGCCGCCGGTGCCTCCCGACGCGGCGTCGAAGCGGGGATCGCCGGTGAATACGCCACCGACGGGCGGCGCTTCGCGGTCGGGGTCGCTGTCGGCGTAGTCCTCCGCGCGCGACTCCTCCAGGCGGCCCTCGATCCGCGCCACTTCCTCCCACGTATGGACGGGGCCCTGTTCCTCCGGGCGCTGGATGGGCGTGACGGTCGCGTTGGTCCAGTTGCCCTGCAGGTCGGGGTGCCCGAAGGCGGTGCGCGGGAGGACCCATTCGCGCGCCTCGCGTTCCTGCTCCTGGGCGGCGACGGGCTGGGCGAAGGGCGCCGCCGCGACAGCCGCTAGTGCGAACGCGGTCGCCAGGCGCAACGGCGTCGCCGCGCCGCGCGCCGGGCATCCCGCAGGCACCGCCGGGCCGGATCCCACCGTCCTGGGAGCCCATGGACGAAATCCCCCCGGCATTCGACCGGCGATGCATCCGGGCTGGACCGCTACGCTCTGCGTTGCTCCTCGGGCGAATAGCGGTGCTATTCCCCTTTCGTCGCGCCTTGCCAGCCCGGCGCCTCGACGGTCTCGGTGCTCGCGCGGATTCATCCACGGACTCCTAGCGGCGTATCGGGTTCTTGCGCAGATGTCCATACATCAACTCCTCTACAAACTCGACGCACTTGAACTGACCCAGGCGTGCGTTCGGATCGATGTTGCGGTATAGCGGCATGCGGATCGTCCACGGGCGCGAATACGTGTTCGGGTCCTCGAGCTCGGCCTCGTACATGATGTGGTCGGGGCCGATCATCGTGTATCGTTCGGTGACCGTGAGCGCGGCGCTGTGGTGGTTGCCCGCGCGGTCCAGCCAGGTCTGGCCGTTGAAGCCGGAGACCTCGACCACGAAGGTGTCGTCCTCCCATCGGCCGACCGACTGACCCATCCAGGAGTCGACCTGGGGCGGTCCGGGGTCGTCGAGATAGACCTCCCGCATCGCGCTAGCGTACTCGTACGCCATGAAGACCCTGGTGTCGCTCTGGAAGATCTGGAAGGGGAACGGCATGTAGCTGGCCCGCGGGACGCCCGGCAGGTAGCACCTGATCTCGGGGTCGCGCTCGAGCCACTGCGCGCGGTTCTCGTCGCGGAGCGCGAGGGCCTCGGGGAGGTAGGGGATCTCGCCGCCTTCCACCACGCCGTAGCCTGACGGGACGGATCCGACGGCGCCCAGGGCGAGGACCTCGTTGGCCGGCACGGGCACCACGGGACCGGGCTGCATGGCCAGCGCGGGGCGGGCGGCGTGTGGCTCGATGTCCCAGTGCGCGTTGCCGAGGGCCTGCCAGAGGCCGTTCATGTCGGGCCTGCCAGAGGGGGTGCGCGGAATGTCGCCGGCCTGGGCGCAGGCGGACGCGGGCAGGGCGGCGGCGAGGGCCGCGAAGATCAGGGAGCGGGCGACGCTGTTCATGGGTCCCAATGTGTTGAAGTCGTCGGTGCCGGGCCAGTCACCTCGGCGCGAACGCCAGGAGCAGGTTGCCCGGCATCTGTCCGAACATCGAATAGCCGCTGTTGGTGAAGAGCATGCCGCCCGCGATCACCGGGCCGGGGCCGTCGATCGCACCACCCCTGCCGGGAACGCCGTTCGACGTCTCGGTGACGCCGGTCGTGTCGAAGTCCCAGAGGATGCGCCCGTCATCGGCGGAGTAGGCCCGGATGTGTCCGTCCAGTCCTCCCGAAAAAACCACCCCCGGAATGGCCGTCGGCGCGGACGACAGGGCGGCCCAGCAGCCCCGCTTGCCCTCGCACACGGCCTCCGATGCCGGAACACTCCAGACGACTTCACCGTTCATCAGGTCGAGCGCGTACATCCCCGGCGACCGCTCGCGGTCCGGGTTGACGTCGACGATCACCGCGGCCCGGTCTGCAACGGGTGCATAGGCGTAGCGCCCGTCGGTCGCCATGCCCCAGTGGATCCCGCCGAGCGCGCTCCCCTTGCCGATGCGGGTCGACCACAGGAGGGCTCCCTCGTCGTCCGGGTCGAGCGCCCATACGACCCCGGACTTCTGGCCCACCACCAGGATCTCCTTGCCGTCGGGACGCTCGACGAGCATCGGCGACATGCCGAAGTCGAGGTCGGGGCCGGGAGGGTCGGGACAGTTCTGGCGCGCCGTTGAAGACGTGCAGGCCATCGTGAAGGCGTCGTCGGGGGTGGCCTGGAAGGACCAGGCGAGTTCACCGGTCTCGATGTCAATGGCGATGATCGCATCGCTGTTATCGGTGGTTGGGCGGGTGTAGTTCTCTCCGGTCCCGGCGTAGACCAGGCCGCGGGCCGCGTCGACGGTGGGGCTGGACCAGACGGGGGCGCCCGAGGGGGCCCAGAGCTGCGTACCAGCGTCGTTCGTGCCCGCTTCCTCCGGGTAGCCGGGGATGACGCGGTGGTACCACAGCACGTCGCCGGTCGCAGCGTCGAGGGCGGCGACGGCGCCCGAAGCGGTGCAACACTCGTAGCGCGGATCGCCCGACACCACCACTTCCCACGACGAAATGGGGACTAACAGGCGGCCATCGTGCAACGCCGGGCTGCCTGTCGTGTTCGAGGTGGAATGCCACCCCACGTGGTGTTTCCAGAGCACCTCGCCGGTGGTCACGTCGAGCGCATAGGCGTTGGTGCGAAAGTCGACGAAGAATACCGTCTGCCGCCGTTGCGGCCCCTCGCCCACCAGCACCGCCCCGCGCACGGCAGCGTCGGCCTCGAAGCTCCAGCGCACGCACCCGGTGGCTGCGTCGAGCGCGAGCACCTCGCCGAATGGCCCGCCCACGACGACGGCGTCGCCGACCACGGTGGGCCTGGTGCGCACCTCGGCCGCGTCCGGGAAGCCGAAGGCCCAGAGCAGCTCCAGGTCCGGCACGTCGTCGGCACTCAGGCCCGCCATCTCCGCAGTCTGGAACCCCGTTGCCTCGAGATTGCCACCCCATCCCATCGACAATACCGCGCCCAGGTCGAGCGCCGACCACCCGCGATCCGCGCAGAAGGCCGATTCGGGCAGGATCTCCCTCGTGTACGCGCGCCCGGTCATGTACTCGGCGAGCCGCACCCGCTGCTCCGGTGTCAGGTCGGCACCCTCCGCCTGCATGACCCCGTCCTCAAGCGACGCGACGATGGCCCGCGGCGACAGCGCCCTGAGCATCGTCACACCGGGTGTGCGATCCTCGCCCGCCGCGGTATGGCAGGTGGCACACGCCTCCTCGAAGAGCGCGGCCTCGGCCTCGTAGCCCGGCGGCACCCTTTCCTGGGCGGAAGCCGCGAACCATGGGACACCAGCGCCCAGCGCGAGGACGACCGAGGCCACCGCCGCGAGCGATCCGAGCCCTTTCATGTAATGCACCTTTCCAAGATCCGACGCGACCGGCCGACTTGCCCGGGACCTGTTGCCCGGCGCAACCTTGCCCGCCAGGAGCCACCCGCACGCAACGCAACCGGGGACAAACCCATGAGAAGATTCACTCCCGTCCTCCTCGCCGCCACCCTCGCCTGCGGCGATCCCGCCCCCTCCGAGCCCGCCGATCTGGTGCTCCTGGGCGGCCGCGTGATCACCCTCGACGCCGACAGCCGCGTGGCCGAGGCGCTGGCCGTCAGAGGCCCCCACGTCGCGGCGGTCGGCACCAACGCCGAGATCGAAGCCCTGGCAGGCCCCGCAACCCGCCGCATCGACCTCGCCGGCCGCGCGGTCACCCCCGGCCTCATGGACGCGCACGTGCACTTCGCGAGCGGCGGGCAGAGCATGCTCTACACGCTCGACCTCAGCTACCCGAACGTCGAGAGCATCGCCGAGGTCCAGGCCGCGGTGGCCGGGCAGGCCGAACGCCTCGGTGACGGCGAATGGGTTCGGGGCAGGGGCTGGGACGAGGGAAAGCTGGCCGAACTCCGCTACATCCTCGCCTCCGATCTCGACGAGGTCGTTCCCGACAGGCCCGTCTGGCTCTCCCACACCATGGGCCACTACGGCGTGGCCAACTCGCTCGCCCTGGACATGGCGGGGGTCACCGCGGACACGCCCGATCCCCCCGGCGGCACCATCGATCGCGACGCCGACGGCCGGCCGACCGGAGTCCTGAAGGAGTCCGCCCAGGGGCTGGTTTCGCGCCTGATCCCCGGCCTCGGCCCCGATGAGCAGCGCGCGGGCATCCGCGCCCTCGCCGACGCATTCAACGCGGAGTGCATGACCGGCGGCAAGGACCCCGGTATCGGACCCCGCGTCTGGGAGGCGTACCGGGATGTGCAGGAGGCAGGGGATTTGAGTGTGCGGATCTTCGCCCTGTGGCGCGGCCGCAACGGAACCATCGACGAGGTGCGCGGCTACGCGGATAGCCTCGCCACCTTCACGCGGCCCTACGAGTCGACCGGCGACGACCACCTCATCGCGGGTGGAGTCAAGCTCTACATCGACGGCAGCGGGGGCGCGCGCACGGCCTGGCTGTACGAGGACTGGAACCGCGACCACACCGATACCGACACGGGCAATCGCGGCTACCCCACCATGGACCCGGACGAACTCCGCCGCCGATTCCGCGCCTACCACGACGCCGGCCTTCACGTCAGCATCCACTCCATCGGCGACCGCGCCATCGACTGGACCGTGGACAGCTTCCGCGAGGCGCTCGAGGCCACCCCGACGCGCGGACTCCGCCACGGCGTCATCCACTCCAACATCCCCACCGACCGCGCGCTCGACCTGATGGCCGAACTGCAGCGCGACTGGCAGACGGGCTACCCCGAACCGTCCCCCACCTTCACCTGGTGGATCGGCGATACCTACGCCGGCAACTTCGGCCCCGAGCGCGCGCTGCGGCTCAACCCGTTCCGCTCATACCAGGAGCGCGGGATGATCTGGGCGAGCGGGTCGGACTACTCCGTGACCCCCTTCCCGGCGCGCTACGGCGTGTGGGCATCGGTGGCCCGGCAGCCGCTGCTGGGGGTCTACGGCGAACAGCCCTACGGCACGGCGGAGTCGGTCGACGTCGAGACCTCGCTCAGATCCTTCACCACCTGGGTGGCCCACCAGATGTTCCTCGAGGACAAGGTGGGCACGATCGAGCCCGGCAAGTACGCGGACCTGGCGGTGTGGGACCGCGATCCGCTGACCGTCCTGACCGGGGAGCTCCGCGACATGACCTGTGAGATGACGGTGTTCAACGGGGACGTGGTGTACGAGCGCGCCGGAGGCTGAACCCGGCGGATCGGTCCGGGCCCCACCGCCTCCAGTGCGCGACCGTAGGCAGGCCCGCCTGGCAACGCAAAATCCCCGCAGATCGAGGGCTGGACCCTGGACCTGCGGGGCTTTGCTTTAACCTTCCGCAACCCGGCGCGAAGACCGCTTACGGCGCGAAGGTTGGATCGAGTTTCGGCTTAGTTGCCGAAGCGGCGATCGCTTGCCCTTGCCGGGTTGGGCTGGGTACTGGGACTAGACAAGGGATCACCTCCTTTTTGTGGGTTTGACATCGGGCGGGACACCTAAGTCCTGCACGAACCGAACCGCCACGTGTGACGTCCGGGAGCGGACCCGTTCGGGACCACTCCCCAATGTACACGGATCCGGGCGGGTGCGGCAAGTCATTTGTTTACCGGCTTGCCGCTACGGGCCGGTTACGCCGCCCTGTAGGCCCGCACGAACGCCAGAGCGCTGACGATCGCGGCGACCGCGATCCAGATCACGCCCCACGTCATCGTCGGCACACCGGTGAGTTCGGCCAGCATGGCCGCGTCGGATCGCAGTTCGGGGCGGTCCAGCACATCGCTCTTGATGTCCAGGATGGCGTAGAGGCAGCTGGTGAGGCCCAGCGTGGTCATCAGCACGCGGCTGGCGCCTGACGGGAGCTTGCGGCCCGCGGCCATGAGGGTGGCTCCAAACGCCAGACCGAAGAAAAGGCCGAAACCGTTCCGCACGTACAGGGCCGTCAGCAGGAACACCAGCGCGCCCACAAGGAATACCAGCACCTGGTTGGGAATGCGTCGCACGCCGGTCGCGGCCAGCAGGACCACGCCCCAGAAGAGGCTGCCCAGATAGCCTGCCGAGAGGGTGATAAACGCGTTCCCGCCTCCGCAGTGGCAAGCACCTCCCTGGTAGGGATCGAGGACGATCTTCTCGATCGTTCCGCCGGTGGCGAGGGAAGCGATCCCGTGGCTGATCTCGTGCAGCATGACGACGAAGATCTTGAGCGGGTAGGTCACGGGCGTGTCCCACAGAAACCACAGGGCGACGAAGTAGAGTGAAAACCCCGCGAGGAACTTCAGCTTCCTCTTCGCGGTGGAGGATCGTATGTCGGTGGCCATTTTTTCCGGCTCCGGTTCGTGGATTCGAGTCACTGGTCAGATACGTCGCGGTACGGCTCGCGGTTGCCGCCGGTGTCATTCATTATTGGCGCGCGTCGCGGGGTTGGGTAGCTTGGACGCGGCGATTCCCGGGTACGGCCGGAGGGTTAAGGTGAGAAGAATCATGACGATAGCGACACGATCGGCAATCTGCGGGCTCCTGCTGCTCGGCGCGGCGGCCTGTGCGGTCCCCGAGGTCAGGGCCCCTGAAGTGGGCCAGTCCGCGCCCCCGTTCACTGCGGTCACCCTGGACGGGGTCGAGGTGGGAAGCGCGGATCTGCTGGGCGCACCCTACATGCTGAACATCTGGGCCACCTGGTGCGCCCCCTGCCGCCAGGAGATGCCGGAACTCCAGGAACTGCACGACGCGTACGCGGGCCTCGGCTTCCGGGTGGTGGGCGTTAGCGTCGACGACCGGGGCGCCATGGACCAGATCCAGGCGTTCATTGACGAGATCGACATCTCGTTCCCGATCTATCACGACCCCTCCTGGGCAATCATGGACTCCTATCTCCTCCTCGGATTGCCGGGGAGCTTCCTGATCGACGGAGACGGGCGAATCGCGCGCAAGTGGACCGGGCCCTTCCGTCCGATGGAGCCGGACGTGCAGGAGGACGTGCGGGCGCTGTTGGGGGACGAGGCCTAGATCAGGCCCGACCTGCCCGGTCAGCGAGCTGGCTGGGTTCAGAATGGGGCGGCCAAGGACACCAACTGGACAGGGACCCCGTGAACGCACTCCCCCGCAGCTACATGCTCGATCGGGCCAAGCAGCTGCGTCCCTGGGACATGATCGTGGTCGGCGGCGGCTGCACGGGGCTCGCGACCGCCCTCGATGCATCGGCGCGCGGGTACCGCACGCTCCTCGTCGAACGCGGCGACTTCACCGGTGGTACCTCCAGCCGCAGCACCAAGCTGATCCACGGCGGCGTGCGCTATCTGCGCAAGGGTCAGGTCGGACTCGTGTACCGGGCACTGCGCGAGCGGGACCGCCTGGCCACCAACGCACCCCACCTCGTCCGCAGCCTGCCACTCGTCGTGCCGGCGTACCGCTGGGGGGAGCGCACCTGGTACGGTGCCGGGCTGAAGCTCTACGACGCGCTGGCCTGGCGTCGCAGCCTCGGGCGCTCGCGCCTTCTCAGCCGCAACAAATGCCGGAGCCACCTCTCGACGCTCCGCACCGACCGACTCCGCGGGGGCGTCCTCTTCCACGACGGCCAGTTCGACGACGCGCGCCTGGGGTGGGCGCTCATACGCACCGCCGCCACCCTCGGGTGCGTCGCCCTGAACTACGCGGAAGCGGTGGGGCTGGTCGAAGCGAGGGGGAAGGTGAGGGGAGTGAAGGTTCGAGATCTCGTCGGTGGCAGCGAATGGATCGCCCGCGGGGCGGTCGTGGTCAACGCCGCGGGTCCATTTGCGGACACGCTGCGCGGGATGGACGAACCGCACCTGGCACCCTCGGTCGTGCTGAGCCGGGGGGCGCACATCGTGGTCAGCAGCGCCTTTCTGCCGGGCCGCACGGCCCTGCTGGTCCCCTCGACCGACGATGGGCGGATCCTCTTCGCGATTCCCTGGCACGGCCACGTGCTGATCGGCACCACGGACGTGCCCGTGGCCGAGCCCTCCCACGAGCCCGTCCCGAGCGCGGCCGAGATCGACTACCTGATCGACCATGCAGGACGCTACCTGACGCGCCCCATCGAGCGGGCCGACATCCTCTCGGCGTGGGCCGGATTGCGGGGTCTCATGGCGTCCGGCGGCGGCGAGGACACCGCGGCGCTCTCTCGCGGCCACAGCGTCGCGGTCTCCCGGCGGGGCCTTGTGACGGTCACTGGAGGGAAGTGGACGACCTGCCGCAAGATCGCGCAGGACGCGGTGAGCATGGCTGCCGACGCGGGCGGATTGTCGCGCGTCCAGTCGGTCACGGCACGGCTGCCGCTGCATGGTTACTCCACGCGCCGAAACCTCCGCTATCCGTGGAATGTCTACGGCACCGACGCCGATCACATCCGCGAGATGGAGGCTGCGGACGAGAGCCTCGGCGTGCTTATGCACCCCGGCCTGCCGTACCGCCTGAGCCACGCTGCCTGGGCGGCGCGGAGCGAACTCGCGGTGCGGCTCGAGGATGTGCTCGCACGCCGAACCCGCGCCCTGTTCCTGAACGCGAGGGCCGCCGTGGCCGCCGCGCCCGCCGTCGCCGAAGTGATGGCGCGGGAGCTGGGGCACGACGACGACTGGGTGGACACGCAGGTAGGATCTCTTAGAGAACTGGCGAAGCGCTACCTTCCGGGATGATGATCCAACGGGTTCGCGGGCTGGCGGTCGGCCTTGCAGGACTGGCCGCGCTGTCGTGCGGGCCGGACGACCCGCGCGGCAGTGCGTCCGACACTTCGCCCCGCGAAATCCTCCTCGACCCGAGTCATCCGGCGTGGGCCGAGGCCGCCCCGGACACCTTTCTCGTGCGCTTCGAGACCAGCACCGGCGACTTCGCGATCGAGGTCGTGCGAGCCTGGGCGCCGACCGGGGCTGACCGCTTCCACAACCTGGTCCGCCACGGTTACTACGACGATTCGCGCTTCCACCGCACCGTGCCCGACTTCATCGTCCAATGGGGACTGGCGGGCGATCCGGCGGTCACCGCCGCCTGGATCGGCCGGACCATCCCGGACGACACACTCGTCGTGGCCAGCAACGTTCGGGGAACAATCGCCTTCGCCTTCACGGAGCCGAACACGCGCACGACCCAGGTCTACATCAACGTGGTCGACAACAGCCGCCTCGACGTCCAGGGCTTCCCGCCGTTCGGGAGGGTGGTGGAGGGCATGGACGTGGTCGACCGCATCTACTCGGGTTACGGTGAGAACTCCGGTGGCGGAGTACGCCGTGGCGACCAGAGTGCGATCGTGGCGGGAGGCAACGAGTATCTCGATCGCGAGTTTCCCTTGCTTGACCGGCTGATTCGGGCCACCATCGAGCCGCCGCCACCCCCAACCAGGAGCAGATAGAGATGCCCGACTCGCCCGGAAGGCCCGGGAAGGACGAATGCGCCGATTTCTACGGGCCGTACATCGCGGCCGCCGAGGAACCCCTGCTGACCGGACTGGAGCGCGATGCGGAGGCCTGGCGCACCTTGCTCGCGACCGTGCCACCGGACCGGGAGGGCTACCGCTATGCGGACGGCAAGTGGTCGGTGCGCGAGGTCGTCGGTCATGTCATCGACGCCGAGCGGATGTTCGCCGTGCGCACGATGGCGTTCGCCCGAGGAGACCGGTCGCACTTTCCCTCATTCGATGAGAACGCCTACGCAGCGGCTTCGGGGGCCGACAGGCGCACGCTCGCCGACCTGGCCGAGGATTTTTCGGCCGTGCGAACCGCGACCCTGCTTCTACTGAGGAGCTTCGAGGACCAGGCCTGGGACCGGCGCGGCGTCGCCAGCGGCTACGAGTTCACGGTGAGGAGTCTGGCGTGGATCATCGCCGGCCACTCGCGGCATCATCGGGGGGTGTTGGCGGAGCGGTATCTTCCATGAACTTCCGCGTAATCTCCCGAGCCGAAATCCTCTCGCTGATCACCATGGACAACGCCATCGAAGCGATGGCCCGCGGCTTCTCGCAGCTGTCGGCAGGCCAGGTGGAGATGCCCGTTCGCGTGGTCCTGTCGTCGGGAGACGGATTCTCCCTCTTCATGCCTGCGCGGCTGGGCGCGACCGGTGGCCGGGGCGCCAAGATCGCGTCCCTCTTCCCCGGGAACCGCGACAGGGGGCTGGCGACGATCAACGGCGTGATCCTGATGATCGACGACGAAACCGGACTCCCCGCCGCGATCATGGACGCCGGCGAGTTGACGGCCATCCGGACGGCGGCTGCGGCCGGGCTCGCGGCGCGCCTGTTGAGCCGTCCCGACTGCCGGGTGCTGACGATCTTCGGCGCGGGCGCACAGGCGCCGTGGCAGATCGAGGCCATCCGCGCGGTGCGGCCGATCAAGGAGGTGCGCGTGGTGTCCAAGGGCGGCGAGTCGGCGCGGCGGCTGGTGGCCTCGCTTGAAGGGGTCGAGGCGCGAGCGGTCGCCGATTCCGCCGAAGCCGTGGACGGCGCCGACATCATCGTGGCCGTGACGACGGCAGGCACACCCGTGTTCGACGGCGCCGGGCTCCCCGCCGGCACGCACGTCAGCGGGAGCGGGAGCTTCCAGCCGCACACGCGCGAGGTGGGCGATGAGGTGGTGACGCGGGCGCGGGTCGTGGTCGAGGAGCGCGAGGCCGTGCTGGAGGAGGCGGGCGACCTGATCATCCCGATCGAGGAGGGGCTGGTGACCGCCGACGTGATCGACGCCGACCTGGGCGAAATCGTCAACGGCGATGCCCCCGAGGGGAATGCGGGCCGCGAGCTGACCTTCTTCAAGTCGGTGGGCACGGCGGTGCAGGACGTGGCCATCGGGGCCGACGGGCTGCGCCGGGCCGAGGAGGAGGGGGTGGGA
>VXMI01000189.1:4483-21448 GCA_009841165.1 Gemmatimonadota bacterium | reverse complement strand
CCCACATGAGCCGCTTCATGGAGATCCTCAATTCGTACGACGGCGAGATCTCGGTGGAAGCGCTGCCCGCAATCCTGCGCACGATGCGCGAGCGTCTCAATGCGCAGACCGCTCACCTCAGCATCTCCTTCCCCTACTTCGTGGAAAAGGAAGCGCCCGTGACCGGCGCGGCGGGCCTGCTGTCGTACGACTGCGCCTTCGACGCCTCCAGCGGAGCCGACGACGACTTCATCCTCACGGTGAAGGTTCCCGTGACAACGCTGTGCCCGTGTTCGCGGGAGATCAGCGCGCGCGGAGCGCACAACCAGCGCAGCATCGTGACGGTACAGGCTCGCTTCACGGGAGAGCTGTGGATCGAGGACATCGTGGCGCTGGTGGACGGATCGGCCTCCTGCGAGCTCTACCCGGTGCTGAAGCGCGCCGACGAGAAGTGGGTCACCGAGCACGCGTACGACAATCCCCGATTCGTGGAAGACCTGGTCCGCGAGGTCACGCTGCGCCTCCGCGAAATGCACCAGGTGACCTGGTTCAGCGTCCACGTGGTCAACTTCGAGTCGATCCACGAGCACGACGCGTACGCGCAGGTGGAGGAGCCCGCCCGCTAGCTGGAGCCGGAGATCGAGCCTGAAGGGCGACTAGAGGGCGATGATCGTCCCGGCGGACGTTCGCAGTTCGGCGTGCAGTGACGGGGCGCCGGCCTCCACCGCCAGCTCCACTCCAAGGGCGTCGAGATCGGCGCGCACCGCGGCCGGATCGGGATGCCGCCCCCGAAGCGCCAAGAGGCTCACGCCGTGATCCGCCAGATCTTCGCACGGGTGCGCGGTCTCGCCCCAATCGATGAAGAAGGGGACGATTCCGCCGTGCGGCGGTGGCGTCTGCGGCATCGTCAACGTCCAGGCGATGCGGTCGCCCGAGGGTCTGGCCCGCGACATCGACCGCACCGCGCCAACCAGGTGGCGGGCGGGGCCGGCGGCCAGGCCGTTCAGATCATCGCTGCGCACGCACCAGGTGGCCAGTGACGGGCGAACCCCTCCGCCGGCGGCGAGCCACAGACCGCCCGGAGGACGCGGCTGCCCGGGATCGGGGCCGAGGAGCTCGAGGTAGATCCGGGGCCCGATCCGCAGCAGGACGTTGCGTGTCCCCAGTCCGGGATGGCTGCCGCCGGGAGTCAAGGGGACCCCGAGGCGATCCTCGACGGCGCGTACCGCCGGACCGAGATCTGGGACGACGTAGACGAGGTGGTCGGCGGCCGGGTTGATCATGTGGGGTCCGGGAACAGGACGCGCTGCGGGAACTGATGCGTTAGCGCCGGACGGCGTGTCGAGGGCGCGCGGCGCGGCGCCCCGCTAGTCGTCGCCGCGCCCGTAGCGGCGCTGAAAGCGTTCCACGCGCCCCGCAGTATCGAGGAGACGCTGCGTACCCGTGTAGAACGGGTGCGACGAAGACGAGATCTCGAGGGTGACGAGCGGATACTCCTTGCCGTCCTCCCACTTGATCGTGCGCTTCGTGGAGATCGTCGAGCGCGTCAGGAACGAATAGCCTGTGGAAACGTCCTGGAAGACGACGGGGCGGTACTTGGGGTGGATTCCGGGCTTCACTGCTGATCTTCCTTGACAAGTCGCTCCGCGTCGGTCGCGGTGCGCGGCGAGCAAAAGGGGCAGCAGTAATTCTATTCCATCTGGACGAGCGCGGTCAACGGGCTATCTTATCTGGAGTCTGCGGCCGACCTAGTGCCGGGCAACAAAGGAGAGATCATGGCGAAGAAATCGAAGGGCCCTCGCGTCATCATCAAGATGTCCAGCACCGAGAGCCCCTATCGTTTCAGCACCACCAAGAACAAGCGCAACAACCCCTCGCGCCTCGAGCTCAGGCGGTACGACCCCGTCCTGCGCCGTCACGTTCTCTTCAAGGAAGAAAAGTAGGCGTCCGGGGTACGAACGGAGGACTCACACGATGTCTCGCAAGTGCGACATCACCGGGAAGCGCCCCCTGGTGGGGTACAACGTTTCCCATGCTCACAACAAGACCAAGAAGCGGCAGCTACCGAACCTGCAGACGAAGCGGATCTTCGTCCCTGAGCTTCGCAAGTCGGTTCGCATCAAGGTCTCAACTTCCGCTTTGCGGTCGATCGACAAGATGGGGTTGACGACATTTCTGCGGAAGAACGGGCTCACGCTCAGCGACATCACCTGACCCGGCGGCGCCAGCCCGCCGCCCTTGCCGGCCGGGCCGGTCTGTGCAGCCTCTGGTGCGTCTGCGCCATGCTTCCGGGCGTGGATTCCGCCGCGGCCCAGGACGCAACCGTCGATGACCCGGCCGTCCTGGCCCTTATCCGCAAGGCACGGGAACTGCGCGAGTCGCCGCAGTCCCTTGCCGCCTTCGCCGCCTATCGTGCAGACGCCGAAGGGCACGTCTACTTCTACCTCGACCGCGATGAGGGCGGCGCCCCGATCCCCATGCGCGTCGACCAGGTGGCCGTCGACCTCTACCAGAACGCCGCGGGCCAGCGACGCCAGGTCATCCGTGCCCTGCGGAAGCGCGAACTCCTCCCCATCGAGGACTTCCACTACTACATCGACCGCCTCACCGCGGTCCAGAACGGGTTCGGGGACCGAATCGCCATCGGGGAGGGGCGCGACGTGCGCGACGTGCCGCACCCCCTGGGCAGCGACGGCGAGGAGACTTACCACTACCTGGTCACCGACTCGATCCGCCTGAGCGTCCTCGGTCTTCCCGCGCCGATCCGGGTGTACGAGGTGGAGGTTCGGCCGCGTCGAGAAGACCGCCCCGGCATGCTGGGCAGCGTTTTCGTCGACGTCGATTCGGGGGCGCTGGTCCGCATGACCTTCAGCTTCACGCCGTCCTCGTACGTGGATCCCCGCACGGACCGGGTCACGGTCAGACTGGAGCACCGCCTCTGGGAGGGGGGCCTGTTGCTGCCATACCGCCAGGTGGTCGAGGTGCGCCGCGAGATCCCGGAACTGGACCTGCCGGTGGGCTCGGTGATCCGCGCGACCCTTGACGTGGTGGACTTCGAGTTCAACCCGGAGCTGGACCCGGGCTTCTTCTCGGCCCCCGCCCTGGTAACGCGCCCGCCGTACAACACGGCCGATTCGGCCGAGTTCCGCGGCGGACTGATGGACAGGATGGCCGAGGAGGGGCTGTCTCCGGTAAGCGCGGCCGACATCGAAGCCGAGGCGCGCCGGGCCGCCCGTGCCCACCTGGTGAGCGGGCTGCCGAAGGTTCGTGTCTACGCCGACCGGGTATCGTCGGTACTGAGAGCGAATCGCGCGGAAGGCGTGCACTTCGGTTTGGGGGCGTCGTATTCGCCGAGGGAAGCGGTCAAGCTCGACGCACTGCCGGGGTATGGGGCCGGCAGCGGCGAGCTCACCGCGAGAGTGCGCGGGCGATGGATGGTCGGGGAGGCCGCGACGGCAACCGTGACCATCCACTGGCACCAGTTGCGCGATGCGGGGCCGTTCGCGGGGGCATCGGGGGCCGTGAATACCGTGTCCGCCCTCTTCAGAAACCACGACTACACCGATCCCTGGTTCGCGACCGGAGTTGGCGTGGGGCTCGACCGTGCGATCGGAAGGGCCGCCAGCATTCGCGTTGGGGCCGTCCGGGAGGAGATGTCGGCCGTGGGATCGCCCATCGGGTTCGGCTCGCCGGAACCGGGGCGGGCGGTGCGTCCTGTGGACGAGGGGGCGTGGGCTGCGGTCAGCGGCGGAGTGGTCCGTCGTTGGGAAGGCCTGGGGGCATGGGGCGCCGAGGCGGGCGTGACCGGGACCGCCGGGCGATGGAACGGTGGCGGGGTCGCGAAGCTGATGGCCCGGATCGAGGGCAACGTGGCTCGGAGCGACCTGTCACGGCGCGCCACGTTCACGCTGGATGTCGGCGCGGCCTGGGGTGAACTGCCGAATCAGCTTCACTTCCTGCTCGGTGGGCGGGGGACGTTGCCCGGTCACCCCTACCGCGCATACGGGGGGCGGAGGTTCGCGCTGGCCCGGGGCGAGGCGTCCATGGCGCTGTTGTCCGGATGGCTGTCGGCGCGGCTCGTGGCGGGCGCGGGGGCTGTCGGCGCCACTCCCGCCTCGCTGGCGGATGCCTGGCAGGTCGGCGGAACCGGGGGGCTGCTGGGCTACGCGGGTCTGGGACTGGGAGCGGTCCACGACGTCGTCAGGATCGACGGCGTGTGGGGGATGCCCGGCGCTGGGTTCGAACTGGTGTTCAGCGTGGGCTCCATGCTTCGACCCTATCTTTAGACGGTTGCACCTTCAGGGTGTTGGAGCGCACTGCGGGAGGCATGAGATGAGGACGTGGCAATACGTGATTTCGATGGCGCTCGGTGTGGCACTGCCGGCCACCGGCGGCCCCTGGGGCAGCGGCGCGCTCGTCGCCCAGGAGAGCGAGCAGCTGTCGATGGGCCAGATGGTGCGCATCACGGGTGCGACCGTGCTCCGGGGCGGCCCGGCATCGCCACCCGTCCTGTATCCGATCCCGCTGGAAGGCAACGTCGTCGGGATGGTGGGCGATACCCTGCTCTTCGAAACCGGCGCCGAACCCGTCTACTGGATACCGCTCGGCGCGGGAGCCCTCCTCGAGCGGCGCGCCACGGTGACCGACACGAAGCGCGTGCTGCTGATTGCGACAGGCGTGTCGGGATTGGCCGGTGCGACCTTCGCCTGGGGTTGGAGGGAAGAGTGCCATGCGAACGAGGCTGCGATCGAACTGGGATTGACGACGGACGATTGCCTCGACGATGCGCAATCGGGCGGCGCGGCCGCGCTGCGGGGATTCGCGATCGGCGCGGGCGTCGGAGTTGCGGCCGGGCTCGTGCTGGGTCGTTTCGCCAAGCGCCAGGCGTGGGTGCCCGTGCGTCTCGAGGGCCTGCGCTTCAGCGCCCCTTTGGGTGCGGGGCCGGGGGCGGTGGGCCTGGCGTTCCGGATGCCTCTGGGCGGCTGGCGCCAGTCCAACTAGATCGACGCCCTGCCCTCCGCCACCGCCGCCTCGTACGAATAGAGGAAGTTGGTGAAGCCCCGGTCGTAGTCCGACAGCCCGTTCTGGCCGGTCATCTTCATCCGCGAATCGTAGAGTTGCTTCATGGCGTTCGACACCACCCCCTGACGCTGGTCGGGGGGACGGAGGCGGCGGAAGTCCTCGAGGACATCGCCTGAGAGCGGGGTCGCTTCGAGCAGCTCGCCGTAGCGCTTCGGGTCGTCGCCGTCAAGCACGCGCAGGTTGCGGTAGACCCGTTCGGCGAGGGCCGACTGTCGTAGCTGCGAGTCGCGCGACCGAGACAGCGCGAGGTAGGCAAGCGCCTGGGCCTCGAGTTCCTTGAGGTATCCCTTGCGATGGCAGAACTCGTGGGTGAGGATGTGGGGCTCGAACACGCCCGTGCTCCGGAACACCGCGATGTCGCCGGAGAGAATGTCGCAACTGCCCACGGCAAAGGGGATCATCAGGCGGGCGAGCGTCAGTTCGCGCACCGAATTGCTCGTTTCCACCCGCTGTCCGGTGATGCCCGCGATGTACGACGTCAGGCGCTCGTTCACATCGGCGGCGAGGATGTCGCGGCTCCGCTTCACGGGCTCGTAGATCGCCATGAGTTCTTCGGAGAAGCGCTGCACGTCTTCCCGGCGGCGGGCCTCCGGCATCTCCTGCATGTGCTTGACGTCGGCGGTGTACGTCGCGAGGAAGTCGATCTTCCTTACGCCGCGGCGACTCGCCCAGTCGCCCAGCACGGCGCCCGCGTAGGCCCCGGCGGCCGCCGCCTGAATGAGCCTTCCGGGCAGGGTGGCGCCCAGCAGGATACGCGACGCCAGAGGCGCCATGAACATCAGGTCGGTCAGCGCAATGGGCGAATAGGTCGCGCTGTTGGGGATCCTGATCGTCTCCATATCTTCCATCTTCCTGTCGCTCGATTCCGGCACTCAAGTAAAGAAGCGCTTCATGTCATACCCCAGCAAGGGAGAAGCTGCCGCGGACTCCCGACGGCCCGGCGCCGGTGACCGCTCCGGGGGCGCCATCACCCCGCTCGCCGGTTTGCGCGTGACGGACTTCTCCCAGAACCTGGCAGGCCCTTACGCGACGCAGGTCCTGGCCGACCTGGGCGCCGATGTCGTCAAGGTCGAGCCGCCCGGGGGCGATCCCGCGCGGCGATGGGGCCCGCCGTTCATCCGGGGCCAGAGCACGCTTTTCCAGGCGGTCAACCGCAACAAGCGCGGTGTGGTTCTGGATCTGGGAAGCGAAGCGGGGCAGGCGCGCGCCCGCGAACTCGCCAGGCGGTCCGACGTGGTGTTTCAGGCGCTACGGGCCGGAGGCGCGGAACGTTTCGGGATCGACTACCGGAGCGTGCGCGAGATCAATCCCGAGGTCGTCTACGTGTCCGTACTGGCCTACGGGAAGGAGGGCCCGCTGCGGAACGAACCCGGGTACGATCCGCTCATGCAGGCCATGTCGGGGCTGATGTCCGTGACCGGCGAACCGGGGGGCAGCCCGGTCAGAGCCGGCGCCTCCGTCGTGGATCTCGGCGCGGGCATGTGGATTGCGATCGGGGTCCTGGGCGCGCTGAGGGAGCGTGACCGTACGGGACGGGGCTGCCACGTCACCGTATCGTTGCTGGACACCGCTCTCGCGTGGATGTCGTACCATGTGACGGGCTACCTCGCCACGGGCAGCATCCCGGGCCCGATGGGCACCTCCATCGCAATGATCGCGCCGTACGAGGCCTTCCCCTGCACCGACGGCTCCGTGATGATCGCCGCCGGCAACGACGTCATCTTTCGCCGCCTTTGCGATGCCCTCGGACTGGAGCTCGCGACGCACGCCGACTACGCGGAGAACGCGAACCGCGTCGCGAACAGCGGAGCGCTGGCCCGGCTCGTGGCGGAGCGGACCCGCCGCCACCCGGTCTCCGCACTGTTGCGCCTGCTGCGGGAACACAGGGTGCCCGCGGCCCCCATCCACGACGTGGCCTCCGCGCTGGCGGACCCCCAGACCGCGGCAACCGGGATGGTGCAGCGGCACGAGGATCCGGAACTCGGCGACTACGTGGACATCCCCATGCCGATACGCTGGGACGGCCGCCACGCGGCGCTGCGCCGGTTCCCTCCGCTGCCGGGCGAGCACCAGGGAGAGCTGTTCCCCGACGACGAGTGAGGAGCGGCCGCCGTTCCCGAACCGAAACCTGTTGCGCGCGTGGCGGGTATCTTATACATGGTCGATGAGCTAATGGATGTGAACAGGGTGTCCGCAGCTTCACGGCGAGGCCCCGACGCGCGCTGCCCCCGGGACGCCACGGCAAGGAGATGATGGCCATGTCCGACAGTCGCTTCCTGCGATACGGTGCTCTGGCGGCCGCCATCGTGCTGGACGCGCTTTTCTTCCGGCCCCTGGGCGATGCTTCCGGTGGCAGCCAGGACTTCGACGCGTTGCTCCGCCAGGACCTCGCCGCCGCGATGGCCGCCCAGAACCTGCTGAACCATGACCTCCTCAGCCAGCCCGGCGTCGCCGGGACCGCAATCGCCTTCGATGTGAGCGGTCGGCCGGTAGTGAAGGTCTTCCTGACCCGCGGGGACGTCCTTGAAACGGGTGCGCTGGCTCTTCCGGCCACATTCGAGGGCCATGCGATCGTTACCGAGGTCACAGGGCCGTTCCGCGCAATGGAGCCTCCCGCCTCGTCCGACATCACCGACCCCCGGCTCAACTTCCCCCGACCGGTGCCGATCGGGGTCTCGACCGGACAGGTCGACGTAACCGCAGGCACGATCGCCGCGCGCGTGGTCTCCGGTTCGGAGGTCTTCGCCCTCAGCAACAACCACGTCTATGCGAACCGCAACCAGGCGGAAGTGGGGGACAACATCCTGCAGCCGGGAACCGTCGACGGAGGCGCAAACCCGACCGACGCAATCGGCAGCCTGCACGACTTCGAGCCGATCCGGTTCTGCCAGCCCTTCCCCGTCTGTCCCGAAAACCGGATCGACGCGGCCATCGCTTCGACCACGACCGACAATCTGGGCAACAGCACGCCTTCCAACGGGTACGGAACGCCGCGCAGCGAGACGGCCGCGGCGCGCCTCGGGATGGCGGTGCAGAAATACGGGCGCACAACCGGACACACGAAGGGGCGGATCACCGGCATCAACGCCGCCATGAACGTGGGCTTCCGTGACCGCACGGCGCGGTTTACAGGTCAGATCGTCGTCTCGGGCACCGGGTTCTCGGGTCCGGGTGACTCCGGCTCGCTGATCGTCGCCGACGGACCCGGGCCGGAAGCCCGGCGACCCGTCGGGCTGCTCTTCGCGGGCAGCCAGACCACAACGCTCGCCAACCCCATCGACCTGGTCCTCGACCGGTTCGATGTCGAGATCGACGGGAACTGATTCGGGTGAGCGGCTCCGTGGACCGGGCTCAGGACCGCCTGAACCGCAGGGTGATGGGGATCAAGGGCGTCACCGGGACGGCCCAGGGGCTGCGGGGCGGGAAGCCCTGCATCAAGGTGTACCTGGAGAAGGACGACGCGCGGCTGCGCGCCAGGCTGCCGCGGTCGGTCGACGGCGTTCCGGTCGACGTGGAGGTCACCGGGAAGATGCGGAGGTGGTAGGGCGCCCTTCCGCCGCCGGTGCGACTAGCGCGCGAGCCTCCAGAACCGAGCCTCGTAGCTGAACACCGTGTAGGCGAGCCACGCACCGGTGGGATCGTACGCCGGCTGCGTCTTCTGCGTCCGGTCCACCGTGAGCTGCTGTGCCTCGCCGCCGCGCAGGGGCACGCGGTGGACCTGGAAGTAGCCGTCGCTCCCGGGTCCGATGTACGCCACCCATTCACCGTCGGGCGAAACCGCGATCCCGGAATGGACCTGGTTGGACTCCCACTCGTGGAAGCGCTCCGGCTCGCCACCATCCCGATGGACCCGGTACAGCGCCTTGCGGCCGGCTCCTTCCGCGGCTTCGAACACAAGCTGCTCCGAATCGGCGGTCCATTCGGCCTGCAGCGCGTCGTGCGGGAAGTCGCGCAGCGCCACCGACCGCTGCGGACCGGTTTCGCCCGTCTCCTGGTCCACCGGTATGACGTACAGGTGGCTCTTGCGCGCGCCGGCGGCGTCACGGGTGTAGCTCGGGTAGGTGATCCAGCGCCCGTCAGGGGACCAGCGCGGCCAGCCGGTTTCGTGGCCGTCGGTTGAAATGAGCCGGGGCGACGACGGATCGTCGACCGGGATGAGGTAGATGTCGTCGGTCTGGTCGATGTGGCTGTGGTAGGCGATCCAGCGTCCGTTCGGCGACCAGTGCATCCCCTGGTCCTCCGAGTAGGACTGCCGGACCACGCGGTCGGGTGCGCCTTTGGGGAGCTGTCCGGCGAAGTCCACGATGCCGATGTGCTGGTCGATATCGGGATAGTCCACGTCGTCGGTGGCGATGCGCCAGCCGCCAAAGGTGAACGAGACCTGGGTGCCTGCCGGATTCCAGGTGGGCGTCTCGGACTGGAAGGTGGTGATGGGGGTGACTTCGCCCCCGTTCGCGGGGACTGCGGACAGGGAGACCATGTACCACTGGCTGCGGTACAAGATATCGCCGCCACGCATGACGCCGGGGCCGTACGCGTCGCGCGCCGCGGTCGCGAGCATCTCGGGGGCTCCTCCACCGACGGGCCGTGCCCAAAGCTCGAGTGGGCCGTCCTCGCGGGGCGCGGCGTAGTAGATCTCGCCGCCGTCGGGAGAAAACGCGACGTGACCATACGGCTGATGGCCCGCCAGCCAGCTCACCGGATCCAGTGCGCAGGGATGGCGGAGATGCTGGATGCCGGCGACCCGCTCGATGCACGCGACCTCGCCTCCCGGTGCGACCACCGGGTAGAAGAGACGGCCGCCCTCGGCAACCATCTCTCCGGAATCCCCGGCGGCGGAGATGCGCCACACCTGAGACCCGGCCGTGCCCCTCACGACGCCCACCACGGATTCGCCGTCCGGCGCCCAGGTCATCTCGAGGAGGCTGGAGCGGGAAGGCAGGTCGCCGGAGAGGGTTCCGCTGCCTCCCCAGAGAGTCTCCTTGCCGCCCGTGTCGATGTCGTAGACGAACCAGTCCTGCCGGCGTCGGTCGAAGGAGCGCTCGTGGACCAGGAGCTGCGCGCTGCCCGGGTGCCATGCCAGATAGCGGACCTGGCTGGGGGCGATGCCAAGGGTCCGGGTGTCGGACGTGGCAAGGGACATGACCCTCACTTCCCTGCCCTCGGTAAAGGCAAGCCACCGGCCGTCCGGCGAGGCCGCGCCCGCCGGGTCGCGATACGCTACCGGCCCCATCTGATGCGCCGTGGCGAGGTGGACCGGCTCCGTGTCCGATTGGCAGGCCGCGACGGTCGTTGCAGCGAGGACCGCGGCGAGGACGACTTTGCTTCCGGCGGGAAGGCGCTTCAGGGTCATTTGGTTCCTCCGGGGACGTGTCGCGTCGGGGATACAAGATGGCACGCCACGGGGCTGCGGGGCCATTATTGGGACACGTCGATGCCAGACAGGAAACACCACGACAGGATCGGGATCCCATGAAATCGAGACTTCTTCCATTCGCGGCGCCAATTGCCTTGGCAATGGCGCTCGCCACGGCTCCAGACACGGCGGCGGCGCAGAGCATGCCGCCTAAGGACGGCTCCATTCCGGCCGTCGGCGCGTTGTCGGCCTTCTCGGCGTCGGTGACCGTTGCGGACGGCCGGATCTTTGTCGGCAGGCCGGGCGGACTCGAGATCTTCCCGATGCCATCGGGACGGCAGGGTGGCGTTCACGTCTTCGGCCGGTCGGGGGACGAGTGGACGGAGGTCGCATCGCTCTCGCCGGAGGGGGTGCAGTCGGAAACCGCGTTCGGCGCGGGATTGGACGTCGCGGGCGACCTGCTGGTCGTCGGGGCTCCCATGGATGGCGCGGGGGCGGTCTACGTGTACCGGCGCGATGCGGACGGGTGGACGTTCGACGAGCGCCTCACCTGGGACGGGGCCGGTGCGGGGGCACGCTTCGGGCAGGCCGTTGCGACCAACGGCGAGGACCTGATCGCGGGCGCGCCCGGAGCGCAGTCGGGCAGGGGTGCCGCGGTGCTGTACAGTCGGCGTGGCGGGGGATGGACGCGGGCGGCGGTCTGGACCGGCGCGGATGAGCCGGCGGGGGCCGGTTTCGGGACCTCCGTCGACGTGGAGAACGGCCTCGCGGCGGTGGGCGCCCCCGGTGAAATGGTCGCCCTGGTGCCCGGTGTAGGGACGCCGACCCTGCTGCCGGGCTCCGTGCACGTCTACAGGCGCGGCGCGGACGGCTGGTCCATGGATGCGCGCCTGGAAGGCCCGGCGGGAGGTCAGGCGGCGCTGGGTTGGAGCGTGGTCGTCTCCGGTGGCGAGATCTTCGCCGGGGCGCCGCTGGAGACCGGGACGGGCACCGTTCACCACTTCATCTCGGGCGGCACGGGGGGCACCGACTGGGCGCACGCGCACACGGTCCGGGCCGATGACGCGCCGGTCCCGGCGGGCTTCGGGATGTCGGTCGCGGCTTCGGGTGACGATTTGCTGGTCGGCGGTGCGCTGATCGGCGGCGGGCTCGGCGGGGGCTGGGCCTATCGGCGGGGAGCGTCCGGGGACTGGTCGGAGGTGGCGTCGTTCGGCCCCGGCGGAGCCTTCAGCTTCTACGGGCTCGCGGTGGGCGTCGAGGGCGACATGGCGGTGGTCGGTGCGCCCGGGGCCGACTTCTTCGAGGGCACCGGCTTCGTCTTCCGGCGCACGGCGTCCGGCTGGGAACCGGAGGGTACGGTCATCGACGAAACTGCCGGACCCGAACCGCTGCTCGGCGAAGAGCGGGAATGCCAGGAGGGAGCGGCGGGAGGATTCACCTGCAGCGAGGTCGACCTCGTGGCCTTCCTGCCTCTGCACGCGGTGGGCGGGGAGCGCGGTGTGATCGCCAACGACATCTGGGGATGGACGGACCCCGAAACCGGACGCGAGTACGCCATCATGGGTCGCGCCGACGCCACCACCTTCATCGATCTGGGTGATCCGGGCAATCCCGTCTATCTGGGCGAACTGCCGCTCACCGAGGGCGCCCAGCCTTCGATGTGGCGCGATATCAAGGTGTACCGCGACCATGCCTTCATCGTCTCGGACAACGCGGGAGCGCACGGAATGCAGGTCTTCGACCTGGCGCAGCTGCGCGGCGTGCCCGACGCGCCGGTGACCTTCGAGGCCACGGCCCACTACGACGGGATCAACTCCGCGCACAACATCGTCATCAATGAGGAGACGGGCTTCGCGTATGCGGTCGGCTCCTCGAGCGGCGGCCAGACCTGTGGCGGTGCACTGCACATGATCGACATCCGCGACCCGCGTTCACCGGCTTTCGCGGGGTGCTTCGCCGATCCGACCACCGGAAATGCTGGCACCGGGGCCAGCCACGACGCGCAGTGCGTTCGATACGACGGCCCGGACGAGGCCTATGCGGGCCGCGAGATCTGCTTCGGCGCCAACCAGAACGCGCTGTCGATCGCAGACGTGACCGACAAGGAGGCACCGGTGGCGATCGCGGCCGCTTCCTACCCCAACACTGGATTCCTCCACCAGGGATGGATCTCGGACGACCATAGCTACTTCTACATGAACGACGAAACGGACGAGGTGGGCGGCGCGGTATCACGCACCCGCACGCTGGTCTGGGACATCCGGGAACTGGACGATCCCGTGCTGGTAAAGGAACACTTCGGGACCACCAGCGCTTCGGACCACAACCTCTACGTCGTGGGCGACCTCATGTACCAGGCCAACTACACGAGTGGGCTGCGGGTCCTGGACATCTCCGATCCGGAGTCGCCCGTCGAGGTCGGGTTCTTCGACACGGTGCCCTTCGGCGACGACCAGCCGGGGTTTGCGGGCGCATGGAGCGTGTATCCGTACTTCAGCAGTGGCGTGATCGTCGTGTCGAGCATCAAGGAAGGGCTCTTCGTGCTCAGAAAGCGGCCGCCGCGGGTTTCCTGAGGAAGCCGCTGTCGAAAGCCTCGTGGAGGCGGTAGGCCAGGTACCCGGCCGCCTCGCCCATGCGGGGACCGGGACGGCCGAACAGGGAGGCGTCCACTGACACGACACGGCCTTCCGCAACAGCGGACAGCGCGCTCCAGGCGGGTGAAGACGCCAGTCGATCCAGCGACGGATCGCGATAGCCGGTGAGGATGCGCTGCGTTCCGTACCCCGCGACCGGTAAGACGACGTAGTCGGGCTGTCGCCACACGACCTGCTCGAGGCTCACCAGCGGCCAGTTGCCCTCGATGTCCGCGAAGACGTTGACCGCACCTCCCGCCACGAAGATCGAGTCTAGGAAGGTACCCGGACCGACGGTCATCGGGGGCTCCATCTGCACCACGTAGAAGACGCTCGCCGGAGTTCGTCCCGACCAGCGCTGCGCCGCTTCGTCGAGATCGGACCGCACCGAGGCGATGAGCGAATCCGCGCGGTGCTGCAGATCCAGGAGCCTACCCAGATTGCGAGCATGCCGCTCGAAGTCGGCAACGGTCTGGGGCGCAGCTCCGTACCACTCGATCCCGACCTTGTCGAGTCGTCCGCCAACGGCCGCCCCGTCCCCACCTGACGGCCACATGACCACCAGATCGGGGGTCAGTCCCGCAAGCGCCTCTACGCTCGGTTCCAATGCCCCGCTGACGATCGGAAGAGACGCGAGTTCCGGCTGCTCGTCGTACTGCGTGCGCGCGATGAGACGCTCCGCGGCGCCTATCGCAACCAGGGTTTCGGTCACACCGGGCACCAGCGAGATGATGCGGCCCCGCGGCGTGTCCGTGCCATGCAGGCGGCCGGTGTCGTCCGTAACCGAGCCCGCGGGCACAGGCGCGGCATCGGGAGCGCAGCCCGCAAGCAGGCAGAAGGCGGCGAGGAGCCTCTTCACAGCAGGGCGTTGGCTACCCACGCCCCCGCGTACGCGAGAACCAGCATGTAGGTGAACTGGAGTGCCGGCCACATCCACCCGCCTGTTTCGCGTCGCATCACGGCCACCGTGGACATGCACTGCAGCGCAAACACGAAGAATATGAGCATGGCCACCGCGGAGCCCAGATCCAGATCTTGCTGGAGCGCGGCCTGGAGTTCGAAGTTCTGGTCGTCCTCGCTCTCGACGCCGTAGATGGTGCCCAGCGTGCCTACGATCACCTCCCGGGCCGCGAGCGAGGTCACAAGTCCGATACCGATTCGCCAGTCGAAACCGAGCGGCTCGATCGCGGGCTCGATCACCTGCCCCATCCGTCCCAGCGCGCTGTCGCCGATCTCGGGCGGCTCTCCGGAGGGCCCGCCGGGGACCTGTGTGAGCACCCACAGGACCACGGCCACCGTCAGGATGATCTTGCCCGCGCGTCGCAGAAAGACCTTGGTGCGGTCCAGGAGCCGGGTTCCGATCGAGCGCAGGCTCGGTGCCCGGTAGGGCGGGAGTTCCATCACGAAGGGGTGCGGCCGACCCTTCAGGAGCGTGCCCTTGAGCAGCGCCGCGGTCGCGATCGCGGCAAGGAGCCCGAGCGCGTAAAGCCCCATGAGCACCGCTGCCCGCATTCCCAGGGGGCCAATCAGGGGTCCGGCGGGAATGAAGGCCGCGATCAGCAGGGCATAGACCGGGAGCCGGGCCGAACAGGTCATGAAGGGCGTGACGAAGATGGTCGCGATCCGGTCGCGCTCATCTTCGACGGCTCGCGCCGCCATCACCGCGGGAACCGCGCAGGCGTAGGCGGAAAGGAGCGGCAGGAACGAACGCCCCTGCAGACCCACGCGATGCATCAGCCGGTCGGCGATCACGGCGGCCCGCGCCATGTATCCCGAGTCCTCGAGGATGGCGATGAAGGCGAAAAGGATGAGGATCTGCGGAAGGAACACCACCACCGAGCCGACACCCGCCCATACGCCATCAATCAGAAGCGACCGGAACCAGCTCTCGGGAAGCGTGCGGGCCACGAACTCTCCCGAGGCCGCCACAAGGGCCTCGGTCCCGTCCATCAGGGGAACGGCTGCCGTGAAGATGGCCTCGAATACGACTGCGATGGTGGCCACGAAGACCAGCGGACCCCACAACCGGTGGAGCACCACCGAGTCGATCCGGTGTGTGATGTCGGACGGACGAGGATCCTGGAAGGCGGCCGAGCGTCCCAGCGTCCTGGCGCGCTTCCTCCTCTCGGCGAAGAGGTCGATCACGGGGAGTGCGCGTCCGTGGACGTGCTCGGCGGTGGTTGCGTCCGCCGCCGAGACGACCGGGCAGGCGCGGATCTCCTCACCGCCGGTGTGGAGTGCGCGGAGGAAACGGCGGACGGGCTCCAGGCTGGCGCCGTCTCGCGCGTTGACGAGCGCGACCTCCACTCCCAGTTCCGCGGAGAGCAGCCGTACATCCACGCCGCCTCCGCGCCGCTTGAGTTCGTCGGCCATCGTCAGGACCACCAGAGTCGGCAATCCCAGGCCCAGCACCGGATCGGCCAGCATCAGGTGCGTCTTGAGACGGGTCCCGTCCAGAACCAGGATCACGGCCTCAGGCTGCCTGTCGCCGTCCAGCCTGCCCGTGAGGAAATCGCGGGTGACCTTCTGATCCAGGCTGCGCGGAGACAGACTGTGAACGCCGGGAAGGTCAACGACCTCCACCGAGCCGACGGCTTCGACAACGACTCCCGACCTGCGCTCTACGGTCACGCCCGGGTAGTTGGCCACCTTCTGACGCAGTCCGGTGAGGCCGTTGAAGAGTGTTGACTTCCCGGAATTGGGCGGTCCAACCAGTGCGACGCGCGGATGGCCCGGGCTTGGCGCGACCGCTGGAGCCGGCGCGATGGATGCCGACTGTGCCCCGTTGCTCAATTCGCGTCGAGAACCCCAGCGGCCTCGAGTGCGCTGCGCACGCAGAGGCAGGACGCGGTCTCCCTCCGCAAGGCGATCAGGTGGCCGTCCACGCGATAGACGGTCGGCCCCCCGGCGGGAGAGTGCTTCACGGGACAGACCTTGCAGCCAGGTACGATACCTCGCTCCAGCAACGGTTCGATATCCTCACCGGCGACCTCCATCCTGACTACGACGACCTCCTCTTCGAGGGGCACGTCGGCCAGCGTTCGGTCGGCCGGTTTCGAGGCTGAGTCCCTTCTGCTGCCCAATTCTCCTCCCGACAGGAGCGCTGCTCCCGTGATCGTGCGATGCTCGGACAGGTCACCGTTGAGATTGAGACTGATTCTCAATCAGCACCTGAAGATGTACAGTAAGTGAGAGGATTGGAATTGGAAAGACCCCGCCGGGGTCGAGCACGGAGTTCGGACTTGTCCGGTCAATACGCTGTACCCGCGGATTCGGTCGAGGTAGAGGAGGTAATCCGGCGCAGCCGTTTCCTCACCAGCGTCGGGCGCTCCACCAGCCGGGCGGAAGCCCTGGAGTTCGTCCAGGGGGTGAAGGACCGGCATCCCGGAGCGACGCACCACTGCTGGGCATTCAACGCTGGCGCTCCGTCCTCAACCGCCTCCATCGGCATGAGCGACGACGGCGAACCGCACGGAACCGCGGGCAGGCCGATGCTCACGGTTCTGCTGAATTCGGATGTCGGCGAGGTTGTCGCCGTCTGTGCGCGGTACTACGGAGGAACGAAGCTGGGCACGGGCGGTCTGGCCAGAGCCTATGCCAGCGGCGCAAAACGCGCGCTGGAGGCCTGCTCCACGACCGTCAGGGTCGACACCGTGCCGGTCAGCGTTTTGGTGACCTACGACGTGACGGAGCGCGTGGAACGCATCTTCAGCGCTCTCGACGCGATCGTGGCGGAACGGGCTTTTGCCGCGGACGTCCTCTACCGCGTACTGATTCCGCGCAGTCGCCGCTCAGAACTGGAGACTGCGGTTGCGGATGCGACGGCAGGCCTGGGCATCGTCGCCCGCGACCCGGAATAGTGGGGGGGGGGGGGGGGGGGGGGGGGGGGGGGGGGGGGCGGCGGGGGCGGGGGGG
>VXMI01000189.1:0-4473 GCA_009841165.1 Gemmatimonadota bacterium | reverse complement strand
GCCCTAGTGGCTGGCTCGGTGGGGGTGCCGGCGTGCCCGCGCCGGCGCGCCCCCCCCCCCTCCTCCCCCTCCCCCCCCCCCCCTTTTTTTCCACCCCCCCCCCCCCCCCCACCAGGAGTCACCTTGTCTTGTTCGGTGCTGCTCTGCTCAGGTGATGCGCACGACGTTCTCGGCCGCGGGGCCCCTGGCCCCGTCAACCACGTCGAACTCCACCCGCTCACCTTCGGCCAAGCTCCTGAATCCGTCACCCTGAATGGCGGAGAAGTGCACGAAGCAATCCTTCCCGCTATCCCTGGAGATGAAGCCGAAGCCCTTCTGGTCGTTGAACCACTTTACGGTTCCCTGCGTACGCACGTTGCTGTTCTCCCTGTGGTGTTTCGTGGAGCGTTCAGGACATGAAAAAGGACGGGCTTTCCCCTCTGTCGTTCGGGGGCCCGTCCTTTGTGCTTGGTCCTGACCGTCCTGACACGCTCCTGTTGAGGCACGAGAAAGCTGTAGCCATTCACCCCGTTCGTCAACTGCAACCGGCTGTCACCCCGTCATGAAGGCCCGCCCTGCGGTCTCCACCAGCCAGAGCGCCAGGGCGGTCACCACCGGAACGGTGAAGTTGTCGTCGATTCCCGTGGGAAGGACTTCGAAGGTCGCCACTACGCCCGCCGCAATCAGCGCGCTCGGCAGTCCCACGAAGGGAAATGTCACGACGCATGCCACCAGGAAGAACGTCACCGTGCCTTCCCAGCTCCCCTTGCCCAGTGAATGTCTGCCCCAGAGCCGCCCCACCACACTCGCCGCCGGATCGGCAAGGGAGAGGACGAGCACCGACGGTGTGAACAGATGGGCGGGGGCGATGAGCAGAGTCGCGAAGACGCCGCTCAGGTACCAGGTAGAGGACGCTATCCTGCGTGCCTCGCGCGGCGACGCCAGTGCGGCGAACCAGCGGAAGAAGACGAAGTTCGCGTTCGGCAAGCTCAGGCGGATCCAGTCGAGTATCAGGCACGCGCCGATACCCGCCCCCAACAGCAGCAGATGGACAGCCTGACCCAACCCGCCGTATTCCACCATGGCAACAATTGCCAATCCGCAGGTCGCGTGGAACACCCGGCGCCACGGCTGGATCCCCTCTGTTTTTCGTACTGCGGACTTGAAATCGCCCGCCGATATCCTCGTCCGGTCACTCATGGCGCCACTCCTGGAACCTGCCTTATTGACTCCGGACCTGCGCGGATCAATATAGGGAGTAGTCGCAGGGGCAATGCCCCGGGCGGCCGACGTTGTGGAATGGGCGCGCCCCCCTGGAGTTGGTGAAGCATGGTGGATACAAGGTCTTTCGCCGTTACGACGAGGATCCCGCACTCGTGAGCACCCTTGGAGGGCACAGGTGACGCCACTGTCGGCCGGAGCGGCCGCGGGCGCGCCTTCCAACCGGGAAGAGGGCGAGCCGAAGCCCTCCGCGCGCGTTCTGGTCGTGGAGGACGAGGCCGACATCGCGGCGTTGATCGCCTATCAGCTCACGCGTGAGGGATACCGGGTGGAGACGGCGCTCACGGGCACGGTCGCACTCGACGCGGTGCACCGCGAACTCCCCGATCTGATCGTGCTGGACAGGATGCTGCCCGGTCTCTCGGGTGACGAAGTGCTGCAGTCGCTCAGGGCGGACGACGCCACGCGGAATGTTCCCATCCTGATCCTGACCGCCAGGCGCGAGCAGCAGGATCGGATTTCGGGGCTTGAACTCGGCGCCGACGACTACCTCACCAAGCCGTTCAGCCCACGGGAGCTGGTTCTGCGCGTCGATGCCGTCCTGCGTCGTGCCCAGGGCGAGCTGAAGCCGGTCGCCGGAGGCGGGAGGATACTGCGCGCAGGTCCGCTGCGCCTCGACGTCGGCGCGCACATCGCAACTCTGGACGGCGACGAGATCACGCTGACGCCGACGGAGTTCCGCCTCCTGCGCGTGCTGATGGAGCGCCGTGGGCGCACCCAGAGCCGGCGGCAGCTCCTGTCCGAAGCGTGGAGCGAGGACTCGATCGCGGCAGGGCGACTCCGGACGCGCACCGTCGACATGCACGTGCGGCGCCTCCGCGGCAAGCTGGGAAGCGCCGGCCACCGGATCGAGACCGTCCGCGGCTTCGGCTACCGGTTTCGCACCGAACCGGGCTGACTCCCGGCGCCCCTCGCGCTCCCCCCGATCGGATCTCCCGGCGGCAGCTGCAGCGACGGGTCCGGCGTCGCGTTTTCGATCCGCTGCTGCCAGCGCCGAATGTCGGCCGCCACCAGACGCTGGTGCGGAGACGGACCCGCCAGCCCTTCCAGCCGGCCCGCCAGCGCTTCGAGACGGTCGGCGAGAACCGCGCGCGCCTCGGTCATCACGTTCGCGCTGCCGCCGTGCCGCATCATGCGGTCGACCACCGCGCGCTGGATCACGTGCTGCACCCGCATCCGGTACTCGTCCCCCTCGGCCGGCCCCTCCCAGGTGGCTTCGAGCACGCGGTCGACCACCTCCTCGAGGTCGGGGTAGTCGCCCATGCTCCCGTACACGACCAGGCGCGCCATGCGCTGGGGGTGCAGGATCTCCCCCACCGTGAAGTCGGCGGCCGCCTCGGCCGCGCCCAGCGGGTCGAAGAGCACCTCGGTGTGTCCCGCGAACACCTCCCCCTCGTCGTGGCGGAAGGCGGACGGCGGAATCATTGAAACGACATCCGGCGGCAGCGCCAGGAAATCCACCGTCAGCGCCGAAAGAATCGTCTCCAGAGCATCCCGCTGCTCCTCGCCCGGCACGATCGAGAGCGGCGTCTGCCCGTCACCCTTGAGCGCGTAGCTGTAGTCCGCCCCGCCCAGGGTCTGGGCCCCGGCACGCAGCTGGAAGCGGTGGTGCATGTAGAGCGGGAGCAGCACGAACTCCAGGTCCGAGAGAGGCCGGCCGGCACGGATCATGTCCGCCCCGAACTCCGCCAGACCGATGTTGCGGACCCGGATCTCGTGCTTCAGGTGGTCGACCAGGTTGGCGCCGTTGTCCCAGACGCCCGCATAGGGGTGCCCGGAACCGATGAAGTTGTTGTTCGTGTGGGCCATGAAGACGAGGCCGTCGCGTATCCCCTGCAGCACGATCTCCTCGAGCCCCGCGGCCTCGTCGGTCCCCGCCGGGAACTCCCGGTAGAGCCAGTTCACCGAGAGCTTGTCGTACTCGCCGATCCGCTGGACGTAGGCGTTGGAGAGGTCGAGGTCACCGGCTCCGTCGATCTCGACGAGCGGAGCCGGGTAGTCCATCACGCTCTCCCGCCCGTAGGTGCTGGACAGGTAGTTGTGGGGAAACCCCAGCGTGTGGCCCACCTCGTGCGCCGACAGTTGCCGCACCCGCGCCAGCGCCATCTCGACCGCGTCCGACCCCGGCGAAACCTGGGCCAGGTAGTCGAAGCCGGGAGCAAACGCCAGGTCGCACGACATCGCCCCCATGTCCGCGTCGTCGCCCACCGTGCCGACGAAGGGCGCCACCATCCCCTGCCCAAGCAGATAGTCCTGCCGCAGCCGCAGGCTGCCCAGATTGACGACACCACGGATGATCTCGCCGGTGCGGGGATCGGTCACCGTGTTGCCGTAGGAGTATCCACGCGTCCTACGGTGCGTCCAGTGGATCATGTTGTAGCGGATGTCCTGCGGGTCCACACCCTCGGGCAGCACCTCCACGCGGTACGCGTCGATAAACCCCGCCGCTTCGAAGGCTTCTTCCCACCACGCCGCCCCCTCGATCAGCGCGCTGCGGATCGGCTCGGGCGTCCCCGGGTCGACGTAGTACACGATGGGCTCGACCGGCTCCGACGGCCCCGGCCCCGGATTGCGCTTCTGCAGTCGGTGGCGGGCAGTCAGGCGAATGCGGAGGTCTTCGTCGATCGGCGAAGCGTAGTCAAAGATCGTCGGCCCGTTCACGCCGATCCGCGGATCCGCCAGCCGCGGCCGAAAACCGTCGTCGGGGAGCTGGATGAACGAGTGGTGCTGCCGCAACGTCACCGCCTCCGGATTCACGGCCACGCCGCGCACCAGGCCGCCGGGATTGCTGCTGGCGAACGTCAGCAGCGCCTCCACCTCCGTGTTCTCGGGGAACGACCGCGTCGCCGGCATGTGAATCGCCGAGCGCGATGCATCGAGCTGGAAGTTCCCCTGCCCCCGCTGCGCCACTTGCCCGATCACGTTGCGTGCGTCGCGAATGAAGAACGGCGTGGCGTCGACCAGCACCCGGTCCCCGGTCTGCGCCGCGATATCGAACCCCCAGTACACCGACGGCGCGAACGCGTCCCGTACCGCCTGCACCTCGGTCTGATTGTCGCTACGGGCCTGGAACTGGTAGTTCGGCTCCATCAGCAGCACCCGCGGCCCCACCCGCTTCGCCTCGAGCACGTGCGTGCCGCGCAACTGCCCCCGGTCGATCCCCACCGAGTATCATAAAATAAAATACAAGACCAGGAGACAAGATGACATAGT
>VXMI01000151.1 GCA_009841165.1 Gemmatimonadota bacterium | reverse complement strand
CCCGCCGCCTCGCCCGGGAAGCCCTCTTCGCAGCAGCAGCCCTCGCCGCCCTGCTTGCCTTCTACGCTGCGGCCGCCCTCATCCCGCGCCCCATGGCCGCGATCCGGCTGGCTCCGCCCGACCTCGTCGCGGTGGACTTCCATTCGCATACCAACCACTCGCACGACGGGTGGACGCTCTTCACAGCAGCCCGCAACCGTGCGTGGCACGAGGTCGGCGGCTTCCACGCGGCCTACGTCACGGACCACTACACCTGGGCGGGCGTGGACGAAGCGTTGCCCACCAACCCCGCGCGCGCCGGCGACCGCACCGTCCTGCTCAGCGGCATGGAAGTGCGGCTGCGCGACCGGCACACGAACATCCTCGGCGACCGCGCCCGGTACGTCTTCGCGCTGGACAGCACTTGGCACCACCTCGATCCGGACTCGATCACCGCCGCGCATGACCGCGGCGCACGGCCCGCCACCATGCTGCACACGATCCCCGGCCCACTCGACCGGATCGTGCCGTTCGGACCCGGCTCGCCGGCCGGCGTGATCGGTGTGGAGCTCAGCGACGGGGCGCCGCGCGGTCTCGAGCAGGCCCGTGCCGAGCGCGAAGAGATCCTCGCCCTCGCCGACAGCATGGATCTGGCGGTGGTGGCTGGCACCAACAACCACGGGTGGGGACGCACCGTCCCGGCGTGGAGCGTGATGCGACTCCCTGGCTGGCCCGAGATGACGCCGGACGAGCTCGGCAGCGCGATCGAGCGCACCCTGCACCGGGAACGGCGCCGCGCGGTCACGGTATTGGAACGCACGATGCCGTATCACGACGGGTCGGCGGTCGAGCTGGCGGCCACCGTCCCGCTGCTGCTATGGTCGCACGTCCTCACCCTTACACCCGGGGAACGCGTATCCTGGCTGACCTGGGTCGCGATCTGGGCCGCCCTGCGAGCTCACCGGGCCCGCCCCCACGCCACGCGCGCTAACGGATGACCACCTTCACCGTCTATCTCCGCCTCGGCTTCGAGCACCTGCTCGACTTCCAGGGGTACGACCACATCCTCTTCCTGGCGGCCCTCTGCGCGGCCTATTCGCTGACGCGTTGGCGCGAGCTGCTCGTGCTTGTGACGGCTTTCACAATCGGGCATTCGGTCTCGCTCGCGCTGGCCACCCTGAAGCTGGTACGAGTTGACACCGGGCTCGTGGAGTTCCTCATCCCGGTGACGATCGTGGCGGCCGCAGTGACCAACCTGGTGGCCATGCGGCGCGAGGATCCGTCCCAGCACCGCGTCGCCGCGCGTCCCGCCCGCTACGTGCTCGCGCTGGTCTTCGGCGTCATCCACGGGCTCGGCTTCTCGAGCTTCCTCCGCCTGGTGCTTGGCGAGGAGCGCAACCTGCTTCTGCCCCTGCTGTCGTTCAACATCGGGCTCGAACTCGCGCAGATCGTGGTTGCGGGTGTCGTGCTTGTGCTGGCGCTGGCGGCCACCCGCAGCCTGCCACTGTCGGAGAGGGCGTGGAACACCGTCGTGTCGGCCGTGACCGGGGTGATGGCGGCCTGGATGGCGGTGCAGCGGCTGCCGTGGTGAGCGTTCCCGAACCGCGGACGGGTGTTGGGTCGGTGGAGGTGACGGTACCGTAGGTCCGTACCGCAACCACGCTTCTCCATACCAGCGCAGCCCCCGCCAATGATCATGACAGGCGCCGTGCACCATCGGAGACCTCTGATGCTAGTGCTAGTAGAACCTTGCTAATCACGTACGCCGTGCTAAATTAGCAAGGATGATACCAAGAATTGCCTTCCCGGCGGTTGCAACGGCACTGGATCGCCAGGCGGCGGTCGGTCTGATCGGCCCCAGGCAAGTCGGCAAGACGACGCTTGCTCTGGAAATCGCGGCAACCCGAAAGGCCCTGTATCTGGACCTTCAGTCCAGCACGGACCGCGCCAAGCTTTCCGATCCCAATCTGTTTCTTCGCCAGTTCGAGGATCGCCTCGTCGTGCTCGACGAGATACACCGGACGCCCCAGCTGTTCGGCGATCTGCGCGGGCTGATCGACCGTGGGCGCCGGAGGGGTCGGCGAACCGGGAGATTCCTGATCCTGGGTTCCGCTTCGATCGACCTTCTCAGGCAGTCATCCGAATCCCTGGCCGGGAGGATCGAGTTCGTCCGTCTCAATCCCGTCAATCTGGTCGAGATCGAGCACGAGCCGCCGCCGCTCCTGTCCCTTTGGGTCCGCGGGGGATTCCCCGATAGTCTGCTGGCCGTGACCGATGTGGATAGCACCGCGTTTCGCCGAAACTTCATCCAGACCTACCTGCACCGCGACATCGCCGACCTCGCCGGGGTCCGGCTCCCCGCCGAGACGATCGAACGGCTCTGGCGGATGCTGGCCCACAGTCAGGGCAGCCTCCTCAACTCGTCGAAGCTGGCGGGGAGCCTGGGGGTCAGTTCTTCCACGGTATCGCGGTACGTGGACCTCCTTGTCGATCTCCTTCTGGTCCGGCGCCTGAAGCCCTTCCGCGCCAACGTCGGGAAGCGCCTGATCAAAACCCCGAAGGTGTACGTGCGAGATAGCGGACTGGTGCACACTCTCCTCGAGATTCGCGACTACAACGCCCTGGCCGGTCATCCCGTCGCAGGTTCCAGCTGGGAGGGCTTCGTGATCGAAAACCTGCTGGGAGTCGCGCCTCCGGAGACGCAGGCCGGTTTCTACCGGACCCGGGCGGGCGCCGAAGTGGATCTGGTCCTCCGTTTGCCCGGTGAGAAAGCCCCATGGGCGATCGAGATCAAACTGGGGTTGGCTCCCACGCCCAGCCGGGGACTCCACCACGCGCGAAAGGACCTCATGCCCAGCCGCACCTGGCTGGTCGGATCCGGAAACGATCGATACCCGGTCGGCGACGGGATCGAAGTGATCGGGTTGCGGGAACTGGTGGATATCGTGAGGCGGCAGCCTTCCCTGTTCGGCCCGCTCACTCTCCCATAGTTTTCACCGACGCACCCGATTCAATCACCTGGAGGTCCAGGCCATGTCCCGTCGCCCGCTCCCCGCGCTTACCGCCGCCGCCCTGCTCGTCGGCCTCACCCTCGCCCCGCCGGCCCACGCCCAATGGACGGCCGCCGACCCAGGCAGCGACAACATCGACATCCTCGGGCACATCCCCCTGGGCCCGCGTCTCTCCGTGGCGGACATGGACATCGAGCAGGAACTGGACCGGCCGTACGCTTACGTCGCGCGGATGGTCTACGGCGACGTCGGTCCCAAGGGGCTCGACATCGTCTCGATCGCCGATCCCGAGCACCCCGAGGTGATCTACGAGTGGCGGATCGAGAACCAGGATCTCCACATGCGCACCGGCGGCATGGACGTGAAGCACTTCAAGATCGGCGACCGCTACTACGTGGTGCAGTCGCTGCAGTTCGGACAGGGCGGACCCAACACCGACATGGGCGCGGTGGTGCTGGACGTGACCGGCCTGCCGGACGCCTCCACCGTCCGCGAGGTGGCCCGGATCCGCGAGCCCGACCTGCCGGGCGGGTTCCACAACATCTTCGTCTACAAGCACTCCGACGCGCGGGTCCTCCTCTTCTCGACCGTCAGCGGGCCCTTCGCCCACGTCTACGACCTCGCCCGCGTGGTCGAAGGCGACCTCGACAACGCGCTCGTCGGCCGGGTGCCGGTGCCCGAGACCGAGTTCAACCGCGGCGGCCGCGGATACCATGACTTCTACGTCGCATACCACCCCGACACCGGCGAGGACCGGTTCTACGGCGGCGGCTCGGGCGGCTACTACATCTACGACGTCACCGACATCGAGAACCCCGAGCTCCGGATCACGCTGGTGGGAGTCAGCGGCGTGCGCGGCGGGCACACCTTCACGCCGAGCCCCGACGGCCGCTACGTGGTCGCCGAGACCGAGTACCAGTACGCCCCGATCCGCATCTTCGACCTTCAGCCCGCCCTCGACGGCGAAGTGACCAACATCCGCTCGCCGATCTCCGCGTGGACCGCGGACTGGGAGAACCTGGTACACAACCACGAGGTGCGCTGGCCATACGTCTTCGCGTCGGGCTACCTCGACGGCCTGCAGATCTTCTCGCTCATGGACCCCGAGAACCCGGTCACGGTCGGCTACTACGACACCTACATCGGCCCGCCCAACCGCGACCGCACCCCCGTCTTCAACGGCGCCTTCGGAGTCGACGTCCGCAACGCCGACGGCCTGATCGTCGTCAGCGACATGACCACCGGCCTCTGGACCTTCCGCATGGACGGCTTCAGCGGCTGGGACGGCGAGCGCTGGGGCATGCCCAACATCTCGTCGGTCCAGGACTGGGACCGCGGACCGATCCGCCGGCCCGTGAGCTGACAGGCGGAGGGCGAGCAGGATGAGGATGACCGGATCCGGGGCACCGGGCGGTTTCCTGGCGCTGACGGCTTTGCTCGTCGTTGCGGCACCCGTCCGGAACGCCGAGGGTGGCTGGCTGGTGGCCGACTCGCCGGCCGAGGTGGCCGGGGACGCGGGCGCGTGCGCCGTCCGGCCCGGCCCCGAGTACTACCGGTTCCCAATGGTCTCCACCAGGCGCGTTCCGGGCACCGGTAACGCCGCCGGCGTCGGCGAGGTCGCCTTCGCACGGTCGCCGTACGGCGTCGCCCTCGGCGAGGACGGCAGCTACCAGTACGACTTCACCGTCCGCTTCGAGCGGATGGCCCCTGCCCGCGACGGTACCTACGTGGTGTGGACGACCACCCCCGAACTGGACCGGATCGCCCTGGCCGGCGAGCTGACCGACCCGGCAGGCTTCAGCGGCCAGGTCGCCTGGAACAAGTTCCTCGTCGTCGTCACGCTGGAGCCCGCCTTCGACCCGGAAGCGGCCATGTGGACGGGTCCCATCGTCATCCGCGGCATGTCCCGCAGCGGCATGATGCACACCATGGCCGGCCACGGCCCCTTCGAAGAGAAGAACTGCGCCGCCTACGGGTATGAGTAGGGTTGTCGCGCCTGCGGCCGCCGTGCTCCTCGCGATCGCGACGGCCGCCCTCCTCCCGGCACGCCCCGCCAGCGCCCAGGAGATGGACCACGGCGCCCACATGATGCACGAAATGGACGGCGGCTGGCGCATGCCCCCGATGGACCCGAACATGCCCATGATCCCGGGTCTGGAGATGGCACTGCCGCCGGTCGAGCCCTTCCTCGCGGCGGCCGGGATCGACGTCATGACGCTGCCCGAGGCGCGGCCCAGCGAGGTCGTCCACCTGGCGGCCGGCGACACCTTCAACGTCGACGTCACCATCGTGCGGCGAACGCTCCACGGCCACACGGCGGCCATGTACGGCTACAACGGCCAACACCCCGGCCCCCTCATCCAGGCACCGCAGGGCTCGACGGTTGTCGTGCGCGTCACCAACCGGATCGAGAGCCCGACCACCGTGCACTGGCACGGCCTCCGCCTCGAGAATCGCTTCGACGGCGTCGAGACGCTCACCCAGGACCCGATCGAGGTCGGCGAGTCGTTCACCTACGAACTGCACGTCCCCGACGCGGGGATGTTCTGGTACCACCCCCACATGCGCGAGGACGTGCAGCAGGACCTGGGCCTCTACGGCAATCTTCTCGTCTCCTCACCCGACCCGGACTACTACGGCCCCGCCCACCGCGAGGAGATGCTGGTCCTGGACGACATCCTGATGGACGACCAGGGCTTCATCCCGTGGGGCAGGGAAGCGCCGACCCATGCGCTCATGGGGCGCTTCGGCAACGTCATGCTCGTCAACGGCGTGACCGCGCACGGGCTCCAGGTCCGCCCCGGTGAGGTCGTTCGCTTCTTCATGACCAACGTCGCCAACACCCGCACCTTCAACGTCACCTTCGGGTCGGCGCGCGTGAAGCTGGTCGCGTCGGACCTGGGGCGCTTCGAGCGCGAGACGTGGGTGTCGAGCGTGGTGATCGCACCCGCGGAGCGGTACGTGGTGGACGTGGTGTTCCTGGAGGAGGGGGAGTTGGCGATCGCGAACACGATCCAGGCCATCAATCACTTCCGGGGCGAGTTCTACCCGCACGTGGACACCCTGGCGATGGTGACGGTCGCCGGGCCGCCCGTCGCCGACGAGGTGACGGAGGCCTACGAGACGCTGCGCGGCATCGACGGAGTGGCGGCCGAGGCCGAGGCCATGCGCGGCCATCTCGGCCGGGCGCCCGACTACACCCTCGAGGCCACCGTGCGGGTCCAGGGGCTCCCGCTCCCGATCATCCGCTCGATGGAGATGGACACCCTCTACATCCCTCCCATGGAGTGGAACGACGCGATGCCCATGATGAACTGGCTCTCCTCGGGGAACCAGGTCACATGGATCCTGCGCGACCTGGCCACCGGCCGCGAGAACGAGGATGTCCACTGGACCTTCCAGCGTGGCGACCTCGTGAAGATCCGCGTCTTCAACTCGCCCGACTCCTTCCACCCCATGAACCACCCCATCCACGTGCACGGACAGCGGTTCGTGGTGCTCGCCCGCGACGACGTCCCCAACGACAACCTGGTCTGGAAGGACACCGCGATCCTGCCCGTCGGGTCGACCATGGACATCCTCGTCGAGATGTCGAACCCCGGCGACTGGATGCTGCACTGCCACATCGCCGAGCACCTCAGCGCAGGGATGATGTTCCACTTCACGGTGGAGGGGTGAGATCACCCGGAGTCCGGGTGGTCCTACCTGCCAGTCAGCGGCCGTAGCGTCCCTACCAACTCCCCTGCCGGCAACGCACGCACCCGCTCCGCCAGTCGATACCGCTCCGTCCCCGCGTGCACCACATCAAGCCGGTCCAGTCCCAGCGTCTCCACCGCCGACCGCATCGACCTGGTCAGCCGCGGCGCCTCTGACCGCTTGACCTCGAATCCGTAGCGCCTCGATCCGTCCAGCACCAGCAGATCGAGCTCGGCGCCTGTGTGCGTCGACCAGTGGAAGCACTGCTCCGACGGCGCCCGCATCAACTGGACGATCTGCTGAATCACGAACCCCTCCCACGAGGCACCGACCTTGGGATGCGACATCACATCCGTTCGGTCGGTGAGCCCGAGCAGCGCGTGGAGGACGCCCGAGTCCGCGATGTAGACCTTGGGGGAACGCACCTGCCGCTTGCTGATGTTCTCGAACCAGGGCTGGAGCTGGCGAACCACGAAGACCGAGGTCAGGAGGTCCAGATAGCGCCGAACGGTGGTGTGGGAGACGCCGAATGCCCGTCCGAACTCGGCGCCGTTCCATAGTTGACCGTGCCAGTGGGCGAGCATCGTCCAGAACCGGCGTAGCGTCGTCGAGGGGATGGTGCTGCCGAGGTCCGGCAGATCCCGGGCCAGAAGTGTCTGGATGAAGCCATCGCGCCAGCGGCGGCTGGCGGCATCGGAGCCCGCCAGGTACGACCGCGGGAACCTGCCGCGCAGCCAAAGCCGCTCGGAGTCGCCGACTTCCGTAAGGTCGAAACCATAGAGCACGTGAAAGGCGACGCGCCCGGCGAGCGACTCCGAGGTCTGCCGGAGCAGTTCCGTCGAGGCGCTCCCGAGAACGAGAAAACGAGCCGGAGGCCCCGGGCGGTCGGCGAGGACACGCAGCAGCTGGAAGATGTCCGGCAGCCGATGGATCTCGTCCAGGACCACCAGGCCACGCAGGGGCCGAAGCTCGAGTCCGGGAGCGTCCAGCCGGGCGAGGTCGACCGGGTCTTCCAGATCGAACCAGGCCACGGAATCCGGGTGCGACTCGGCCAGTTGCCGCGCGAGGGTGGTCTTGCCAACCTGTCGCGCGCCCAGAAGGGCGACGACCGGAAACTCGTCCAACAGAAGCCGGACGCGGGCCAGGTGCAGCTCACGGGGGGTCATCATCATTGAAATATGAATGTCTAGCGATCAGAGTTCAATACAGCACGTAGCGCTGCGTTTTGTTTTCGCTTGCAATTATATCACTACAAATGTTGCAATATTATCATTGTATTCGTTGCAATCATGTCAATGCGGGGTTACTCTCCTTTGGTCCAGCACGCACGAGAGCCCAGAAGCCCGATCACATGACCTATCATCCCGACATCCCTTCCCGCCACGTCGTACGCGAACCCCCGGCGCGATGGCCGCTCGCGCCGATGCGCCGGGAGTACTGGCCCCGCGTGGCGGATGCGGAACTGAAGCAGCGCTTGGCCCGATCCGGAGCGGTGCTGATCGAGGGGCCGCGGGCATGCGGCAAGACAGCTACGGCCAGGCAACTCGCGGCGAGCGGTGTCCGACTCGACGCGGACAGCTCCGCCCGCAGGGCTGCCAGGGCCGATCCCGGATTTCTTCTAGAGGGGGAAACGCCGCACTTGATCGACGAGTGGCAGCTGGTGCCCGACATCTGGAACCATGTTCGCCACGCAGTCGATGACCGCCCAGGCCGGGGACATTTCATCCTGACCGGTTCGGCTGTTCCGCCCGACGACATCACCCGGCACACCGGAGCAGGGCGAATCGGTCGACTACGGCTGCGGCCGATGTCGCTCCTGGAACTGAAACGATCGACGGGAGGAGTATCGCTCGCCCGGCTGTTGGCAGGTGATCCGGTTCCCGGCTCCGTGGCGAAGCCGACCATACGCGAGCTCGCGGAGTTGGTGTGCACGGGCGGCTGGCCCGGACATCTCGGCTCGTCGCTTGACGATCCGCCGCTGTCGGTTGACGACGCCATGGCGGAGAACCGGGACTACCTCGGCGAAGTCTGCCGGACGGACATCCGGCGCGTGGACGGCTCGGACCGGGATCCGGCGAGGGTCGGACGATTCCTGCAGTCGCTGGGCCGCAACGTCGCCACCTGTGCGAGCATGGCCACGCTGGCCCGGGACGCCGGCGGACCGGACCAACACCTCACCAACTACACGGCCAACTCCTACATGACCGCGCTCGAACGGCTCATGCTCGCGGAGGATCAGCCGCCCTGGTCACCCCGTCTTCGATCCCGGTCGCGACTTCGGGCCGCGTCCAGGCGCCATTTCGTGGACCCGTCGCTGGCCGTGGCCGCCCTGAGCGCGAGCCCCGATCATCTGCTCCACGACTTCGAGTGGTTCGGTTTCCTCTTCGAGTCGATGGTCATCCGGGATCTGCGAGTCTACGCCCGGGCCAACACAGCGAGCGTGTACCACTACCGTGACAACACCGGGCTTGAGGTGGACGCCGTCGTCGACGCCGGGCCGGGGCGCTGGGCGGCGTTCGAGATCAAGCTGGGCGCGGCGCGGGTCGACGAGGGTGCCAGGACGCTTCTGAAGTTCGCCGACCGGGTGGATACGGATCGTTGCGGCGAGCCCGCGGCACTCGGCGTGATCGTGGGGAGCGGCTACGGCTACACGAGGTCGGACGGGGTGGGAGTGATCCCGGTGGGGGCGTTGGGAGTGTAAGGAGGGGACTTGCCCCGCCGAGCACCTCAGCGCGGGCACGATGTTCCACGTCACGGTGGAAGATCAGGGAACCTTTCAGGTCTCGCCGGAGGGTTTCCAGCCCGTCTTCTTCCTGAAGTAGACAGCCGCCGCGATCATCAGCAGCACGAACAGGAACCTGAACCAGAGGGGCGAGAGCACCCAGATCCACGACCAGTCGATGTGACTGGTGAGCTTCAGCCCGATGAACAGCAGGGCGAGAAGCGAGAGAAAGCCTGGACCCCTCCGGCCTGAAATCGACTTCAGGTAACGGCTGAAGGGGTCGCGGGCTTGTCGCTTGCTTTTCCGGGAGTCACTGGAGTCGGCCATCCGGGTCCTCAGGGGGGTTCAACAAGGTCCAACTCTGGAATACGGATTCGGGGCGGAGAATCTTCCGTGGCATATTGGAGAAGGAGAAACCAGCCATGACCAAGCGCCGAGTCCCACCCGCCAAGGCCAAAGTCGCCGTCGTCGGCGCCGGCATCGTCGGCAACTGCCTGGTCGAGCACCTCGCCAGGCTCGGCTGGGACGACCTGGTGCTGATCGACAAGGGACCGCTCCCCAACCCCGGCGGATCCACCGGCCACGCGTCCAACTTCATCTTTCCCGTCGACCACGGGCGCGAGATCGCGCTGATCACGCTCGAGAGCCAGCGCCAGTACGAAGCGCTCGGCGTCAACACGACCTGCGGCGGAATCGAGGTCGCCCGCACCGAAGCGCGCATGGAAGAGCTGCGGCGTCGAATGACGTCCGCCCGCGTGTGGGGCATCGAGAGCGAGCTGCTGACGCCGGCCGAAGTCGTTGCCAGAGTGCCGTTCGTCAACCCGGATGTGATCCTTGGCGGCTTCTACACCCCCAGCGTGTCGGTCGTCGACTCGGTCAGGGCGGGCACGATCATGCGCGAACGGGCGCAAGCGAGAGGCGTCCTCACCGTGCTCGACGAGACCGAGGTCACCGGCGTCGAAGTGGACCCCGTGCCCTTCGGCCGCCCCCGCATCCGGGCAGTGGCCACGACCCGCGGCACGATCGAAGTCGACCACGCGGTCATCGCCTGCGGCGTCTGGAGTCCACGCATCGCAGCTATGGCCGGCGCCACGATCCCGCTCACCCCGGCCGTGCACCAGATGGCCGACTTCGGCCCCGTGGAGCTCTTGCTGGCAACAGGCAACGAGATCGGCTACGCGATCGTGCGCGACATGGATTCGTTCATGTATGAAAGGCAGAGCGACGGCCTCATGGAGGTGGGCTCCTACGCGCATCGCCCCATCCTCGTCCGGCCCGAGGAGATTCCCTCTGTCGCGGAGGCGGAGCGGTCGCCGACCGAAATGCCCTTCACGCCGGACGACTTCGCGCTGCAACTCGATCACGCGCACGAGATCATGGGCGACCTGCTAGCCGGCACCGACATGCAGTACGCCATCAACGGCCTGCTCTCCCTCACGCCCGACACGCAGCAGCTGCTGGGCGAGACCGCCGAGGTGGCCAACCTCTGGTCGGCGGCCGCGGTGTGGGTGCGCGAGGGTCCGGGATCGGCGCAGCTCGTCGCCGAGTGGATGACACACGGGTACCCGCGTCTCCTCGACCCGCACGAGTCGGATGTCACCCGCTTCCAGCCCCACGAGCGCACCGCGCACCACGTCCGCACGCGCTGCCGCGAGCACTTCCCCAAGACCTACGGAATCGTGCATCCCCGCGAGCAGTGGGAATCCGCGCGCGGCGTCAACCGCTCGCCCTTCCACCCCCGCACCGAGGCGCTTGGTGCCGAGTACTACGAGGCTCGGGGATGGGAGCGCCCGCAGTGGTACGCGTCCAACGAGGACCTGGTCGAGCGCTACAGCGTCCCGGACCGCCCGCACGAGTGGGACCGCCGCTGGTGGTCGCCGATCATCAACGCGGAACACCTGCACCTGCGCGACAAGGTCGGCGTGGTCGATCTGGGCGCGTTCCAGATCTTCGACCTGTCGGGGCCCGGCGCGCTCCCGTACCTGGAGCGGCTGACGGTCAACGCAAGCGACCGTCCGATCGGAAGCTCGATCTACACGCCCCTCCTGACGCCCGACGGAGGCTTCCGTGCCGACCTGACGATCCAGCGGCTCGCCCACGACCGGTTCCGCATCGTCACCGGGGTGTTCGACGGCGCCCGCGACGCCTTCTGGTTCCGCAAGCACCTTCCCGCGGACGGCTCGGTGCAGTTCGCGAACCGCACGTCCGCGATCACTACCTTCGGGGTGTGGGGCCCTGACGCCCGCGCCCTGCTTTCAGGGGTGGCGGACATTGGCCTCAGCCACGACGAGTTCCCCTTCGGCACGGTCCGCCGCGCCCTGATCGACGGGATTCCCGCCACCATGTTGCGCATCTCCTATGTGGGCGAGAGCGGCTGGGAGATCTACACCCGCACCGAGCACGGCCTGGCGCTCTGGGACGCGATCCGGCGAGCGGGCCGCGAGTTCGACGCCCGGCCGGTCGGCATCGGCGTCTACGGCACTACGGGGCGCATGGAAAAGGGCTACCTGCTCATGGGCGCCGAACTCACCTCGGAATACTCGGCCGTCGAGGCCGGCCTGGCCCGGCGCCAGGTGAAGCAGGCGGACTTCATCGGCAAGGCCGCCTACCTGGAGGCCCGCGACCGGGGGCCGGTCGCGCGCATCTGCACGCTTACGGTGGACGACCACACGAGCGAGTCCGGCATCGCGCGCTTTCCAACCGGCGGGAACGAGCCGATCCTCACGCCCGCCGGGGCCCGCATCGTCGACTCGCTCGGACGGGAGTCCCGCGTGACCTCCGCCGGAATGGGGCCGTCCGTGGGGAGATACCTGCTGATGGCCTGGCTCCCGACCGAGCACGCACGCGTTGGCGCACACCTGCAGGTCATGTACATGAACGAGTGTTTCCCGGTGACCGTCGCTGCCGTCAGCGGAGCGTTGTTCGATCCGTCCGGGAGCCGGATGAAGGGGTAGCTACACCACCGCGTCCTCACCCCTCGCATGCGCCACCTCACGCGCACTCGGGTTCGCCGAAGGACGGAACGGAACCTCGCACACCCGCGCCCGGTCGGGCCTGCCCGATTCGCTCGCGTATTCGTCCGGCAGCCAGACCGTGAGCTCGGTACCCACCGCCGACATCCCCACCGACACGTAGCCCAGCGCGATGTTGCATCCGAGTTCGGGGGCATGCCACGGCGAAGTGAGATAGCCGACCGGATCGCCGCCGTCGGCGCCCGACACCAGCCAGAAATCGGGCGCGTAGTCGTCGATCGGCCGACCGCCCATCGTCATGCCCACCAGGACCAGCGCGAACGGCGGCCTCCCGGCCTCGATCTCGGCCCGCATGCGCTCGAGCGCGGCACGGCCGATGTAGTCACCCTTTTTCTCGCGGGGCACCTGGTAGCCGAGGTTGCACTGGAACGGCACGGTCTCGTGGTCCATGTCCTGTCCCCACGAGAGAATCCCCGCCTGAATCCGGCGCTGGTGGCCGGGGGCGATCACCATGAGCCGGTGCGCTTCACCCGCCTCCAGCACCGCGTTCCACAGCCGCTCGGCGTGCAGCGTCGCGTCGCGCAGGTAGATCTCGTAGCCCTTCTCGCCCGAGAATCCCGATTGCGAAATCACCACCGAACACCCCGCGATCTCGGCCTCCATGAGCCCGTAGTAGGGGATCCCGCGGACCCCGTCGCCCACGAGGTCGGCCATCAGCGCCAGCGACTTCGGACCCTGGATCTGCAGCGGGCACACGTCGATCTCGTCGATCCCGACGTCCATCCCCAAGCCGACGTTCACGCCCTGGAGCCAGAACAGCAGGTCGGAGTCGGCCAGCGAGAACCAGAACTCGTCCTCGGACAGGCGCAGCAATACCGGGTCGTTGAGGATGCCGCCCCGTTCGTTGCAGAGGATCACGTACTTGCCGTGCATGGGCTCGATGCGGGTGGCGTCTCGCGTGATGACGTAGTCGGTGAACCGCTCGGCGTCCGGCCCCCGAACGCGAATCTGCCGCTCGACGGCGACGTTCCAGAGCGTGACGTGCTTCGTCAGCGCCTCGTGCTCCGCGGCCGCACCGCCGTCTTCGGGACGGACATAGCCGCGCGGATGGTAGATGCGGTTGTAGATCGTAGCGCGCCAGCATCCCGCGGCGTGGGACAGGTGCCAATAGGGCGACTTGCGCACGCGGGTCGAGATGAGAAGCTCCACCGGAGTCCGGCCGGACTGGCGAAGGTTGACCGGAACGACTCGGTCCGACTGATCCACGGAATCGGGCTGATGGCGCATGATGCTCTCTCTCCCGAAGGCCGGGCGAAATGTGCTGGTTCGAAAGCTCACACAGCGCCCTTTTCACCACAACCGGCCCGAAATCGCGGAAAAAACACATGTTCCCTTGAAACTGCGTCCCCACTCTTACAGCTTCCCACAGGCACCGCCTTTTTCGGCTCCGCGAATGGCCCGGAAAAGCCGGGATTATTGGCATTTTCACGTCTACCAAAGGATAGCCCAAACATGAGCACCCAGAGACGTTTCGACTCTGTCAGCGCCGCCAAGACCTGGAGCCGGAGACAGGAATCCCGATCGGGCGATCGAGACCTGTTGCCACGCGTCTTCGGCGAAGACACGTTCGGGCTGCGAGAGATGCGGGCCCGCCTGCCGGACAACGTCTACAAGCAGCTCGTGCGCACCATCGAGCACGGGGAAGAGCTCGATCCGGGCATCGCGGACACCGTGGCCGCGGCGATGAAGGACTGGGCGCTCTCGCGCGGCGCGACCCACTACACACACTGGTTCCAGCCCCTCACGGGCGCCACGGCCGAAAAGCACGACTCGTTCCTCAAGGTGGGCCGGGACGGCCGCGCCATCACGGATTTCGGCGGCGACGAGCTCGTGCAGGGCGAGCCCGACGCGTCCTCGTTTCCCTCGGGCGGACTCAGGGCCACCTTCGAGGCCCGCGGCTACACGGCCTGGGATCCTACCTCGCCGGCCTTCATCATGGGGGGTGAGTCGGCGACCTACCTCTGTATCCCCACCGCGTTCTCCAGCTGGGCGGGCGAGAGCCTGGACGCCAAGATCCCGCTGCTGCGCTCCATTGACGCGCTCGACCGGGTGACGCGCCGCGCGCTCAAGCTCTTCGGGATCGATGCCGGACGGGTCACGGCCAACCTGGGGCCCGAGCAGGAGTTCTTCCTCCTGGATCGCGAGTTCTACTACCGCCGGCCCGACCTGATGACCTCGGGCCGCACACTCTTCGGGGCCAAGCCGCCGCGGGGTCAGGAACTCGACGATCACTACTTCGGCCAGATTCACGAGCGGGTGCTGGCGTGCGTCCAGTCGGTCGAGATGGACCTCTACAGGCTGGGCGTGCCGATGAAGACGCGCCACAACGAGGTAGCCCCGGGGCAGTACGAGATGGCCCCGGTTTACGAGAACGCGAACGTGGCGTCCGACCACCAGCAGCTGATGATGCGAATCCTGGAGCGCAACGCGCGCCAGTACGGTTTCGTCTGCCTTCTGCACGAGAAGCCCTTCCGCGGGATCAACGGCAGCGGAAAGCACGTGAACTGGTCCTTCGGCACCTCCGACCGGAACCTCATGGACCCGGGCGACACTCCGCACGACAACCTCATCTTCCTGTTCTTCTGCACCGCGGTGATGAGCGCGGTGGAGAAACACCAGGACCTGCTCCTGGCCTGCGTGTCGAGCGCAGGGAACGACCATCGACTGGGCGCGAACGAAGCCCCGCCGTCGATCATCTCGATCTTCCTGGGCAGCCAGCTCGAAGACATCTTCAACCAGCTTGAGGAGTCCGGCCGGGCGCAGGAGCGGGAGCACGAAGGGCTCCTGGGCCTGGGCGTAAACGTCCTTCCCGACCTGCCGCGGCATTCCGGCGACCGCAACCGCACGTCTCCGTTCGCCTTCACCGGCAACAAGTTCGAGTTCCGCGCGGTGGGCTCGTCGGCCAGCATCTCGCTGCCGGCCACGGTTCTCAACACCATCGTCGCCGAGGCCATCGACGACTGGACCGAACTGCTGGAGCCGATCGTCGAAGCCGGCACCTCGATCGAGGACGCCCTCTGGACGCTGCTTTCCAACGAGATCCCGTCGTTCAAGCGGATCATCTTCAACGGCGACAACTATGCGCCCGAGTGGGTCGAGGAGGCCGCGCGCCGCGGGCTGCTCAACACGGGTTCGGCGGTCGACGCGCTGCCGGCCCTCGCCGCGCACAAGAACGAGGTGCTGTTCGACAAATTCGGCGTCTTCTCGCCTCGGGAGCTGGACGCCCGGCTGGAGGTGCTGACCGAGCAGTACTTCATCAAGATCAACATCGAGGGCGAGACGGCGGCGCACATGGCCCGCTGCATGATCCTGCCGGCGGCGGTCACCTACCTCAACCAGTTGACTTCGGCCCGTGCGGGAGCCGCGGATGCCGGTGCCTCCACCGCGGGTCTGGACAGCAACGCGGCCCGGGTGGCCGGTCTCATCGATGAGCTTACCGCCGCCCTGGACGAACTCGACGCCCAGAACGAGGAACTCGGCGGCGACGAGGTCTCGTCCAAGGTCATCCACATGCGCGACAACGTGATTCCCGCGACGAACGCGGTGCGCGATGTGGCCGACCGGATGGAGAAGGTGATTCCCGACGATCTGTGGCCGTTCCCGACCTACCGGGACATGCTGTTCGTGAAGTAGGGGCTCACGCGAAGGCGGAAAACGGGGAGGACGGGATGCGCGGAAGAATTGCGGCGGTGGTGGCGGGGGCGGCGGTCCTGGCCACGGGCACCTGGCTGATCATGCAGGGGAGCGGAGGACCGGACGGGGAAGCGGACGGCCTTCGGGTTGTGGCCCTCGGCGAGGCCGAGGCGGTGTACCGCGAGCCCTTCTCGGTCGTCTCCACCGTGCGCGAACTGCCCGGCGGTCGCGTGCTCGTGGCCGATCCACTGGGCCAGGTGGTCGTGCGACTGGACCTTGGCGCAGGCACGGCCGACACGATCGGTTCCGTGGGCGAGGGGCCGTCCGAGTACCGCCAGCCCGATGCCGTGTGGCCGCTCCCCGGCGGCAGGACTCTGCTGGTCGATCTGGGCAACGGACGTCTCACCGAATTGAGCCCGGAGCTGGAGTTCGGTACCACGCGCCCCTACAGCGTGGGCGACATGTCCATGGGCCAGATCGTGATTGCCCTTCCGCAGGCCGTGGACCACCGGGGCAGACTCTATTTCCGGGGCTTCGGGCGGATGGGAATGGAAGCCGATTCGGCCAGCATCCTTCGCCTGGATCTGGATACCGATGTAGTGGACTCGGTGGCGTCCTTCGATATCCCGGAGGTCATCCGCGAGTCCGTCGGTGGTCCGGGCGAGCAAAACGAGCGGATCAGCCAGGTGCCGCTCTCGCCCGGCGATGCCTGGGGAGTCGCTGCCGACGGCCGCGTGGTGATCGCGCGCGCGGGTGAATACCGCGTCGACTGGGTTGAGGAAGACGGCTGGATCACCAGTGGTCCGCCGATCCCCTACACTCCAATCCCACTTGGGCGCGCCGAACAGGAGGAGTGGGCGCGGGGGCGGCTGGAGACGGGCGGAGGACTCGGCATCGCGATCGAGGTCGAAAACGGCTCCATGACCATGCGCGCCTCCCGCGGCGGCGCAACGGACGACGACGAGGATCTGGACGGATACGCCTGGCCCGAGGTCAAGCCGCCGTTCTACGATCGCCCGATACCGGTCGACGGCCTCGGCCGCGCGTGGGTGCGCAGGCACCGCGATGCCGGCGAGGCCCCCATGTACGACGTCTTCGGCGGCAGCGGCGAACGCCGGATGGTCGTGGAGCTGCCCATGGACCGCCGCGTGGTGAGTTTCGGCGACGCCGTGCTCTACGCGGTCCACATGGACGAGTTCGGGCTTCAGACGCTGGAGCGCTACGCACTGCCCTGATTGGCCGGCCGGGTCGCCCCCTCGTCCCCCTCCACCCGGAGCATCCCCTCGCGGATCGTCGCGGCCACCCCGTCCGCCCCCGCAAGCCGTGCGATGTCCCGTTGGCCGACGCGTAGCACGGGGATCGTGTCGTAGCCCAGTTCTTCGGCTACAAGGAGCCCGAGCACGAGGATCGCGTCCGGCCGTCCCACGACGATCGCCGCGGGGGCCACGCGGTTGCGAAGGAGCTCCAGCATCACCGCGCTGGACGAACTCGAGCCGATGGTGCGCTCCATGACGAGGACGCGCTCGTCCAGCCTCGTTCCATGACGCGGATGGCGGGGATCGTGGATCTGCCCCGTCAGCGGGTCGACCCCGCCCCAGAAGCTGATCGGCTTCTCCAGCACGAGGAGCCGGCCCCCGGCGGACCGGTCCCGTGTGCCCGAACCGGCGTGGATCACGGTGCCCTTCAGCTCCACAGGCTCTCGTCCCGCATGACCCGGGCGTGCGAGGCCGACCGGACGCAGTCCTCGAGGCTGCCGTAGACCACCCCGTACCCGGTGTTGGACGGGGTGTAGTGCGCGAACTTGCCCGAGTTCGTCATGAGCACGCCGTCCTTCGGAGGGAGGATCGGGGTGACCACGACGCAGGTGTCGACCACGATCTCGATGCCCGCGTCCTCGAAACGCCGCAGTCGGCCTGCCGTCTCGAGCTGGCCGTACTCGGAGCGTCCGGTGCAGACGTAGAAGGGCACGGCAAAGGGCTCCGCCGGGAGCAGCGCCTCCAGCCGCGCGAACTCCTGAAGCGAGAAGTGGGGGCTGCCCACCGCCACCGCGTCGATGCTGCCCGCGTCGGTGGTGCTGAGCGTGTCGCGCGCGGCGCGGAGGGCCTCCGGGGTCGCGGAGAGCACGGTCCGGGGAGCCGCGCCGCCGAGCGCCGTGCGCAGATCGGGCGCCTCGGGCGTCACCCCCTCGACGTGGAAGAGCCCCACGGCGCCCGAAGACGCTGCCGCGGCCCCCAACGCCTTGAGCTGGTCTTCCGTAACGGTTGCGGGGAGACCCGTAACCACCGCGACGCGGTCGTCCACGGTCGCCCCCAGCCAGGTCCCCAGCACCGGGTAGAAGACATCCTGCCGCTTCAGTTGGCGGTCGATGGCACCGGTGTCGACCACGACGGTCGCGTTGCGGTGCTCGTCGAGGTGAAGGCCCGTGCGCGGCGCCCGCCCGGCGATGGCGCAGCAGATGTCCATGAAGTCACCGTAGCGGTTCGTGCGGGCACCGAGCACCGAGTTGGCGAAACACACCGCGTTGCTCTCGCCCCAGGCGACGTGTTCTCCCCGCGCAGGGCGGTGCCCGGCCTGATAGGGGGCGCAGGTCCAGGTCGGCGCGCAGCCGAGTGCCTTGTATGCGCGCATCTGCCGCAGCGCCATCTCGCGGCGCCGGTCGCCCGCGCGCACCCGCGACGGGTTGAGAAGGTCGAGCGCGCCGACGTTGAGGGTCGCGGGTACGGCCACCTCGCCGCCCAGCTCCACCAGCCGCTCGGCGAACTCGACGCCGCCGTCACCGTGATACAGGCAGCCGTCTATGTGCGCGGACGTGATCTCGACGAGTTCACGCGCACCGAGGATCTCGCCCATGCGGACGACGATCCGCATGGCGAGCCGTTCGGCGGCACCGGCTTCGCCGTCTAGGAGCGCGGTCTCGTGGGCGGAAAGCTGCAAAGGTGGTCACTCGCATCAGGTTCGGACATCGCCAAGTGCCCCCGGGATCATTGGGGCGTGGGAAGGGTATCGCCTGTATTCGCCCGGCAACAAGGACGCCCGGCGATGCCCTTATATTCGAAACGAGCGCCGGATCCGAAGAGCGCTGACTGGAGGGGGAGATGGTCGCCATGCGCAAGATCAACCCAATGCAAGGCCCAGCAGCACTGCTGACTGCCGCAATGGTCGTCGGATGCGACAACGACACCACCGAGCCAGCCGAGCCACTGTCCATCGTGGAGACGGAGGCGCTCTACCATGGAGTGCAGGAACTCGCCATGGACACAACCCTCGCGCTCATTTCCGTGAGCCCGAATGGCGGGGTGTTGGCCTGCCCGTTGGGCGGACAGGTCGCGACCACGTTCGAGTTCAGTGAGGAAACGGCGGCCGACACCGCCCGCGTGTTGACGAGCGTCACGCTGAACCCGGAGGGATGCGTCCTGTCGAGCGCGGGCAATGAGTTCACTCTGGACGGCAATCCGGACGTCCGGACGGAAGTCAACACCTCGATCGTTGCGTCCACCTTCGAATTCCTTGTCGACGGAACGATCACCGGCGGTCTGGACTGGATGCTGGACGACCGCTCGGGAACCTGCCTGATCGACCTGACGATCGGCGTGGACCTTGGGCAGCCCCCGAGGGCTACCGTCTCCGGCACGATGTGCGACCACGAGGTGGAGTTCGACGCAGGGGGACTGGTACCCAGCGGGTGAAAACAGAGTTTGCCCGGATCGTCAGCTGCGTTGCCGCTTCTCCTCCCGGCGACGTGATCGGGTGCTCCCGCAAGGGGGCGCCAATCCACGCACACACCATCGGTTCCGGGCCCCTGCGGGTCAGCCTGGTGGCGGGCTGTCACGCCGACGAGCCGGCCGGGCCGCGATTCCTGCACCGCCTGCTCCGCTATCTGGCCAGTGAAGACGGGAGCGCCCTGCGGCGCGCCGCCACCTGGTCGATCATCCCCCACATCAACCCCGACGGCGCATCGGCCAACGCCGCCTGGCAGATCCCCGGCGCGCCGCACTACGACATCGGGGCCTACCTGCGCCACCGGGTCAGGGAGCTGCCCGGCGACGACATCGAGTTCGGCTTCCCTCGCCGCGAGAGCGACTGGGGCGCCCGTCCCGAGAACCGCGCCGCCTGGGAGTTCTGGCGCGCGGGCGCCCCGTACGATCTCCACGTGAGCATCCACGGCATGGGCGTCGCGGCGGGGCCGTACTTCCTGGTGGAGCGGTCGTGGTGGCCCCGTTTCGGCGACGCGGCCGCGTCTCTCGCCCACGAGGCGGAGACCGGCGGCTACACCCTGCACGACGTCGAGCGCCACGGCGAGAAGGGCTTCCACCGGCTCGCGCGCGGTTTCTGCAGCCGCCCCGACTCCCGCTCGATGAAGCGGCACTTCGTCGCCCTCGACGACCCCGCCACGGCGGGACGATTCCGCCCCAGTTCGATGGAGGCGGTGCGCAAGCTCAGCGGCGACACTCTGACGCTGGTGACCGAGATGCCCCTGTTCATCACGCCGGGAGTGGGCGAGGAGCTCGGACCGCCCGACCCCGTCCTGACGCGTTGGCGGGAGCGCATCGCCGAGTGGGACGCCCGGTTTCGCGGAGCGCGCGGCGAGGACGACGAAGCCCGCGTTGAGGCGGCCGTCCGGGATGAAGCCGAAGCCGCCGGCCTCACGGCCATGCCCGTCCGCGACCAGATGCGCTTCCAATGGGCGTTCATTCGGGCCGGGCTGAAGGTGGCGGGAGCGGCGAGGGCGGAGGTCGGCTAACCCGCTTCAAAGCGGATCGCGTGTCTTCAGCTCCGGAAACAGTGCGAAGTCGCGGTCGCGGGTCAGCAGCTCCTCGACACCGTGCGCCAGGCAGATCGCGGCAACGCGCGCATCGTGGACCAGCGGGCCGCGCACGCGGGGGCGCCGCACAAGGTGCCCGAGAATGTCCGGAAAGCCGCCCGTTTCCCCGATCAGGCGAATCGACGGCGAATCGATCCAGGCCCGCAACTGATTCCAGGCGGCCTCCGGAGAGGATTCCGCGCCTCGCCAGACACGGCGATTCGTGACCACGCTGAGGAATTCGTAGCAGCACGGCCACGGAATCGCCCAATGGCGGCGCCCTTCCGCCAACTCGCGCAGCACTCGCGCGGCCCTTTCGTGCACGCGGGACTCCCGGCGGTGCGCGTACACGAGAACGTTGGTGTCAACCGCGATCATTCGCCCACCGGACGCCCGTAGATGACCTCGGACAGATCCTGCCAGGTGTACGCTTCCAGGGGGTCTCCGGCGTTCGGGTCGCCAACGCTGAGGTCGGGCAGGCGGTAGCCCTCTGCGCGCTCGGGAGCGGAAAGGGCGAGGCGCAGGCCCTCTTCGACCACGGCCCTGAGGGGAACGCCGGCTTCGCGCGCGTGCCGCTTGGCCCGCGCCAGCAGGTCGTCGTGGATGTCGATGGTCGTCTTCATGGACCCATATTACCCATAGCTACTAGTATGGGCAATATGGCACAGATCGGTCATGTAGCCTCCCGACCCACCTCGCCCTATCTTCCCCACAGTCGCCGGGGGCATCCCGCTCCACCCACTCGAGGGCGCCAGCGGGATTGAGAGCGAACCCCAATGACCTGATCCGGCTGATACCGGCGTAGGGAGC
>VXMI01000186.1 GCA_009841165.1 Gemmatimonadota bacterium | reverse complement strand
TGTGTATCTGGTCGCGATGCCGCCGACCCATCTGCGCGACTTCTTCGCCGAGGCGACGCTCGACGACGCATACGAGGGCGGGCTGCTGCGGCTGACCGTCAATGTCGCGAATCGCGGGCTGGGGGCGGCGGGCGCCCACGAGGTGCGCTACGAGCTGCTGGGTCCGGAGGGGCAGGCGCTGTGGGACGAGCCGCAGACGATTGCGCTGGACGTGCCGTTCGGGGGCGAGGCGCAGGCGGCGGGAACCATGGTGGTTGAGGATCCGCTCAAGTGGACCGCGGAGACGCCGTCGCTCTATCGGCTTGTCATGTCGCTCGTCGGGCCTGCGGGAGAGGTCGCCGAGGTGGTTGCGGCGCACGTCGGGTTCCGGCGGGTCGACATCGTTGACGGCCTTCTGCGTGTGAACGGGCAGCCCATCGTGCTGCGGGGCGTCAACCGGCACGAGCACGACCCCGACCGCGCGCACGTGGTCGACGAAGCGTCGATGATCGAGGACATCCGCCTCATGAAGCGGCTCAACATCAACGCGGTGCGGGCCGCGCACTACCCGAACGTGCCGCGCTGGTACGAGCTGACCGACGAATACGGGCTGTACGTTGTGGACGAGGCCAACATCGAGTCCCACGGGATGGGGTTCGAGCCTGGCGTCACGCTGGCGGGACGGCCGGATTGGCTGGCGGCGCACATGGACCGCACCGTGCGGATGGTCGAGCGCGACAAGAACCACGCGTCGATTGTGGTGTGGTCGCTGGGCAACGAGGCGGGGGACGGCGAGAACTTCGACTCGACGGCGGCGTGGATCCGGGAGCGCGACCCAGGCCGGCCGATCCTCTACGAGCCCTCCGGCGAGCGCGACAACATCGACATCGTGGCGCCCATGTACGTGCGGCCCTACTGGCTGGAGCGATACGCGCGCTCGGGTGCCGAGAAGCCGTTCCTGCTCGTGGAATACGCGCACGCGATGGGCAACAGCGTGGGCAACCTCGCCGACTACTGGAAGGTGATCGACGCGCATCCGCGGCTTCAGGGCGGTTTCATCTGGGACTGGGTGGACCAGGCGATGCGCGCGGTGGACGAGCGCGGGCGCGAGTACTGGGCGTACGGTGGCGATTTTGGTCCAGCGGGCATGCCCACGGACGGCAACTTCCTGGTGAATGGGCTGGTGTCCGCGGACCGCCAGCCGCATCCGCACGCGTGGGAGGTGAAGAAGGTGTACCAGCCGGTGCGGGTGTCGCCGGTGGACCTGGCGAACGGCCGGATCGCGGTCGAGAACCGGTACGCGTTCCGCGATCTGACCGGGCTGGCGGGGCGCTGGGAGGTGCTGGCCGATGGTGAGGTGGTGGCCTCGGGTGCGCTGCCGGAGCTCGCGACGGCACCGGGCAGTGTCGACACGGTGGCCCTGAATGTGCCGCTGATTGGGGGTGTCCTGGAGCGGGGCGCAAGGGGCGTCGTGGCTTTGCCGGGCGTAGAGTACCTGCTGAACGTCACACTGCAGAGCCGCGAGGACGCCCCGCTCATCCCCGCAGGCCATTTGGTCGCGTGGGAACAGTTCAAGCTGCAGCAGGAGCGTCCCATCGAGGCCTCGCCCCCGGGCGCACCCTTGAGTGCCAGCGAGACGCCGACCGACGTGCTCGTGTCCGGCGGCGACTTCACGCTTCGGTTCGACCGCACGTCGGGCACCCTCGCCTCGCTGGAGCTTGGCGGCCGGGAACTGCTGCACTCCGGCCCGGCGCCCAACTTCTGGCGCGCGCTGACCGACAACGACTACGGCAACGGCTTCCCCGTGCGCTCCGGAGTCTGGCGCTTCGCCGGCCGTCCGCCCGCGCGCCACCTCGACTCCATGTCGGTCGACCGATCGCCGGCCGGTCTCCGCGTGTCGGTCACCAGCCACTACTCGCTACGGGCGATCGAAGCGCGCTACACCCTGTCGCACGAGATCCACCGCGACGGCACCGTGGCGGTCTCGGCGCGGCTGACGCGCGTCGACGAGAACCTCCCGGAGATGCCCCGTTTCGGCACGATCCTCACGCTCCCCGGCGACCTCGATCAGGCGGAGTGGTACGGCCGCGGTCCCCACGAGAACTACTGGGACCGGCGCACGGGGGCCGCCGTCGGCCGCTACACGGCTCCCGTCTCGGAGCTCGCCCACCCCTATGTGCGCCCCCAGGAGACCGGCACCCGCACCGACACGCGCTGGCTCGCGCTCACCGACGGCTCCGGGACCGGCCTCCTCGTCACCGGGCTGCCCACCGTGTCCTTCTCGGCGCTGCCCTACACCCTCGAAGACCTGGACGCGGGTGAGCGCAAGGCGCAGCGGCACTGGGCCGAACTGGTGCCCCGCGACGAGGTCACCCTTCATGTCGACCACCTGCAACAGGGCGTTGGCGGCGACGATTCCTGGGGCGCGGTGCCGCACCACGAGTACACCCTTTGGCCCCGCGACATGAGCTTCCGCTACCTGCTGCGGCCCTTGCGGCCAGGCGAGGACCCGGCACAGGTGGCGCGCACTCCGCTGCCCGACGCAGATGCCGCGGCTGCCGTGATGGGTCGCTCTCTCGCCTTCGACCACTTCGGCGAGCGCAATCTCGTGGAGCACCTGGCGCGGGGACGGCCGGTCGAGGTCGTGCCCGCGTCGTCCTCCCTGTACTCGGCGGCGGGCGACGCCGGGCTCGTGGACGGCGTGCGCGGCTCGATCGATCGGCGCGGCGGTCACTGGCAGGGCTACCAGGCGAACGAGATCATCGCCGTGATCGACCTGGGCGAGGGCGCGGTGGTCAGTGCCGTGAAGGTCGGGTTCCTCCAGCATTCGGGATCGGGCGTGCACCACCCTCGCCGCGTCGAGGTGTCCGTCAGCGAGGACGGCGAGCGGTTTGGGCGGCCGGTGGTGCATAAGGTCGCAGGCACGTCAGCCGCGGCTCGGCGCGATAGCCAACCACCTTCGGATGGCCGCCTCTACGTCGAGGTCCCGGTTGCCGCGGAATTGGCGCGGGCAGTGCGCGTCCGCGTCGAGGCCCTCGGCCGTGTGCCGCGCGACTGGCCGTCCGCAGGCGAGACTGCGTGGACCTACGTCGACGAGATCATCGTCCGGTAGAAAAGAACCGCTGATTCATTGTTATGAACATGAGTCATAGCGGCTATGACACAGGAGTCGTCTTGCTCATCGGCCCAATCGAAGCGACACCGTTCCCACCGGCTCCGAATACGACAGCCAAACCTCTCTGCTGGAGCTTCGGCCGTCCAGGCTGACCGTCACGCGGATCGTCGTCCCATCGGCCGGGACGCCGCAGACTCGAAAGCCGCCCAGCTCGTTGGTCGCCGTCTCGACTGTTCTGGTTTCGGCGTGCACCTGCGTTCGCAGGCGGGCAATGGTCAGCCATTCGGCCACGACGGTGGCGTCGGCGACCGCAATCTGCGAGTCGGTCTCGACCACGTCTCCCAGCAGAACGCCGGTGCCGGCGACCCAGGCCTCAGCATCCATGCCGCACGCCGCAGCCATCACGGCCCCCGCGGGGGGCGCCTCGAGCCGCACCCGCGCGGTGTCTCCGGGAAAGATGTCCGCGCCGGCGAGGGCGTAGCCGCGATCGAGGCCGCGCAGGGAGGGTTGCAGCAGGGCCACCTGGTAGCCGCCGGCGGGAAGGTCGCCGATTTCGAATCGCCCTTCCGAGTCCAGGTCGACCTCGGTGCTCGTTCCTACGAGAGTCACGCGGCCAGGAGTGAACGGCCTGCCGCGACCGGGATCCCGAACTTCTCCCGTGATGGTGCCGGAGGCGTCGGCGTAGGCGGTGCGGCCCGTCGCCGTGCTGATGGCCCTGACCACTCCTCCTCCATCCTCTGCGATCCCGTTCACCCAACCCGCCACTCGTTGAAAACCACGGTTTCCCTGCTGGCTCAGCAGCGGCATCCGGATGTACCAGTTCGAGACGATCCAGGTGCCGTCGGCCAGTCCGTGGAACTCGACGCGCCCGCCGGCATGGTCCCCCCGATAACGGTTCGCAACGCCCGGAAGGTTGAGATAGGTGTAGTCGAGCCACTGGAGCGCCCCGGTCTCGCGTGAGAGCCAGAGGACACCCTCGATGTCCGTGCGGCTGCCTGGGGTTTGGACCGGGCGGAACTCGAGGCCCACCAGATCGGGTAGCGATTCGTCGCGTGCACGCAGCTGGAAGCAGTAGTTCGCCAGGAATTCATCCGAGAGGAGCGCGTGGGCGTCGGGCGCGAAGTAGTGACTGCCGGCCGGGCTCGACGTGGCCCATCCCTCCTCGAGCAGATACTCCACCGGGAGGCTCTCGATGGGACGACGGCTGTTCGTTCGACGGGCTGTGCGCGTCTCGTTGCGGATCCTGAGGGTGCGGGAATCGAGAATCCGGGAATACCGGTCGAGATCGTATCGGTAGGTGCCGGCCGACTCGGTGAAGCGGGCCGCGTCGAGCGTCTTGCGGGCAGCATCCCAGACCCTGTGCGTCTGCTCGCCGATGTCGGCTTCCAACTCACACCGCCTGTCGCCGGACGCCTCGATTCCCTCGAGTGCGATCGGTCTGTGTTCCAGCGAGATTCTCACCGAGACCGTGTCTGAGGGCGCCACCGTGAGTCCCTCGACCGTCCGCGTCGCCATTCCCAGGCGCTCGGCGCGCAGGGAGTAGATCCCGGGAGTGGCCAGGATGAAGCGGAACTCTCCGTCGGGCCCCACCATGAAGCGCTGCATGATGCGATCGTCGCTGTCGATGAGCGACAGGAGCACGGCGGGGACCGGCTGCTGACTTGCGACCTCCACGACGACACCGCGGAGGATCTGGGCGTGGGTGCTGGTGGGTCCCCACACGGCCGCCACCGCCAGGGCAAGCACGGCGGCGAGCCCGGTGCGCTTTCCGATCATCGCGCTTCCTCTCGCGTTGCGGGTATGCGGCGTCCCCAACATGATACCATGCGGACCGCCCCGACAAATCCCTACCCCGAGGAGCACGATGATGATCCGCGCCAGTACCACAGTCGCATTCGTTGCACTCTTCCTGACCGCTTGTACCCCGGCCGTTGACGATCAGACCGAGGCCGCCGGGGACGCGGGGGCCGCCGGATCAGAGTCCGGGACCGCCGGATCGCCCATGGGCCAGGTCTCCCACATGCCCACCGACGCCGAGCGCGAGGCGATTCTGTCTGCCGTGCAGGGCATCTTCGACGCGCTGGCCGCGGGTGACGGCGACATACTCCGCGAGATCATGCACCCGGATGTGCTGATGCACTCGGTGGAGAGGACGGCCGATGGCACCCGGTCCAGTTCCACATCCACGCGCGACCAGCTGATCGCTCGGCTGGAGGGCAGCGGGGAAGTCCTCACCGAGCGGATGTGGGATGCGGAAGTGCGCGTCAGCGGCGATCTGGCCATGGTGTGGACGCCGTACGACTTCTACGTGGGGGACGACTTGAGCCACTGCGGCGCCGACGCGTTGCTGCTGACGCGGAACCAGGACGAGTCGTGGACCATCATCGCGTTGTCGTGGACGAGGCTGCAGCCGCCGGTGTGCGAGCTGCACCCGGATGGACCGCCCGCCTGAGGCAGCCGTGGTTCAAGTCCCCCGGTTGAGGGCCGGGACAGCGCCCTACAATTGCTCCGGGTTCAGCGAAACCAGCCGGATCACCCGAACGGTCGGTACACCGAACTCGTCCGGTTCGATATAGGCCATCAGTCCGTCTGGTCCAAAGGCGCTGGGGATCCTGATTCTGTCGGCGGGCAGCGTCCCCACGTAGCCTCCTTCCGGGGTCACGACGTCGATGGGTCCCGGTTCGACCCCGTCCGCCCCGGTTCGTTCGACCCAGATTCGATCCTCCCAGTCCACGGCCATGTTGGCGATGACCGGGATCTCGTCCGCGAACCGCAGCTCGTCCACGCTCTCCCGCTCGATGCGGAAGATGCCCACGTTGCTCGGCACTTCGCGGGCACGATAGCGTTCGCGCGCGGCTTCCTTCGTCGCTTCGGTGACCGTCCGGGGCGCGATCGGGCGCTCCACCGTGGCAACCACGCTGCCGTCACGCGCGACCAGCTTGACCCGGTAGCCGATCGAGTCGACCACCGCGAGGCGGCCGTCGGAGGTCACGTCGAAGTGAAGGCGGGGCTCGAAGGCGCGGCCCGCGGACATCCTGGAAACGCCGTCGGAGGAGGAGGAGCGCCTGGCCCTCCTCCTGTCGCCCTCCGGATCGGGCAGATCCCAGGCGGTATAGAGGACTTCCGGCTTGCCGTGCTCGATGGGGAAGATTTCGATGGGTCGGCCGGGGGGGTCCGGTTGCTCCAGGCCTTCGCGATACCTCTCGATATCGAACCGGAAGACGGTCGAGACGAGGCTGCCGTCTGGCAATGCCTTTGTGTTGAAGAGCGCGAAGACGGTCTGGAACGGCATCCTGCGGAGGTGTTCGCCTCCGGGTGCGAAAACCTCGATGGACGCCGCGCCGGAGACCACGTATCCGCCATCGCGAAGGACATTCAGCCCCAGCGGAGACTGCAGCTCACCGGGCCCCTCGCCCGGGCCTCCCACGAAGCGCACGAAAGTCCCGTCCGGGTCCAACACCACAATTCGGTCTTCCTGGGTGTCGAAAACATGGGCGTTGCCCGCTCCGTCGAAGGCGACATCTGCGAGCCGACCGAAGCTCTCCCAGTCCTCTCCCATGTACGCGCCGACCGTGTAGACGTGCTCGGTCACGGCGGCCACCATGACGTCCGGGCCCTCCAGGGTTCCCGGACGACCACCGGTGCCGGGCGTGGCGTCGCCGCAAGCAGCGGTGGCTGCCAGCACGCTCGTGATCAGAGAGAGGACCTTGATCCGCAACGTAGTCTCCTCGTTTTGAGGGATCGGACAATCCACAAACTAATCTTTTCGTTTACCGGTGTCATCCTTGCGCCAAGTCTCTGGCCCGGCTGCCGACCGATCGGTAGATTCGCCCCATTCCGCACCACCGCCCGTCAGCACCGGAGGACTCATGGATCGCGCACCCCGATTCCCTCGCCGCCGCTTCATCCACCTGGCCGGCGGCGCCGCGGGCCTCATCGCCACGTCCGCCTGCGCATCCACCACGCGGTCGAACGGGCCAGGCGCCCGCGCCGTTTCAGGCGCCAGCGCCCCGGGCGTCCCACTGACAACCGCCCGCACCTACACCCCCGATCGCTTCGACCCGTGGATCGAACTCGACCGCGGGGCCTGGGCTCACAACGTCCGCGAGGCCGCACGGCTGGCGAGCAGCCGCCCGATCCTCGCCGTCGTCAAGAACAACGCCTACGGCCTGGGCGACCGCGCCGTGGGGCCGCTCCTTGCCGACATGCCCGAGGTGGGCGGTATCGCGGCCGTGCGCGTCGAGGAGGCGCTGGCCATGCGCGAAGAGGGCGTCGCCAAGCCGATCGTGGTCATGGCCGAGGGGTCCGAGGACGAGATCGAGGAGATGGTGAGGCACGACGTGCTGCCGTCCGTGTGGCTGGACGACGCGCCGAGGCGCCTGCGCAACGTGTCCAGGCGGCTGGGCCAGCCCGTTCCGGTCCACCTCTTCATCGACACGGGAATGAACCGCGAGGGCATGCCCTACACGCGCGCCCGCAACTGGATCGAGGAACTCGTCCAAAGCGAGCACGTTGACGTGAACGGCACCTACACCATGTTCACTCACGATCTGGACTTCGATCGGGAGCAGCACGCCCGGTTCGAGGAGCTCCTGGGTTGGGCGCGCAGTAGGAACCTGCCCCTCGGCACCCTGCACGCCGCTCCTTCCTTCGAACTCTTCCACCTGCCCGAGGCCCACTACGACATGGTGCGGCCCGGAAACGCGCTGTTCGGGAACGCCCCCGGCGAGGAGGCCCGGGAAATGGCCGACCTCAGGCCCGTGTTCAGCCTCAAGACACGGGTAGTGCGGGTCGAACACCTCGAGCCGGGCGACAGCGCGGGGTTCAACCGCACCTTCATGCCCGAACGAGCGACCTGGGTGGCGCTCCTGCCGGTCGGCCGCACGGACGGATATCCCTCCCAGGCCAACGGCACCTGCGAGGTACTGATCAACGGTCGGGTGTACCCCGTTGCGGGCGGGGTCAACTCCGCGCACGCGATCCTCGATATCGGTCCGGAAAAGACGGTCGCGGTCGGCGATGTCGCCACCCTCATCGGACCCGATCATCCGGCCGTCCTGCCGCACACCGTCGCCGAACGCACCGAGCTGGGGTTCCTACGCATCATTCAGGGCATGAATCCGCGCCTCCCGAGACGCGTGGTGTAACGAGGCCGGGGCGCAATGAGCCCGCCCGGCACACCCGCTTCGCACGCTGTCGGCCTGCTCGGCCTGGGTATTCATCTGCCCGAGCGCGTCATGACGAACGACGAATGGGCGGAGCGCATCGACACCTCCGACGAGTGGATCGTGTCCCGCACCGGCATTCGTACGCGGCGGATTGCAGGTGAGGAAGAAAGCACGGCCGATCTGGCGCTGGCCGCGGCCCGGGCAGCTCTTGCAGACGGCGCCTTCGAGCCTGCGGATATCGACGAGATCGTGCTGGCGACCGATACGCCCGAGGTCTTCATCCCCGACACTTCCCCGTACGTGCAGGACCGTCTCGGCGTCGGCCACATCCCGTGCTACGACCTGGCCGGCAGCGGCTGCGCCGGGTTCGTGCTGGCGCTGGACATCGCGCGCTCGCGGGCCATCTCGCACGGGCACCGGGTGCTGGTGATCGGCGTGGAACTCCTCACCCGCCTGATGAACTGGGAGGACCGCAACACCTGCGTGCTCTTCGGCGACGCGGCTGGTGCCGCGGTCGTCGGGCCGGGACCGGACGCGGTCGAGATCGTGGCAGCCACGGCGGGAACCGACGGCAGCAAGAGCGACATCCTCGGGGTCGAGGCGGGTGGCACGCGCGTGCCGATCACCGTCGAGCGGGCGCAGCAGGGGCTCCACAAGCACGTCGTCATGCAGGGTCGGGAGGTCTTCCGCGAGGCCGTCAGCCGAATGAGCCAGGCGTCCCACGAAGTGCTGGAAAAGGCCGGAGCCTCCATCGACGACGTTGCGCTGGTCGTCCCCCACCAGGCCAACCTGCGCATCCTGAACGCCGTCGCCAGGCGGCTTCAAGTCCCCCAGGAGCGCGTCTTCGTCAACGTGCAGAAGTACGGCAACACCGGCTCGGCCTCCGTTCCCCTGGCCCTGTGGGAGGCGCGGGAACAGGGTCGGATCAAGCCCGGCGACCTGGTGCTGCTGACTGCTTTCGGCGCCGGGTTCCACTGGGCGGCGCTGCTGCTGCGATTTTAGCGAAGAACGTTTCAGCTGGAACGTTCACGCCCTCGTTGGCCGTTCATCGGTGCCCACCGGGATCCCGAGCCCACCCGGGACCCTGCGGCGCGTCGGTTCGCTCCCCCGCTTGCCACGGACGCTCGAAGAAGCGGTTGATCGCGCTGACCACCCGCGCAGCGTGCGCGATCTGCGTGGCGCTGTTCACTTCCCCGCCGGGGCCGGCTTCCGAGGCCAGGTCCCCCGCACGGGCCAGAGCGCGCCGCAAGCCCCACTCGGCAGCCGCTCTGGCTTCGGTGGTCGCGTTCCCGTCCGCAGCGAGCGCCAGCAACTCGTCGACGACAACATTCTGGACGACGCGCACCAGCGCCGCGTCCGACGGGCCCGCCTCCCTCCCCCACGCGTCGTCCACCAGCCGCCCAACGACCTCCTCGAGGCTCGGCAGCACAGGGTCGCGCGCATGGAACGCGACGACACGGGCGGTGCGCGAGGGCGCCAGCACCCCACCGACGATCTCGCTCGCGACCGTTGTGGCCGCTCCGATCTGATCGAAGGCCGGACCCGCGCGATTCGACCACGCCGGTCCGCCGGTCACCCAGCCGAAGGACCTTGGCGCCAGAATCTGCAGCACCGACTCCGGAATCGCGAGCTGCCCGGGAGCGAGCGCCTCACTCAGCAGATCCATCGCCCGCCGCACCCGGTCGGCGGAGACCAGCTCCGTCACCGGCAGGATGTCGCCACGCACCCCGTAGGTGTACTCCATTCCGCCGATCGTCTTGATCGCCGCCTCGTACGTCGCGCGGTGGCTGAAGTAGACCGGGGCGAAGCGCTCCCGGAGCTTGTGCATCGGCTCGCCCGGCTCGATCGCGCGCTCGTCGAACGAATCGATCATGAAGCGCCGGACCTCGCTCACGCGTTCGAACTCGTCCAGGACATCGCTCCCGTTGATCCACCAGGTCGCGTCCGGGTAGGAGTTGTCGGCGCCGGCGTCCGGATTGGTAATGAAGCGCCATCCGCGGTCCTGGGCCTCGAGGAGCAGGCCGCTCAGGAAGTCCTCCTCACTCTCACCGGCGGGCGGCGAGGCGTAGGCGTACCGGATCGCCAGCGTGTCATACGCACCGGGACCGGCCCGATACGCCCCGGACAGATCCAGCCGCCCGTCCCGCAGTTCGATCACGGGGGCTGGGTAGTCCATGACGGAGGCGTGCCCATCGCTGATCGAGATGAAGTTGTGCGCGAGCCCGAGTGTGTGCCCGATTTCGTGCGCCGAGTGCTGGCGGCGGCGCATCATCACGAACTCCTCGCCGTCGACACCCGGCGGCGCGCCCGCGTACCAGTCGCCGTCCACCCCGGCCGCGCCCGCGAAGGTGTTGTAGTTGGCCAGCGACCGGTACGAGTCCATCCGCACGGCGGCCTTGATGATCTCTCCCGTGCGGGGATCGGCGAACGACGGTCCGATCGACGAGCCGGCCTGTGTTCGGTGGACCCACTGGATCACGTGGTAGCGGGCGTCCATCGGATCCATGTCCGCCGGCATGTCCTCAACGCGGAAGGCGTCGATGAACCCGGCGGCCTCGAAGACCTGATTCCACCATACCCCGCCGATCTTGAATGCCGTGCGATAGGGCTCGGGCACCGCCGGATCGAGGTAGTAGACGATCGGCTCGACAGGTTCGCTCATCGCCGCCGAGGGATCGGCCTTGACCAGTCGGTGCCGGCGGGCCAGCGCCGTCTGGTAGTCGTCGTCGAAGGGCTTGCCGAAGTCGAAGTAGCCGGTGGCGAAAACCCCGATCCTGGGGTCGAAGCGCCGCGGCGTGTAGCCGTCGTCGGGGAGCTTCACCAGCGAATGATGCTGCCGCAGCGTCATCGCGCGTCCGTCCGGCGCGTGTCGCTGGATCTCGCCCCCCGGCCGCTCGCTCTCGAAGGTGAGCGAAGCTTCCACCTCGGTGTTCTCCGGGAACGCCTTCGTGCGGGGCAGGAAGATGGCGCTGCGATTCGCATCGAGCCGGTAGGTGCCCTGATTCGCCGCCTGCAGCCGGGATGCGACACCGACGACGTCGCGCAGGAAGAACGAGGTCGCGTCGACCAGCGCCCGTCCGTTCTCCTCCGCGACCACCGCAAACCCGCCGACCGTCGAGGTCGGGAACGACTCGTCGACGGACCGCACGAGGGCTTCGGTCGGATCGGTCTCGGCGCGGAAGCCGGGGTTGTCGAGCACGAGCAGCACCTTCGGCCCGACCCGCTCGAAGTGGGCGAGGTACGCGCTCTGGATGTTGCCGCGGTCGAGCCCCAGCGCGTTCGAGCCGACCCCGGTCGCGAGCGACGTCAGATAGAGGAACTGCTCGTCCCAGCGGCCGACCTCAACGAGGAGCCGCCCCCCCGCATCGTCCCAGTACAGGGGGAAGAAGCCGGGCTGCGCGTCCATGCCGAGCGTGTAGTCGGTGATGGTCGAGAGACCGGCGTCGGCCTCGGGTGACTGGGTGGCTGCGGGGACCGGCGAGAACAGGTGGGCCGCGGCGACGAACAGCGCGGTCAGGGCTGCCACGGGAAACAGGCGGGGCAGATGCGGGATGGCGGTGTTCACTGGGCGCATTGCAGGACAGTCCTTTTCGGGGCTGAGGAGGTGGCAGGCGCAGGGTCTCAAGGCTTGTTTCCCCAACCTGCGTACGTCGTAATGGACAAGGCGGCCGGCCTGTCAGCGAGGCTGGCGGCGCCGGATCCTTTCCAGCAGGTCCACGGGTACGCGAGTGCCGTATTCGGTCGCGCCCGCGAGCCGGGTGAAGTACCAATGGCTGAGAGCGGCGACGGTTTCGATCTCGGCCGAGATTTCGGGAGTCTCCCCGTAGTTGCCCATGACGGCGAGCGCGTACGGACGCCCCTCGAGGTCGACCACGCCCCACGAGGTGCGGACGCCGGCGATCGAGCCCGTCTTCTGCAGCACCCGCACGCCCGGACCGGTGCCGTCCTGGATCGGGCCGGCGTGCGGAATCGCGAGGACGGCCTGCATTTCGCGGCAATCGTCCGCCGGCATCGGCAGGTCGCATTCGAGGATTCGCCGCATGAGCGCCGCGGCCTGGAGCGGCGTGGAGAGGTTCTCGTTGCCGCGCGCGCTCTGTTCCTGCCGGATCATCTTCCGCTGCAGGCGGGTGTCGGGCAGGCCCAGGTCGGCCATGACGGCGGTGACGTTGTCCATCCCGACCCGGTCGATCAGCATGTTGGTCGCCATGTTGTCGGAGACCGTGATCATCATGACGGCCAGGTCGTGCAGCGAAAGGGACGAGGTGCCGTCGCCGAAGTGCCGGATGTAGCCGCTCCCGCCCACCCGGTCTTCGGCCCGGATCGGAACCGGCTGGTCGACGTCCATCTCGCCGCGCGCCTGTCGCACGTACATCGCCACCAGGACCGACACCTTGATGGCGCTCCCCTGCGGGAAGACGAGGCTCTCGTTCACGCCGTACACATGGTCGTCGGCCAGATCGATGACGGCGATCCCCATGACTCCCGGCAACTCCCACGCGATCTCGTCAAGCGCCTCCTGGTACTTGGCCGCCAGGATTTCCCGATGCGCCTCCTGGGCGGGCGCGGGTTGGGAGGTTGTGGTGATGAGGGCGGCGGGAACGAGCATGGCGGCGATCGTGGTGCGACACATGGTGGTGCTCCCGGGGCGCTTGCGTGGGTGTGAGGCGCGGTTCATTCGGGGATCAGTTCGCGTGGCTGCCGCTCCTTCACGTGACGGCGCATCCAGTCGAACATCTCCCACACCGTGTGCAGGACCGATTCGCGGGCCCGGTAGCCGTGGCTTTCGTGCGGCAGCATCACCAGGCGGACGGTGCCCCCGAGACCCTTCACGGCGTGGTACATCCGCTCGGACTGGACGGGGAAGGTCCCGGAGTTGTTGTCGATGACGCCGTGGGTCAGGAGCAGCGGTTCGTTGATCTTCTCCGCGTGCATGAAGGCGGACATGCGGAAGTAGACCTCGGGCGCCTCCCAGAAGGTGCGGCGCTCGTACTGGAAGCCGAAGGGCGTGAGGCTTCTGTTGAAGGCGCCGCTGCGCGCGATCCCGGCGGCGAAGTCGTCGGAGTGCGCCAGCATGTTGGCGGTCATGAAGGCCCCGTAGCTGTGCCCGGCGATCCCGACCCGGTCGCGGTCGGCCACACCCAGCTCGACGAGCTTGTCCACCGCGGCCTTGCCGTTGGCCACCAGCTGCTCCACGTAGGTGTCGTTCGCCGTGAAGCCGCCCACGATCGGCATCGCGGCGTCGTTCAGCACGGCGTAGCCCTGGGTGAGGAGCAGGAGGTGCGAAGCGCCGGAGATCGTCGTGAAGCGGTGGGCCGAGCCGCGTACCTGTCCGGCTCCGTCCTCGTCCGCGAACTCGCGCGGGTAGGCCCACACCAGGACGGGGAGACGGGTGCCGGGCTCGTAGTCGGCGGGCAGGTACAGTTCACCCGACAGCGGGATGCCGTCGTCGCGCTCGTAGTAGACCTTGCTCTTGGTGATGCCGGCGAGTTGGGGCTGGGGGTTGGGGAAGGACGTGAGGGCGGTGCGCTCGCCGTCGCCGGTCGTGACCAGGTGGTAGTTGGGGGGCTCCTCGCTGGTCTCGCGCCGGATGACGATCCGGCCGGCGCGCGCGTCCGCCAGGCCGACCACGGTCTCGTAGCTGTCCGCGCCCGAGTGGAAGAGCCGCTGCAGCTCGGCGGCCGCCAGGTCCAGCCGATCCAGGAATGGCCGGTCCCCTTCGGGAGATCCGCCCGGGCCCGCCAGGAAGATGCTCGTGCCGTCCATGTGCACGACCGGCTTGCCGGCTCCGTCCTGCGTCATGACCGGGTCACCGGGATTGCCGTACCAGTCGTCCGTGCTGCGGTCCCAGAGGAGCGCCGGCCGGGCTCCGGAGGACGAAGCCGGCACGGCCCAGGCGCGGGACCGCCGTGTCGGCCAGTCGAATTCGTAGACCAGGGCGGTTTCGCGATCTTCGCCCCACAGGACGGGGTAGCCGAAGCCGAAGGCACCCGAGCCCAGGCGGTGTTCGGTGCGGACGAGTTCGTTGCCGGCTCCGTCGAAGGGCGCCGCGAGGGTCAGCACGCGATCACGGTGGGGCACGTCGAGCGCGGGGTTGCCGCCGTCGAGGGCTTCCACGTAGGCCAGGGTGGCGGGCACCCCGGGGCGCCAGGAGAACTGGCGGAGGCCCGCGCGGCGAAAGCCGAGATGTTCTGGGCCGCCCTCGTCCACGGGCAGGGTGGCAAGTGTGCGCAGGGCCGCACCGTCGCTGCCGAGGACCTCCACCTCCTTGGCGAAGCGGGAGTCGGGCACGAGGTAGGAGTAGGGGCGGACCGTGCGGACCGACAGGAAGTACTCGCCGCTGGGGGAAGGCTCCAGAGATTCGTAGACGGCCGGGTCCCCCATGGGTTGTGCGGCTCCGGTGGCGGCGTCCACGAGCGTGGGCTGCGACGTGAGGTAGTAGTCGAACAGCGCCTCGTCGTGGGCGTCTTCCAGCAGGTCCTGGAAGGTCCAGGAGGGGGCTGCCTCGCCGCCGGATTCCTGAATGACGGGACCGATGGGGATCGCCGCGGGCACGGGCTGGCCGCCGCGGTCTTCAACCAGGTAGTGGCATAGCAGTGAACCGCCGTCGGGCATCCAGGCGCAGGGTTCGCCGCGGGCGCCGTTCAGCGATGGGCTGGTAAGGGCTCGCGCGGTGCCCGTTTGCGCGTCGGCCAGCCAGAGGGCAACGCCTTCGGAGGTCGTTCGCGTGAAGGCGAAGGTGTCGCCCGCGGGCGACCAGAGCGGTGGTCCGAGGCCTTCCTCGGCGCCGGTTACGTCGCGGGTGCTGCCGCCGTCCAGATCGACGACCGAGAATCGCACGAACGGCGGCGCGGCGTGCATGCCGTTCGTGACCGGGCTGATCCTTCGCCCGGCCAGCCGCAGCATGGGTGCGGCCAGATCCTCGATCCCCGGCATGCTCTCGCTGTGCGCGAGTATCATCCAGTCGCCGGACGGGCTGACCACCGCCTGGGGGAAAGGCGCCGCGTCCAGGATGTCGACGACGTCCGGGGTTGGTGTTCGGTAGGCGTCCTGCGCCGCCAACCCGGATAGCGGTACAAGCAGACCGGCGAGCGCGAGGATGGGGGCGGCAAGGCGACGGATCGACATGGTTCAAGCTCCTGCGAGGATGGGTCCCGTTTCGCTCATAGTAGGCTGCGCGGGCGCGGGGTGACAGCGGCACCGGCGGGTGCGGGGCGACCACGCCGCTACCTCGTCCCGCGAATCGCCTTCCCGGGAAACACCCCGTCCACGACCTCGCCGTCGCGCACCACGAACTGCCCCTCAACCATCACGTGGATGATCCCGGCCGAGGGCTCGTCGCCGTCCGCATAGGTGGACCGGTCGATCACCGTCTCGGGGTCGAAGAGGGTGAGATCCGCGTCCGCCCCAACCTGTACCCTGCCCTTCCGCGCCATCACGGGGGCCGTGTCCTCGACGCGCCGGGCGGGCTGGATCGTCATCTTGGACAGGGCATCCATCAGTGACAGCGCGCCCCGCTCGCGCACATAGCGCCCCAGCACGCGCGCGTAGGTGCCGGCCCCACGGGGGTGGGCGGGCCCGTACAGGAAGGGAATCCCGTCGCTCGCGACCATCACGTCGGGCTGGACGGTGACCCACTCGTTCATCTCCTCGGTCCGTCCGTGGGCAATGACCCACCCGCCCGTGGCCCGGTACTGCCGGAAGGTCTCGGCGGTCAGACGTTCACCGGTGGCCGCCCACTGGAGTCGGCCGTAGTCAGCGTTCGGGTTGTCCTCCCAGCCGTCGTAGGCGGCGGATTCTATTCGAGTCGACCCCGCGGTGTACGGGTAGGCCTCGGTGGTGATGTCGAGCCCCTGTTCCCGGGCGCCCCGCATCATGCCGAGGGTGATCGGGGCCAGCTCGCCCGAACTGCTGTTCATGTGGACGATGTGCAGCGACGCGCCCGTGATCGCCGCATCGGCGATGACTTCCTGGAAGGCGCCCAGCGTCCCGCCCGAGTCCCTGCCGCGCAGGTGCACGTAGGCCGGCACTCCTCGCGCCGCGGCCATCTCGAAGGTGCGCAGGATCTCGAGCCTCGACGCGCCCGGGGTGTACGTGATCCCGAATCCGATCCCCAGACCGCCCTCCGTCAGCCCTTGTTCCAGGAGTTCGATGACCTCGGCGATCCGGTCTTCGTCAAGTTCCGCGTAAACGCCCATGCCGGCGTCCAGCCTCGCCGATTCCTCCTCGGTGAGCGTCGGCCAATGCATGGTACTGATACCGTCAACCACCATGACTCGGGCCCCTGGATGGCTGACGGTCGCGCCGAAGTTGATGATGGCTTGTCCCTCCCTCGTCGCGATCCACTTCGCTACCGGGAACACGCCGATCTCCATCTCCAGGGCCGTCGTGACGCCGTCGGCGGCTTGCAGCCGCGCGCTCACGGGATCCTGGCCGTGTGCGTGGAGGTCGATGAAGCCGGGTGCGACCACCAGCCCGCTGGCATCGATGGACTCGGCTCCCTCCAGAACATCCTCGGTGACCGCCGCGATCCGGCCGTCCACGACCCCGACGTTCCTGAAGGCGTCGAGGCCGGTCTCGGGGTCCATGACCCGGCCGCCGGAGATCACGAGGTCGAGGGCGCCGGCCAGGGTCGCCGGCTGCTCCGCAGACCCGGCACTTCCCTCAGGCCGGTCGGTCTGGCACGCGGCAACGGCCAGGATCGTGATCATTGCGGGTACTCGCATCAGGTCTTCCTCTGTTCAGATGTGCATAGCTCCGCGGGACACAAAATGTAATGATAACATGACTTCATGTAAGGTTTTATTTACATTTGGATCTCACGGGCGACCGAGTCGGGCGGGAATCTGTCCCACAAGCTGCCAACTCAGCGCCGCGGCGGAATCACCGGCAACACCACATGGGACGCGTAGTTGCCTCCGTGGTAGACCCGCTGCTCGGCGACCACGGCGTCTTCCGCCCGCGCCAGCCCCACGTTGTCGTGCCCGGTGTTCAGGTTGGGCAGGTAGTAGGGGTAGTAGCTCGACGAGATCTCGATGCGGATCCGGTGGCCAACCCGGAACAGGTTTCCCGTCCCACGCCAGAACCGAATCGTGTATTCGTAGACCTCGCCTGGCTCGACGGTGCTGAGTTCGGCGGAGTTGAAGCGTCCCTCGGCTTCCGGGTCCCGGTTCCGGGCACGCATTACGCCGTCGGTGAGGAACGCGGCGTATCCGTCGGGGTGGACATCCACCAGGCGGACCATCCAGTCCGTGTCTCTCGCAGAGGTCGAGGCGTACAGCCTGGCCTCGATGGGTCCGGTTACCTCCACCGCCTCTTCCAGGGGCGGTGTCTCGTACACGAGGACCTCGTCGCCCAGGGACGGCAGCCGCGCATCCACCGCCCCGTCGATGTGGCCGTTGTGGCCGGGGCGCCCGAACAAGGGATCCCGGGTGGGGCTCAGTGGATCATACAGGTAGGTGTCATACCCCTCGGAAGCCGGCAACGACGTGCCCAGCACCCCGTCGCCCTTCAGGGAGTTGGCGCGACCGCCGGAACTCAGGTAGTACCGGGTCCACTGCGTCTGCGGCAGGGGCCAATCCGCCTCGGCGTGCCACGCATTCTCTCCCATCACGAACACGTATACCGGCGGGTCGCTTTCCACCCCGTTGTCCACGCCTTTCAGAAAGTGGTCGAACCACCGGGCGGCGTACTCCTTGAAGTCGAAGTCGGCTTCGGGACCGTAGTCGATCCCCGCTGCCTCCCTCACGTAGCGTCCATGGGTCCAGGGGCCGATGATCAGTGTCGGGCGCCGGGCCTCGGCAGTCGCACCGTACTCCTTCATCCCCATGTAGTTCATGGGCGAGCCCGGATAGTTCGCGTCGAACCAGCCCGTGATGGCCACGGACGGGACCGTCATCCGGGACCAGTGTTCCCGCCCCTGGTAGGCGATCCCCTGCCAATAGGGATCGCCTGAACGATTCTGACGGATCCACGTCTCGAACCAGGGGGCACTGCGGAGGCCCCGGGACTGGTTGAGCGTGACGTACGGTGTGTGCCTGAAGTCCTCGGCACGGGTGTTGGTCCACCCGGTGTAGGGCCCCTCGTCGACCGTCTGGAAAGTGCGTCCCGACATTCGGGCGCCCCAGTCCATGATCCACCCGGCCAACACCCCGTTCTGATAGGGGGCGTTCTCGAAGTGGTCCGGCGGTGCCACCTCGGGCGCGATGGCCTTGAGGGATGGCGGTGCGGCGCTGGCCGTCCACCACTGGGTCCAGCCCAGGTAGGACCCGCCGATCATGCCAACGCTCCCGTTGCACCAGGGCTGGACAGCAATCCACTCCACCAGGTCGTAGCCGTCCTCCTGGTGGAGGTCCCCGAAGGGGTCCCATACCCCCTCCGAGTCGAAGCGGCCCCGGTCGTCGGCCAGAACCACGACGTAGCCGCGGCTGCCGTACCACCGTGCCGCGTCGCGCTGTCCGATCCGGGTATTGTCGTAGGGGGTGAGGGCGAGGATTCCGGGAAAGGGCCCGGGTGCGTCGGGCCGATAGATATCCACGGAGAGCCGAACGCCGTCCCGCATGGGGACCATCACGCCACGGATCTCCTGCAATTCGTGGCGCGCCTCGGAATAGTCGCCCGGGTCCGGCCGCTGGGCGCCCCCCAACGTGGGCGTAGCGAGTCCAATAGCGACAGCGAGTACGGACGCCCTGTTTGAACGAACCATTGCACCTCCCGGCGAGGCCGGCCGCCCCATTCCCCGGGCGACCGGCCTCTTCCCGCTCGTCACGGGATGTTGGGGTTGCCGTTCCTCTCGACCAGCGGCAGCGGCAGGCAGGTGGTCGTGCCGTACACGTCCCCCTTCTGACTGATTCCGTTCGGGTGGATCGAGCCCGGTTCACCCAGGAACGGGATCTCGAACTGCGTGCCCCGGAAGCGGATCATGTCGTTGAAGCGGTGGGCGCCCTCCACGAAGAGCTCCCGCCGTCTCTCCTCGATCACGAGCTCGATCATCTCGTTCGTGGTCGCCGGCGCCGTCATCGCTGGCAGGCCCGCCGCCATGCGACGGTCGTTGATCAGCTCGGTCGCCATTGCGATGTCGCCCGTCCGAGCCGCCGCCTCGGCCATGTACATGCGCGCTTCCCTGTACGTGACCAGCGGGAGCGGGTCCGCCCGGGAGTTGTACTTGTCGTGGAACCAGTTCTGTGTGACAAAGTCCGATGCGGCCTCTCCGTTGGTCATGACATTGACGCGGGTGTCCGGTACACCGTCGTCCTGGGTCGGCCGACCCTCGGCATCGATCGTCAGGTGCCGGTAGTGGTCCGACACGGAACCGTGGTTGCGGAACCCGGTCAATGCGTTCAGCCGCTCGTAGTAGTAGTTCCAGCGCCGCGACTCGGACGCGTCCCGGCTCACGAGGGTCTCGAACCCGGCGGGGACCTGGGCCGCGTCGGCCATGGCGCCGGGGAAGTTCTCCAGGCCGATCCGTACGCGGGCCCGGCCCACCAGGGCCGTATTCACCAGCGCCGTGTTGCCGACCCCCTGCGCCATGCCGAGCGCCTCGGTGAACTTGGTCTCGGCGACCGCCAGTACTTCCTGCTTCGTCATCAGTGGCCCCGGCTCGCCCTCCACGGTCGGAATCGTCATGTCGCAGAAGGCTTCACCCAGAGCGATCAGGGGAAAGGTGCCCCACGTCCGGGCAACGGCCCTCAGGTCGGCAAGGTCGGCCAGGCCGGCAAACGCTTCCCCGTCAAGGCGCGACAGCACGTCCTCGCCCTGGAAGCGCGCGGTCTGCAGCGGCGTGTAGGTGGGATAGGTCCCTCCCCCGCACAGCCCCTGGCTGAACTGGACATCGACGTCCTCGATCCTCCGCTCGCCCCACCGGATCAGGTCGAGATTCCCGGATGTGGGGATGTATTCGTCGGAGTGGTGAGCCATCCCGGCTGTGTACTGGTTCCAGGAGCATTCCACGTCGGAGATCACGCCCGTCACCAGGGTTGACGCCAGCTTCGGGTTCTCCAGCGCGCTCTCCTCCACCCTCCCCGGAATGTCGACCTCAAGGATCTCCTGGATGTCGCACGCGGCGAGCAGGGGCAGAGACAGCGCCAGTGTCCATGTCATCTTGGTCATGTTTCGCATCTCGCACCTCATTGGTCAGAAGGAGAATCGCAGTGTGGATATGATCCGCTTCGCCTGCGGCCAGCTTTCCTGGAGGAACACCTCCAGCCCGGGAGTGGCCCCTCCCGCCTGGTTCGTCCTCTCCGGGTCCATGAGCTTGTGACCGAACCACTCGTCCCCCGCCGCCGTCCAGATCGTCCAGAGGTTCTGGCCGGTTACGGTGAGGGTGACACGCGATGCACGCATCATTTCGGCGAACCTCTGCGGCAGCGTGTAGTTGGCGGAGATCGTCCTGAGCTTCGCGAAGTCGCCGTCGATGATCCCGGCCTGCCGCCGGCCCGCCGTGCCCAGGCTCTGGTAGCCCAGCAGGATTGGATCGAGCCGCTCCTGCATGGCCCGGGTCTGGCGGAACGTCAGGTGCGCGTGCATGACGTCGCCGTTCTCGAAGGTGCGCCCCCCGACAAAGTCGACCAGGGCGTAGATCTGCAGATTGCGGTACAGCGTCACGTTGGCGCTGACGCCGCCCTCCCAGACCGGCAGAGGCTGACCCCAATACACCTCGGGGGCTTCGGCACACGGCACCGGAGGACCGCCGCCCTCGGAGAAGTTGCCCCCGGGTACCAGGGGACCGCTCTCGCACATCACGTTCGTCGGCTCGTTCCGGCCGTCGACGTTGACCAGGTCGGCGCTGACTACGCGCTTTCTGAACACGCCCGCCAGCGGGAAACCCGCCACGTGGTACTGGCCGAACCTGGAGTTGTGATCGATGAACGGCTCGCCGCCCAGACTCACGATCTCGTTGTTGTTCTTCGAGAGGGTGAACCGGAAGTCCAGGCCCAGGTCGTTGCTCCTGTAGGCCGACACGTCCACGCCCATCTCGATACCGGTGTTCCTGACCTCCCCGAGGTTCCGGAACTGAACGCCGGGGAATCCCAGGGAAGGAAGCGCCGGTACGCGGATGATCGCGTCCTGGGTCTTCTGGTTGTAGTAGGTGAACTCCACCGCGACGCGCTCGTCCAGCAGGCCCGCGTCGAAGCCGAGTTCCAGTTCTTCGCCCACCTCGGGTTTGAGGTCGGGGTTTCCGATGTTCTCCGGTGTTAGCACGCCCTCCGAGTTTGCTCCGACGACGGGCTCGTACGTCCTCAGCGCGTCGAATACGTCGGGCTGCTTGCCGGCCCTCCCCCACGCGCCGCGGAACTTCAGGGTGCTCAGCCAGCCCACATCGTTCAGGAAGTCCTCGTCGGTAGGCACCCACGACAGGGAGAACTTCGGGTACACGACGAAGTCGAAGTTCTTTCCGAACGCGCTGTTGTCGTCGCCCCGGATGGCGCCCGTGAGATAGACCCGGTCGCGCCAGTTGATCTGTTCCTGGACGAAGACGCCGAACGTCCGGTTTTCCAGGAAGTCTTCCTCGCCCCGGCGTACTGAACCGGAGCTCACCGTCGCGTGAGCGCCTCGATGGGAAAGAACTCTCCGACGGATTGGTTCGACTCCTCCTGCCGGCGGTAGAACTGGACCCCCCCGGAGGTGGTGAAGCTCAGGTCGTCAGTCAGTGAGTAGTCCGCGTTCGCACCGTAGTCGATCGAGACGAAGCTGCTGCGGAGATTGATGATCCACTTGCGTCCGTGGGCCTGAAACTGTCCGATGTTCCCCGTGGCCTTGTAGAGCTCCGAGTTCCGGATGTTGGAGAAGTCCCCGCCCACCGTGAGGCTGTGACTCAGCCAGTCGAACGGGTCGTGCCGCCCCTGGAGGCTGAAGGTGGTGCGGTCCACGTCCTGGAAGCCCTCGATCTCGTTGGCGTAGGCCTCCGGCAGATACGCGATATAGCCGCGGTATGGTCCGGCAATATCGGACCCGAAGCCGCTCCCCGCCTCGCAGCCCGGATCCGGACACGCCCAGATCACCGCGGTGCTGAGCGGTTGCTGCGCCGAGGCGGACTGCGCCCTGATCCGGTTCTGGGCCAGGCTGAAGGCAAAGTCGTAGGTGTCGTTGGGCGTGTAGCTGAGGTTGGCCCGGCCCGACAGGTGGTTTCTCCAGTTGTAGGGGAGGAACCCCTCGTCGCGATCTGTCGAGAGCAAATGATATGTCCGCTTTTCGGAGCACGCAATGTGTCCGCT
>VXMI01000055.1 GCA_009841165.1 Gemmatimonadota bacterium | reverse complement strand
CCCCTCGCGGGGACACCCCACTCGGCGGTCACCCTCGACTGCGCGCCCGCGCCGGCGCGGCGCTGATCATCTATACCAGCGGCACCACCGGGCGGCCCAAGGGCGTGCTGACCACCCACCGCAACGTCGTGGCGCAGATCACCGCGCTCACCACCGCCTGGGGCTGGACGGCGGACGACCGGATCCTGCACACGCTGCCGCTGCACCACATCCACGGCGTCGTCAACGCGCTGGCCTGCGCGCTCTGGTCCGGCGCGGCGTGTGAGTTCGGCTCGGGCGCGCCGGCCGCCACCTGGGACCGCCTCGCGTCGGGCGAGATCACGCTCTTCATGGCGGTGCCCACCGTCTACACCCGGCTGATCCACGCGTGGGACGAGGCTCCGGCGGCTGTGCGGCGGCGCTGGTCGAGGGGCGCCGAGGGGCTCCGGCTCATGGTCTCCGGCTCGGCTGCGCTCCCGGTCGCGACGCTGGAGCGGTGGCGCGAGATCACGGGGCACACCCTGCTGGAACGGTACGGCATGACCGAAATCGGCATGGCGCTGTCCAATCCGCTGCGCGGCGAGCGGCGGCCCGGCCATGTCGGGTTGCCCCTGCCCGGGGTCGAGACGCGGATCGTGGACGACGGCGGGAGGCCCGTCGCGCCGGGTGAACAGGGCGAGATCGAGGTGCGCGGTCCGCAGGTCTTCCGCGAGTACTGGGGGCGGCCCGGGGAGACGGCGGCGTCCTTTCGCGGCGGGTGGTTCCGCACGGGCGACGAGGCGTGTCTCGGCGAGGGCGGGTACTACCGCATCCTGGGACGGCGCAGCGTGGACATCGTAAAGACGGGGGGCTACAAGGTGTCGGCGCTCGAGGTCGAGGAGCTCTTCCGCACCCATCCGGGGGTCCGCGATCTGGCGGTGGTCGGCGTCCCGCACCCGGAGTGGGGGGAACAGCTGCGGGCGGCGTGGGTCCCGGCGGAAGGTGCGGCCGGCCTGGACCCGGCGGACCCGTCCGATGACAACGCGCTCAGGGGCTGGGGCAAGGAGCGGCTGGCCCCGTACAAGGTTCCCCATGCGTTCCTGCGCGTACCCGCCCTGCCGCGCAACGCGATGGGCAAGGTGCAGAAAGCGGCGGTGTCCCGCATGTTGATGGGCGCCGAACCCCGACCGGCGCAGGCGCGGCCCGTTTCCGGCGACTCCGCGCGCCAAGCATCCGACAAGGAGCCGACTTGATACAGGCCATTCTGGACAACCTGCGCACCTACTGGATCGTCCACCTGTTCCTGCTGGTCTACACCCTGCTGCTCGCCTATCACGCCTGGACCGGCAACCGGAAGACCAGCGGGGTCGCCGACTACTTCGTCGGGGGCCGGTCGATGGGACCGATCGCGATCGGGCTCTCGTTCTTCGCCACCTACTCCAGCACCAACTCCTTCGTGGGGTTTTCGGGGCAGGCGTACGACTGGGGGGTGACATGGTTCCTGCTGGTGCCGTTCGTGGTGGGGCTGTCGCTCTTCGCGTGGGTCGGGGTGGCGCCGCGGCTTCGGACCTTCACCGAGTCGCTGGGGTCGCTGACGATCCCCGACTTCATCGGCTTCCGCTTCGGGAGCCCGGCCGCGCGCGTGCTGGCAGCTGTGATCGTGCTCTTTGCGTCGTTCTTCTACATGACCGCGGTCTTCAAGGGGATCGGGAACCTGCTGGAGGTGTTTCTGGACATCCCGTACCGGACGGCGATCATCATCGTGTTCTTCATCGTGATGATCTACACCGTGGTGGGGGGGTTCATCTCGGTGGTGAAGACGGACGCCGTGCAGGGCGTGGCGATGATCATCGCGGGCATCCTGCTTTTCCGCGGGGCGGTGACGGCGGCGGGCGGGCTCGGGTCGTACAGCGCGCTGGCGGACGACCCGGTCACCGAGCCGCTGCTGCGCTGGGGCGGCGGGGTTTCGGTGCCGCTGGCGCTTGGCTTCATCTTTGCCGCCACGGTCAAGTTCGCCGTCGAGCCGCGGCAGCTGTCCCGCTTCTACGCGCTGGAGAGCCGGGCGGCGATCAGAAAGGGCGTGTGGGTGTCCACGCTGGCCTTCATACTGGTGTATTCGCTGCTGATCCCGGTCGGGCTGTACGCCCGCAACATCATCCCCGGCGGTCTCCCCGACACCGACCTGGTGGTGCCCCAGCTGCTGACGACGCCCGGGGTCTTCTCGGCGGGCGCGAGCGCGTTCCTGCTGCTGGCCATGGTCGCGGCGGCGATGTCGTCGCTCGACAGCGTGCTGCTGGTGATGGCCTCGAGCGCCCAGCGCGACATCGTGGGCATGGTGCGCAAATCGAGCTCGGAGCGGTCGATGCTGACCTGGACCCGGCTCTACGTGGCGCTCTTCGCGCTGATCACGGCGATCATCGCACTGAACCCGCCCGACGGGATCGTGGGACTGACCGCGCTCTCGGGCGCGATCTACGGCGCCTGTTTCGGGCCCGCGCTCCTGTTTGGGCTGTACTGGCGGCGCGGCAACGGGGCGGCCACGGTGGCGTCGTTCCTGACCGGGCTGCTGGTGCTGCTGCTCTGGAACCGGCTTCCGTTCGGCGGCGGCGTCCACCAGGTCTTCCCCGGCGTGGCCCTGTCGTTCGCCGTGTACTGGCTGGTGGCGAGGCTGACCCCCGGATACGACTCCGAAGAGATCGACCGGCTCTTCGAAGCCGAACGGCGGGCCGCCTGACGAGTCAGGCGGTCAAGACGCCCCCGCCCCCACGAGCCTGCCATCGCGTACCCATTCCTCGCCGCCCACCGTCACGGTCGCGTCGGTGAAGAAGTTCCAGCGTACGTAGCCGCCGCCGACGGAACCGCCCAGCTCGGTGTTGTCGCCCAGCGAGAGGCGCACCACCCCTCCCCCGTAGCCGTAGTACGGGATCCACTCCTCGCCCTCGGGGATGGCCAGGAGCGGGTTGAGTCCCACCGCCAGTTCGCGGAAGGTCGACGCCGCCTCGCCCCCGGCCTCCATCTCGGCGAGGACCCCGTCGCGTCCGCTCGCGGCCGCGACCTCGACCACGCGGCCTCCCTCGAAGCGCAGCACCAGCCCCTCCACCCGCTCCCCACCCCACATCGCGGGCGGGAAGGCGATGCTGCCCTCGACCGTCTCGAGCAGCGGCGAGACCCGCGCGGCCCCCGCGGGCAGCTCCACCTCGCGGTCGATCAGGTTGCGGGCCATGGCGGCCCGCGCGGCGGAGGCGTCCCCGTCCTGGCGCGTCACCGGACGGTCACCCACCTCGAAGCCGATGTCCGTCCCGGCCGGGGTGGTCACGCGCACCGGGCCCTGCCGCAACGCGGCCTCGAAGGCGGCCAGCTTCTCTTCCAGTCCCGCGTAGTCGGTCTCCAGGAGCGCCGTCTGGTAGACCCGGTCCGCCAGCGCGTCGAGAGGCAACTCCTCCATCTCGAACGAGGTCTTCCCGGCCCAGTGGAAGTGTACGGTGCGGCCCTGCCCGCCGCGCAGCACGTCCTGCAGGACTCGGTAAACATCGGTCGGGACTGCGGGGTCAGGCACGGCTCCGGGCAGCTTCACGGCCACGTCGACGCCCCCCAGCGCCTCCGCCCACCCGTCGGGTCCGCTCGCAAGCCCGTCGGCGAACCCGGTCGGCGCCGTCCCCTCGAGGACCGCGCCATGGACATCCACCGCGCCCAGGTCAACCCCGCCCGCGGCGGCCACGCCTTCGCGCAGCAGCGGCACGAGAGCGTCCCAGCGGCCCCCTCCCTGCCCCACCAGGAGGACCCGCTCCCCGGGCTGCAGGTCCATCCGCGCGACGAGCATCCCGGCGACCGCTTCGAGATCGAGGCCGGGCTCGGCAGCGGGCGTAGCCGCCTGAGCGTCGTCCGCACTCTCCGGGGCACAGGCCCAGGAAGCGGCGATGAGCGAGAGACAGCACGACAATGCGAGACGGCGGGACATCGGGACCTCCCTGGTGTGTGCGGCGAGCCGGCAACGGGTTCCGAAGTTACGGATCCGCCCCGCCGGTCGTCCATGCACCGCAATCCGGGCGGATCCGCGGCGTAGGTTGTAGGTTCATCGGTAACGGCAAAGCCGCCGGAGCGCGGCGGGAGGGCAAGCCATGGTCGAACACGACAGCCGCGGAGGGGCAGGAGCCATTGGCAGGCCAACCATGCGCGGGCCCGCCATCACCGCGTTGGCCGCGACCCTGGCGCTGGCGCCCTGGCTCCCCGGCCCCGCCGCAGCGCAGACCATTCGCGGCACGGTCACCGACCCGGCCTCGGGAGCGGTGGTCGCTGAAGCGGTGGTCATCATGGTGAATGGCGACGGCGAGCGCGTGGCGACCATGTTCACCGCCCCGGACGGCACCTTCGCGCTTACGCCGCCCGGACCGGGAACCTACATGATCGGCGTGTCGGGCCTCGGCTATCAGCAGGCGATATCCCCTCAGCTGCAGGTCGGGAACGACGATGTCCAGCTCGACATCTATCTCCCGCCGGATCCCGTGACCCTGGACTCGATCACGGTCGTGTCGACGCGCAACACCCCCGACGCCGGACGGCTCCGCGGACTACTCACTACTGAACGGCACCGGGGCACGCTGGTCGGACGCCTTACCAGGGCCGAGATCGAGTCGCGAGGACCGCGCAGCGACCTCATCTCGCTCCTGAACACCATGAACATCCCGGGGCTGACCGCACGCTGGATGGCCCTGTCGACGGGCGCGCCCGAGACCGGCGTCTGCGTGGAGCTGGGCCGCAACCGCTCCGTGCTACAGAAGACGGCGAGCCGGCTCTCCATCGCGCCCGAGGATCAGCTGGGATTCGCCAACCAGGACGACATCGCGGCGAGGGCCGACGCCTGCGCCATGATGGCGGTGTACGTCGACGATTTCCCGATCTCCGACCCGGGAATGGTCCTGGCGGCGATCACCCCGGACGATCTGGAGACCGTGGAGATCCTGCCCGCGCTGGAGTCGCTGGCCCGCTACGGCGCCCGTGCCGCCAATGGGGCCCTGCTGTTGCAGACGCGCGCGGGCCGAAGGGACTGAACCGCTGGTATCGCTAGCGCTCCACCTTGTGCATGAGCACGACCGAGCTTCCGCGTTCGCCGCTGTCCCCGACCAGGACGAATAGCTCGCGGTCCTGCGTGAGGCCGTCCGTGCGCGCGAAGATCTTGCCGCGCTTCCGCCGGGCGTCCCAGTGCATCTGCGACTTCGACACGCCGAACCCCGCGTTGGGGAGGTTGTCGGTGTACCAGTCGTAGACGCTTCTGCCGTCCGCGTCGACCTTGAGTGCCACGCCGCCGAAGGTGGCCTCGTCGGTGTCACCCGAGAACAGATGCTTGCGGACGCTCGCGTCGGGGGGAATGGGAACCCAGCTGGGGATCCGTGTCGCGTCGTCGCCGAGGCCCAGGCGCGTGTCCGTGCGAGGCCCCCGTATTCTCAGCGTGCCGCCGTCTTCGTCACCACGCATTTCGAGTATGGTTCGCCCGTTGCGACCGCTGACCCTGAGCCAGCCGCCCGAATCGTCGCCCGCCCCCTCGATCACGACCCCGCTCTCGATCTCCCGTTCGAGGAAGGTCTCCATCTCCGAAGCCCAGTCCTCCAGATCCGAGAGATCGATGTGGAAGTCGCCGCCCTGGCCCGAGTGACGCAGGGTGAGCGCGCTCCCGTCGAAATCGGCCTGGGTGATCTGCACTTCGTCGCCGATGAACGCCTCCGCCATGTTGGCGACCGCCTCGGCGGTGGTGGCGTCCATTTCCAGATCCTCGAACACGGTCTCCGAGTAGTCCACCCACTCGTCCGCCATCTTGCGCGCGTAGATGATGCCGACGACCGCGAGGGTCACGAACGCGGCGGCGAAGAGTCCGCCCGTCACCAGAATGACCTTGACGAAGGTGGGAATCCCCCTCCGCTCGTTGCGCGTGGCTTCTGTGTACGGATCGGTCATCGTGCGAATCTCCTGTGCGGACGGTCGAAGGAATCGTTAACAATGTCACTGACTACGAACAAGCCGCGGCGATGTTTCGCCCCGGCCGCCCGAACCCGCACAACCGGGAGCAGCCATGTCGTGGATCGCCGAGATACCCCGCGAGGAGGCCACCGGGCTGCTCAGGCGGGAGCTCGACGCGGCGGTCGAGCGTTCGGGCAGGGTGTGGAACATCGTGCAGGTGATGAGCCTGAACGCTCCCGTGCTCCGCGCCGCGATGGCTCACTACGCCACGGTCATGTTCGGGCCGTCGCCGCTGTCCCGTGTCCAGAGGGAACTCCTGGCGACGGTCGTGTCGGCCGAGCTCGATTGTTTCTACTGAACGCAGGCGCACGCGCATGACCTCCGTGCCGAGGTCGAGGAAGAGGGGGTGGGGAAGAGCGAGGGAGACGCTTTCGTCCACCAGATCGTCTCGGACTGGACGAAGGCCCCGCTGTCACGGGAGGACAGGGCGCTGTGCGAGTACGCGGTGAAGCTGACGCGCATGGCGGCTCCGATGTCGCGCGACGACCTGGCGCGGCTGCGCGGCGTGGGCTTTGACGACCGCGCGATCCACGATGCCACGCAGGTGATCGGCTTCTTCAACTACATCACGCGCGTAGCGGACGGCCTGGGGGTGGAACCTGAGACGTTCATCGAGCGGTGGGGTCCGGGTGAGGATGCGGCGGCCGGGCCACAGGGGTAGAGCTCGGGGCTCGCCCGCACGACCAGGCCTGCGCCACTGGCCGCGCGTGGCCGCCAGGGTGCTGCTGGTGGGAGGCTGGACCGTTGTGGTGGTCGTGTCGCTCCTCTGCGCGTACGTGCTCGCGATGGCCCGGCCCGGTTCCGTTCAGGCGCTGCGGACGAGGGCGCGGCGGCGGGCCCTTCGGATCTGGGGACGGGGGATGATGCGGGCCGTCGGGGTCCGCGTGTCCGTTGAGGGGGTGCCCCCGCCCCCGGGAGCGCTGGCCGTCTCCAACCACCTGAGCTACCTCGACATCCCCGTTCTCGGGTCGGTGATGCCGATGGTGTTCGTGGCCAAGGCGGAGCTGAGGCGCTGGCCGCTCTGGGGCTTCGCGGCCTCGATGGGGGACACGATCTTCGTGGACCGAGCGACCAGGCGCGACGTGATCCGCGTGCGCCACGAGATGGCGCAGGCGAGGGAGCGCGGGGACACCGTGATCGTCTTCCCGGAAGCGACGAGTACCAGTGGCGAGACGATCCTCCAGCTCAAGCCCGCGCTCCTGGCCGACGCGGCGGCTGCGGGAACCTCCGTGCACTGGCTGACCGTCTCGTATTGGACGCCGCCGGACGGTCCATCCGCCAGCGACAGCGTCTGCTGGTGGGGTGGTGTCGGGTTCGTGCCGCATGTGGTGCGGCTGTTCGCGCTGAGGCGCGTGAACTGCACGGTGCGGTTTGGCGACGCGCCCGTGCGCTCGAGTGACCGGAAGGAGATGGCGGTGGAGCTTCGGCGCGCGATGCTCCGGAGCTTCGTTCCGGTCGGGACGGGGGAGGGGCCGCGGGGAACGGGATGATGCAAGGCCGTCTGGACAGACAACCTTGATCGCAATACCTTGCGGCGATTCGTTTCCGGCGCGCGCCGGAGCACAAATGACCAAGGAGCTGAGTGAATGAGCGGACAGGACGGAACTCGGATCAGAGTCACGCTGCGCTGGTTGCAGATTCTCGACGACCTCGAGCCGTTTTTCAAGGACAAGGGCGAGTTCGTCTTCTGGGCCAAGGTCTGGACGGACAACGGCGGCGGCAAGGTCCAGGAGACCAGAATGCCGCGCAAGGGGCACTACCCGATTTCCGATCATCCCCGCTGGAACAGGCTGAACAACCTGGACAAGGTGCTGTTCGAGGGAGAGGTGGTCGACCACCTGGCGATCGAACTCAGGGGCGAGGAACTGGACCAGTTGAGCGGGAACGACCAGCTGGAGTTCTACACCCGGACGTTCACCGGGCCGATCCAGGACCACGTCCGCGTGATCCAGCCGGGTGACGAGGGCTCGGACGATCCCGAGAACATGGCGAACTGGCGGATCGGCTACGAGATCGAGGCCGTCTAGTCCGACCGGCCGGGCAACCCGTCGGCCGGATCGGCCGATCCCCTCCTATCCGCCGCGTCACGCCAGCGAGAGCGCGACGCGGCGGATTTTCTCCACCATCGAGTAGAACCCGTTGCGCCGGTTCGGGCTGAGCGCTTCGCCCAGCCTGAGCCGCTCGAAGATGTCGGACAGGTCCACCGCGAGGGCTTCCTCCGGGGGCTGGCCGTTGTAGATCTCCGCGAGGATCGCGAACAGGCCCTTCACGATGATGGACTCGGAGTCGCCCACGAACCGCAGCGTGCGGGGCTCACCCTCTTCCAGCCAGCCGGCCAGCCAGGCCGGGCTCATGCAGCCGCGCACCTGGGTCTCTTCCGTCTTGAGCGCGGGGTCCATCGGGGGAAGCCGCTTGCCGAGCTGGATGATGTAGTGGTAGCGCAGGGTGCGGTCCGACAGGGCGTTCAGCCTCTTTTCCAGCTGTTCGAGGGTCATGCGAGGGACGTTCCTCTTGTTTGTATCCGAATAAACACCGAAATTGGGGAATGCGCGTTCTTCCAGTCAAGCGTTTGGTGCCGGCAGCGGCCGGCCCTGGAGCGGAACCGGCGATCCGGGGCCGCGGGGTGGCGTACGACCCGCCCAACCGCTACGAAACGGTACATGTGGAAATGGAACCCGGCCACTACGAGGAGGAAAAGCCTCTCACCGAGTTCCTGGCGGACGCAACGCGTTCCATCGTGGCCCGCAACCAGAGTCCGGATGTCGGCTTCGATGCCTCGGTGAACCCCTACCGCGGTTGCGAGCACGGGTGCGTGTACTGCTACGCCCGGCCTACGCACGAGTACCTGGGTTTTTCATCGGGCCTCGACTTCGAGCGGAAGATCCTGGTGAAGCGACGGGCAGCGGAGATGCTGAGGAAGGCTCTGTCTCGGCCGTCCTGGCGTCCGCAGGTTCTGGGGATGTCGGGGGTGACCGACCCCTACCAGCCCGTCGAGCGCCGGTTGCGCATCACCCGCGGGTGCCTGGAAGTCCTGCGCGACTTCAGGAATCCGGTGGCGATCGTCACCAAGAACCACCTGGTGACACGAGATGCCGACGTCCTGAGCGATCTCGCCCGTCACAACTGTGTCAACGTCACGATCTCCGTGACGACGCTGCGCAACGAACTGCAGCGTGTCATGGAACCGCGCACCTCGATCCCGGCCCGGCGTCTGGACGCCGTCAGGCGGCTCACGGAGGCGGGCGTGCCGGTGGGAGTCTTCGTCGCGCCCGTGATCCCGGGGATCACCGACGAGGAGATGCCGGCGATCGTGAATGCCGCCGCCGAAGCCGGGGCGCGCTATGCCGCGTTTCTGCTGCTCAGACTGCCGCGGGGAGTTGCGGAACACTTCGTCCGCTGGCTGGAAATCCGCTTTCCGGACCGAAGGGACAAGGTGCTGGCCAGGATCCGCGACGCACGCGGCGGGAGGCTGAACGATCCGGCATTTCATCGCCGTTTTCGGGGCCAGGGCGAGTACGCGAAGCAGATCGGCGCGCTGTTCCGCGCCTCCGCCAGGAAGGCCGGGCTGGACCGGACGCCCCCTCCGCTGTCCACTGCCGCCTTTCGACCTGGTGGTGGAGTGCAGGGCGACCTCTTCTGAGGCTACATCCGGCTCAGCATGTAGGTGTAGGCCGCAACCGCCTCGACCTGTTCGTCGGTAAGCGGCAGTCCGGCCCGGGGCAGCATGGCGCCCGGGTGTTCGATCGGCTGCGCGACGCCCGTCTTGACCAGCTCCACAATGGACGAATACTCGCCGTCGACGTTGATCCAGACGTCGTCGGTAAGGTCCGGAGCCAGCGGCCCGCCGGTGGCCTCCACCGTGTGGCAGGTGAAGCAGATGCCGCCGCCGACGAACAGGTCCCTGCCCTGCTGGACCATCTCCACCGTTACGCCCTCGGGCAGCAGGGCGGGATCGATGGAGAGTTCCGCGGGAGCGGGAGCTTCGGTGCCGGTTGCCGCGGTCATGTCCGCATCGCCACCCGAAGCGTTCTGCGCACCGCCCCCGGAATCTCCGCCGCATGCCACCAGCATGGCGAGGGACAGCGCGCACAAGGTGGCGGGCACCATCGGGCGAGTGCCCGGCCTCGAAAAACGGTATCGGATCGTCGTCATTATCTTGATCCTCTGTGGGTTCGGTTCTTTTCTTTCGATTCACTCTCGGTAGCCCCGGAAACTCGCCAATGAACAACGGGACGGTCAACCACGTCCGGACGCCATGACCCATCCTTGTACACGAGTCGCGGTCATCGGTGCCGGACCGGCGGGATTCTTCTCCGCCGAGGCGCTTCTGAAGTCGGGCGATCCGGTCGCGATCGACATCATCAACCGGCTTCCCGCCCCGTACGGGCTCGTGCGCGACGGCGTCGCCCCGGACCACCAGGCCATCAAGTCGGTGGCCCGGGTCTACAGCAGGCTCCTGGCCCGCGACGAGGTGCGCTACTTCGGCAACGTGACGCTGGGGGTGGACGTGAGCTTGGACGAGCTGAGGGCGCGCTACGACCAGATCGTCTACGCGGTGGGGGCGCAGAGCGACCGGCGGCTCGGCATTCCGGGCGAGGATCTGGCCGGCAGCCACGCCGCCTTCCGGTTCGTGGCGTGGTACAACGGGCACCCCGAGTTTCGCGGCGCGAAGTTCGACCTGGACTGCGAGGATGTCGTCGTGATCGGCAACGGCAACGTCGCCATCGACGTCTCGCGGATCCTGGTGCTGTCGCTCGACCGCCTCGCCACGACCGACATTGCCGACCACGCGCTGGCCGCACTGCGGGGAAGCCGGGTGCGGCGCGTCACGGTGCTGGGCCGCCGGGGTCCCGCCCAGGCCTCGTTCACGAACCCGGAGCTGCGCGAGTTCGGGCGGCTGGACGGGGTCTGCGCACGGGTGGAGGCCGACGAACTCGAACTCGATCCCGCGAGCGAGGCCGCGCTGGAGGGCAACGCCGTGAAGACGCGCAACATGGCGACGCTGAGGGGCTACGCGTCCGCTGCCCCGTTGGACGAGGACCGGGTGGTGCGGTTCCGCTTCCTTGCCTCACCGCTCGAAGTGCTCGGCGAAGACGGCCGGGTCACCGGCGTGCGCATCGAGCGGAACCGCCTGGTGGAGCAGGAGGACGGCTACATGCGCGCCGTGGGAACCGGCGAGACCGAGGTCGTGCCGTGTGGAATGGTGATCCGCTCGGTCGGCTACCGCGGCGTGCCGATCCCGGGCGTGCTCTTCGACGAGCGGCGCGGGATCGTGCCGAACGAGGGGGGCCGGGTGGTGCGCGCGGCCGGTGGCGGCGAGGTCGTGCCGGGCGAGTACGTGGTGGGCTGGGCAAAGCGGGGGCCCTCCGGGGTGATAGGGACGAACAAGGCCGACGCGGCCGCCACGGTGGCGTTGATGATCGAGGACCGGGAGGCCGGGATCGTTGCGGGGAGCGCGGAGAGTGGGGCGGGTGCCGCCGGCGCGGAGGCGCCTCCTGGCGATCTGGCCGATCTGCTGCGGGAGCGTGGTGTGCGCCGGGTCGACGAAGCCGGGTGGCGGCGGCTCGATGCGCACGAGACCGCGCGCGGCAAGGCCGAGGGGCGGCCACGCGTCAAGCTCTGCACCGTCGAGGAGATGCTGGCGATCGCAGGCTCCGCCGGGTAGGCGGCTCGCCGGCCGGTTACGTCCCGGTAGCCAGCCTCCACACCTGCGCCACCAGAAAACAGACCACAAACCCCATGACGAGCGGCAATAGCGCCGACAGCGTGGTCCAGCGGCCGCTCCCCGTTTCCTTGTAGATGGTGTAGATCGTGGTCGAGCACGGATTGTGGAGCAGACTGAAGAGCATGAGGTTGACGCCCGTCAGCAGCGTCCAGCCGCCGGCGCTGAGGAGTTCCTGTGTGCCGCCGACCGAATCGGCCTCGAACATGACGCCGGCGCCCTGGCCCAATGAGGGGTCGCCCAGCGTGAGCACCGTGAGCATGAGCACGGTGGGAATCACGATCTCGTTGGCCGGGATCGCGATGACGTAGGCGAGCAGGATCACGCCGTTGAGGCCCAGGAGCAGGCCGAAGGGGTCGAGGAGGCCGATGCCGTGCTGGGCAATCGAGGCGCCTCCGAAGGAGATGTTCGAGATCAGCCAGATGACGGCGCCGGCGGGGACCGCGAAGAGGACCGCCCGCCAGAGGATGATCAGCGTGCGGTCGATCACCGAGGTGTACAGCGTCTGCAGGATGCGCGGGGGGCGGTAGGGGGGAAGCTCCAGCGAGAAGGTCGTCGCTTCGCCCCTGAGCACCGTGTTGGAAAGCCCCCACGAGGTGAGGAACATGAAGAAGATGCCCAGCAGCGCGATGCCGACCACCGCGCCCGCCGAAACGACGCCCGCGAGGTGCGGTGGGACCAGTGCTCCGATGAAGATGGCCGCGATCAGGATCTGGGTCGGCCAGCGGCCGTTGCAGAGCGAGAAGTTGTTGGTGATGATCGCGATGAGCCGCTCCCTGGGGCTGTCGATCACGCGCGTGGCGACGACGCCGGCGGCATTGCACCCGAAGCCCATGCTCATGGTGAGCGCCTGCTTGCCGTGCGCGCCGGCGCGCCGGAAGAGCGAGTCGAGGTTGAAGGCGACGCGGGGGAGGTAGCCGAAGTCCTCGAGGAGGGTGAACAGGGGAAAGAAGATGGCCATCGGCGGCAGCATCACGCTCACCACCCAGGCGGTGGCGAGGTAGACTCCGTCGAAGAGGAAGCCGCTGAGCCACCAGGGCATTCCGACCCATGCGCCGAAGTCCAGCAGCACGGGGTGGACACGGTCGAGGAGGAGGGTGGCGAGCATGGCCGACGGGACGTTGGCGCCGGCGATGGTGAGCCAGAAGACCACCGCGAGAATGGCCAGCATGAGCGGGAAGCCGAAGATCCGGCTGGTGAGCCAGCGGTCGAGGGCGCGGTCGAGGTCCGCCCCGGCCTTCCTGAGGCCCTTTTGGACGCTCCCGTCGGCGATGCGGGCGGCCTCGCGGTAGATGTTCTCGGCCAGCGCGTCGTGGAATCCGGGCTTGAGCGTCCAGCGGTGCCGCGTGGCCGCCTTGAGGATGCGTTCGCGGCCTTCGGAGGTCGCGGCTGAGCCGCGCGGCCGCTCAGCGGGAGCACCTGGGGTGGCGCGCGGCTGACTGTTGCCATTCCCGTTGCCGCCCAGTTGCCCGATTTCGCCCGACCGCACAGCCTCCGCAACGCGCTCGTCGGCGTTGAGGAGCCGCAGCGCCACCCAGCGCGCGTTGGGCAACTCGGGGAACTCCCGGGCGACCAGCGGCTCGATGGCGTCGATGGCGTCCTCGACGGCGGCCGGATGCGAACGGATGCGATGGGGACGGGTCCTGCGAGCCCCCGTGGCTACGTCGGTCGCCGCCTTCAGCAGGGCGTCGATCCCTTCGCCCTGCCGCGCCACCGCCGGGATGACCGGGACGCCCAGTTCCCGCTCGAGCCGCTTCACGTCTACCGTGACGCCGTGGCGCCGAGCCTCGTCCACCAGGTTGAGGCAGACCACCACGCGGTCCGTGATCTCCAGGACCTGAAGCACGAGGTTGAGGTTTCGCTCCAGCCGGCAGGCGTCCACGACCACCACGGTGACGTCCGGCTGCCCGAAGAGGATGAAGTCGCGCGCCACCTCCTCGTCGGCGCTTCCGGCCTGCAGCGAGTAGGTGCCGGGCAGGTCGACCACCTTCACCCGCCGGCCATCGTGCAGGAACGCCCCTTCGGCGCGGACGACAGTCTTGCCCGGCCAGTTGCCCGTGTGCTGGCGCAGCCCGGTGAGCGCGTTGAAGACGGTGGTCTTGCCCACGTTGGGGTTGCCTGCGAGGGCGATCAGGTGATCCCATCGGTGCGGGCTCAGACCCAGCCGGACCAGGTTGCGGGCTCGCTGGCGGGCAGGGGCGGAGTGCGGCCGCGTGGCGGGGGCGCGCTCGGCGGCCCCTGTCCTCGTGACGGCCGTCACGAGGCCCTGGCCTCCGTTGAGCCGCCGTTGACGACCTGTATGCGTGCCGCCTGCTCACGCCGCAGCGCGATCAGGGCGCCGCGGATGTCGTAGGCCACCGGGTCACCCCCGGCGCTGCGCATCCGCGCATGAACGACCGTCCCGGGCACCACGCCGAGATCGAGAAGGCGACGGCGCGCGGGCCCGCGGCACAGAGGGGAGATGGCCGCTACGGTCGCGGATTCACCCGGCTGGATGTCCGCAAGCGTGCGCGACCAGCGTGGATCGTCCACATCCTGGGACACCTCGACCGTCACGTTGCGCGCCACCGCGCTGGAGACCTCATGGCGCCTGTCACCGGTCCGGAAGCGCACCCTGCCCGCATTGCCGTCGAGCCGCTCCACCGGACTCATCAGCCCCAGCCCCAGCGCCACGAGCTCGCTGTAGATCTCCCGGGGCTCGTCCTCGAGATGGGTGATGAGGCCTCTCTCCCCCGGCTCGAGCGCCGAGAGGGGCACGCCCGACCTGGCGGGCATCTCGCCGGCAGCCGTGGGGATCGGGTCCCCGTGCGGATCGTAGACCGGATGGCCCAGCGCCGCCGCCAGGTCCTCCGTCTCCGCAACCGACAGCCGGTGCTCGCGCGCCTCGGCCTGCCCGTGCCAGTCCTCCGGAGGGGTGCCCGTGCGGTCCGCGAGGAAGCGCTCCCATATGCGATGTGCCCGCACGATGTGCAGCGCCTGCGCCCTGCCCGGCTCCGTCAGCGCAAACAGGGCGTCCTCGGCCGTCACCAGTTCTTTTTCCTCGAGGCGCTGGAGAAGCCGAATGGCCTGGGTTCGGGAGATCTGCACTCCGCCCGCCACGCTCTCGGGCGTTGCGGGCAGCCGGTCATATTCGAGCTTGTAGAGCTGTTTCAGCACGTCCTCAAGGCGAACGCGCTCCGTGAGTCGGGCAATGCGTCGCAGGCGCGGCCCCAGGCCCCGGTCGGGCCAGAGGATGACCGCGCCCAGGCCGGCCAGCGCGAAGAACAAAAGGAGTGCGTTTGCGGGATCGGGCATGGATGGGCTGGTCGCTCGTGGTCGGTTTGACGGGTCCGCCGGCGCGAGGCCCGCGGGGCTTTCTACGAGAAGTTTAGGCAAGCCTAAATTTTCGCGCAACCCCATTGACGGACTATCTTGGATCCGGGTCGGCCATTATGTTGCAGCCGACTTTTCCGAGCGGGGCCCCAAGGACGGCAGCTGTGATCAGATCAACTTTGGCGATCGGGGCGGTGGCGTGCGCGCTTCTGTCGTCGGCGGATGTCGGGAACGCGCAGCGTGCGCGACGATTCCCCGGAGCGCCGGGCAGCGACGGCATGTCCGCCGCGGCGAATCGGGCGGAGTACTACGCCGATGTCATGCTCCACACCAACGCCCTCCTGGGGAAATGGCGCGGCGCCTGGGCCGCGGACGACATCGAGACCCTGCTGGAACTCTACACCGAGGACGCCACCTTCATCTTCAACCAGGACGACCCTGTGCGCGGTCGGGAGGCGATCCACGAGAAGCTGGAGTCGCTGCTCCAGCGGTCGGGAGAGGTGCAGGCTTCGTTCACCGACTTCGATGCCAGTGGCCGCATGGGACTGATCACCGGACTGCTCACTTTTCAGCTCGGCGATCAGAGAGGATCGCGCGTCCTGACCGGCGTCCACATGACGGTCCTCATCCGGAACGGCCGCGACTGGGGGATCCGCAGCCAGCTGATACGGCTGGACCAGCCGGAAAACGCCACGCCCTCCAACTAGCCTGGATTCCGCTTCCGCCAGCGGGACGGTTGTTCCGCAGAATCCCGCCGGGACAAGCCGATGCTCGGATGGGACGCACCTAGAACTCCTGAACTCGGGCGATGAACTCCGTGGCCGTCGCGCACTCGATGATGGCAAGCGCGAGCCCTTGGGTCCGATCCGAATCCGATGGATCATTCAGCACGCGGGACAGTTCCGCAACCGCCTCCGGACCGAATTCCTGGAGCACCAACTGGCGCAGGAGCAACCGGCGGCCTTCACGACGGCCTTCCTGGACACCTTCCCGACGGCCCTCCTGGACACCTTCGCGGCGGCCCTCCTGGCGCAGTTCTTCCTCCCGCTTCCGAAGGTTTTCGGCGAGCCAGGTCTCTTCGTGTCGGATCATCGTTTTCCTCCCCCCGGTCAGTGCGGCTGCACCGGATTCTGCTGCCGGGATCGGCAACCAGGAATCTGTCTGCTGTCTCAGTGCGTCGAACCCGCGAACAATGCTGCTGTCGCCGGACCCGCGGGCCTTCCGCCAGAGTTCGACCAGCCGGACCGCGTCTTCGGCCCAGCGGGCGCTTTCCCACTCGGCCAGCACTGCGAACCAGTTGCCGGGGGGCAGATCCGAGAACTCCGGCGCCTTCAGGTCGGCCAGAATATACCGTCGCTGCATCTGGAGGCCAAGCACTTCTCTGAGCACCGGATCGGCGTTCGGCACGAGCCAGTCCGCGAGGTCGGTCGCGGCGCTCCAGGCTCCGAACCCGTTGTAGATGACGATCGGTATCACGATCGGCGGCGCCCCCTCGGGCCCGGTGTCCTCCGTGACATCTGCTTCGCGCAGGATCAGGTTGACGTATTCGTAGACTCGAAAGGCCATGTTGCTCACCGGCCTGGACTGGAATTCCAGCGGGATGTACATGGGGTGTCGGCCTTCCTGGCGAAGTCGGGCACGATCGCGCTCAGCAACCCCTCGACGACGGCCGCACTGGAGAAGAGCAGCTTGTACGCCTCGTCGTGCTTTGCTCGCGGCGGGGTTCCGGGCATTCGGGGCGGGCCTCTGAACTGGGGAGCCAGCCTGCGTTGGACATGGCTGGTGCATGGGCTTCCGGTCGGTGCGGAAACGGTGCATCCGTTTCGGGGGCGTTCCAATAGCTGGATGGGACTGACTCCGGGGAGAGCGCCAAAGGTGAGGTTTATCGACCGAGCAGCGAGTGCTGCACCACCTTCCCAGCCTGGTTGGCGAGCGCACGCCACCACTGTCTTCTTGTGCACCTCGAGTCCGGCGGGATGCCGGCTACTTGGTGACCCGGTACTGTCGCACGTACTGCACGTCCAGGTCGTCCGTCCAGACCCCGAGAAGGTAGTCCTCGCCGATCTCGATGTAGGGCGCCTGGGACTGGATGAACGCCCGCTCCAGCCCGGGCGGCACCGACACGCTGCCGAGCCAGGTACCGTCGGGGGCGTGGATCTCGAAAGGAGGCGGGTCGGCGCCAGCCACGTAGTAGGGAGTGATCCACAGGTGGCCCGTCGCGTCGACATGGATGGAGCGCAGCACGGGGAGTACGGGCGCTCTGCGGCGGTCCCGCCACATCTGTCGAATCCGGCTGACTTCTTCGGCCGGGACCCCGCTGACCATCCCGAGAATCCCCTCCAGGTGAGCTTCAAACACCGCGTCCGCGGCCTCTCGCGGCGCAAGGTCGCGCCGGACGATGCGTTCTTCAATTCCGGGCGTGGGGGAAAGCACGTGCACCGAGAAGGCTTTCGTATCGATGACGGCGACGCGGTCAGCCGCTGCTCCGTACTCGGGCATGTTTCCGAAGGTCAACAGGGTCGTGGACATGTCCGGCAGCCTCTCGACCTCTTCGCCCGGAACGATCGTCAGAACGCTCGCGCTTCCATCTGCCAGGTCAAAGGCGACTACACGCTCGTTGAGCCACCGCACGATCCCCTGGTCGGTCCCTTCGGCCAACTCGATGAAACGGACGATCAGATTGTCCATCGCGATCCCGACCGCCTTGTCGGGAGCCGAGCCGCCGGGTGCCGCGTCTTCGCGCGGAAGCATCACCCTGATCGTCCGTCCCAACACGCCGTCCGAATCGAAGAGCTGCGCGCGCAGCAGCCGCTCATCGTAGGTCACGAGGGAATCGCCCGCCGCGGGGCCGAGGAAGTCCAGGCTCTCGAATTCGCCAGGGCCTTCCCCGAACCTTCCGGTGCGCCACTTGAAGATGCCGGCCGAGTCGTAGCTCCGCAGCTCCGATGCGCCCCGGTCCGCGACCACGATGTCGCCGTTGCTCAGACGGACGGCCGCTACGACTTCGCTGAACTGGTACTCGGGTGCGCCGGTGACCGTCCCGATCTCGACGAGCGGCTCCGGGTCGACCGTCCAGCCCTCACCGGGCGCCCAAAGCGGCGCGACAGCCGTAGTGATCAGGATCCCGGCCGAGTCGGTGTGTATGGTGTGTATTGGTGCGGGAGTGGTATCGCATGCGGCAGTGACAACCAGGCCTGGAGCGAAGAATGCCAGGAGTGCGCGTCTGGAAAGGGACATTGGCCGGCTACTTGTTGATCCGGTACATCCGGACGTACTGCACGTCCAGGTCGTCCGCCCAGACGCCGAGGATGTAGTCCTCTCCGGTCTCCATGTAGGGCGTCTGGTATTGGATGAAGGCACGCTGGAGCCCGGGGGGAACGGAGACGCTGCCCAGCCAGGCGCCGTCGGGGGCGTGGACCTCGAAGGCGGGAGGGTTGGCGCCGACGATGTGATAGGGTGCCAGCCAGAGGTTGCTGGCCGCGTCGACGTGGACGGAGCGGAGAACAGGGAGGAACGGAGCCCTGGGTGTGTCACGCCACGCCTGCCGAACCTGTCTCTCACCCTCGGCGGGCAGGTCGTCGAACATTCCGATGATACCGTCCAGGTGAGCCTCGAAGATGGCATCGGTGGCCTCCCGGGGCTCCATTTCGCGCCGGACGATGCGCTCGATCGACCCGTCGACGGGAGACACGATCCTCACCAGATAGGCCTCGGTGTCTATGACGGCGAGCCGGTCACCTGCGGATCCGTACTCGGGCATCCTGGAGAAGGTGTAGCGGCCGTGGCGATAGCCGCCGTCCTCGCGCCATTCGACAACAGCCTCGTGTCCCGGAACGACGAGGAGAGAAGTGGTCTCGCCCGTGCCCAGGTCGATCGACACCAACCGTTCGTTGGGCCAGCGCACGATGCCGGTTTCCATTGTTTCGCCCAGGTCGATATAGCGCACGATGAGTAGCCCGCTCACGATCCCGACCGCCTTGTCCGAAACAGACCCCAGGCGCGTTGCCTCGCCCGGAGGCGTCGAGACGCGCATCGTGCGAACCAACCGTCCCCGGGAGTCGAAGACCTGTGCACGCATGAGACTGCTGTCGTAGCTGACCAGCGAGTCGCCGACCATCGTGCCAACAAAACCCAGGCTCTCGAATTCGCCGGGGCCTTCGCCGAACCTTCCGGTGCGCCACTGGAAGATCCCGGCCGAGTCGTAGCTCCTCAGCTCCGAAGCCCCCCGGTCCGCGACCACGATGTCGCCGTTGCTCAGACGGACGGCTGCCACGACTTCGCTGAACTGGTACTCGGGCGCGCCGGTCACCGCGCCGATCTCGACGAGCGGCTCAGGGTCGACCGTCCAGCCCTCACCGGGCGCCCATTGCGGCGCGACAGCCGTGACGATCGGGATCCCGGCCGAGTCGGCGTGTATGGTGTGTTGTGGCGCGGGGGCGGTATCGCAGGCGGCGGCTGTCAGGAGGATCGTCAAGCACCTCACCGCGGCCACCTTGGAATCGGCCGCCCCGGGGTCCACGGCACGCCCGCGGCCTCCAACTCCGCTTCCAGTGTGGCCAGGTCCCCTTCCACCAGCGCCCGCAGCGCCTCGGACATCTCGGCCAGCTGTGCCGATGCGACCGTGTAGCTGTCGCGCTGGGTGGTCGTGGGCGCGGACGTCGCCCGGAACTGCGCGCCCACGATGCGCGAGACGCGCTGCATGACCGACGGGGGCGCGAACTCGGCCCGGTCGAGGGCGGTGCGGTCGCGGGACAGGACGCGCCGGATGTCGAAGAGCCGCGCCTCGAAGGTGGTGATGCGCTCCTCGTAGGGGGCAGCGTCCAGCCCGGGGGCGGCGCGCACCGCACGGCGCAGCAGTGTCAGCCGTTCCGAGGTCTCACGGGCCGCGCGGTCCACGGCGACGGCGGCCCGCTGCAACTCGGCGACCTCGCGCTGGAAGGCGAGCAGGGCGGCGCGGTCGGTGGCGGCGAGCGTGGCCGTGCCCAACGGCCTGACCGTGAAGGACCGGGGGGCCGTGAGATCCTCGTAGCCGTCGCCGGTCGCCAGGACGACCCGCGCGGAGAACTCGTCGGGGGCCACCATCGGGCCATCCGCCTCGCCGCCGCCGGGCGAAGGAGGCTGCAGCGACGCGTACCGCAGGTCCCAGGCAATGCGGTGCAGCCCCGCCCGCCTCGGGGCGGGCACGCGCCGCACCACATCGCCGGCCGCGTCGGATACCACCACGAACACCTCGGGAGGCCGCTCCATGTCTTCGGCGGTCAGCGTGGCCTGGTCGGGGTACGCGATGTCCTCGCCCCGTGCCAGGGCCTCCCGCTCCAGCCGCTGGCGACGTTCCTTGAGCGACTCGTAGCCGTCGCGGAGGTAGTAAGTGAAGACAGCGCCGAAGGGCGGGTTGGGCGCCGTGAAGAAGGAGTCGCCGAACGTCCCCTTCTGCTGCCCGCCCAGCGGGCGCGCCGGGATGTACGCCCACGGATCCTTCACGGGGAACAGGTGGGCCGGGGTCGCTACGGCGGCCTCACCCGCGTCGCCCGCGGTCCCCGCCCCCACCCCCGCCACGGCCTCGTCCATTTCGCGCAACGGCGAGTAGTCGTCAAGGATGTAGAACCCGCGCCCGAAGGTCGCGAGCACCAGGTCGTCCTCGCGGCGCTGGATCTCCAGGTCGCGCACCGCGATCGTGGGCAGCCCGCCGCGCAGCCGCACCCAGGACCCACCCCCGTCGCGCGTCACGAAGAGCCCGAACTCGGTGCCCAGGAAGAGCAGATCCGGGTCGACGTGGTCCTCCATGAGCGTCCAGCTCGACTGCCCGTCGGGGACATCCCCGGTGATGTTCGTCCAGGTCACCCCCCGGTCGTCGCTCCGCACGACGTACGGCGCGAAGTCCCCCTCCTTGTGGTTGTTGAAGACGGCGTAGACCCGGTCGCCCACGTGCCGGGACGCCACCACGTCGGCCACGTAGGCTCTCGCAGGCACCGCCGGGAACGTCTCGTGCCGGCGCCAACTGCCACCTCCGTCCTCGCTGACCTGCACAAGTCCATCATCCGTCCCTACATACAGCAGCCCTTCGACCAGAGGCGACTCGTCGAGCGCCACGATCGTGCCGTAGGGGGAAGTGAAGACGTTCTTCCAGACGGCTTCGGGCGGCCAGATCCGGCCCATCACCGGACGCTGGTTGCGGTCGAGCCCGCGGCTGAGGTCCCCGCTGACGGCTGTCCACGTCTCGGCGCGGTCGTCGGAGCGGAAGAGCTTCTGGGCCGCGAAGTAGATGCGGCGCGAGTTGTGCGGGCTGATGATCAGCGGGGAATCCCAGTGCCAGCGGAGCGCCCCCTCCCCCGCCTCCGGCTGCGGCTGGATGTCGAGCTCCTCGCCGCTGGCCCGGTCGTAGCGGACGATGCCCGCGTACTGGGACTGCGTGTAGACGATGTTCGGGTCCTCGGGGTCGACGCGCGCCTGGAAGCCGTCGCCGCCGTGGGTGATGAACCAGTCGCTGTTGCGGATCCCGTGGACGTTGTCGGTGCGCGACGGGCCGCCGACGGAAGAGTTGTCCTGCGTGCCGCCGTAGACCGTGTAGAAGGGGGACATGTTGTCGATGCCGACGCGGTAGAACTGCATCAGGGGCATGTTGCCCGAGACGTAGCGCCAGGTGCGGGTGCCGTCGAAGGTCTCGTAGAGGCCGCCGTCGCTGCCGACGAGCATGTAGTCGGGGTCGTCGGGGTCGAAGACGATCTCGTGGTTGTCGACGTGCTTGAAGCGCGTGTTGACCTGGTCGAAGGTGCGGCCGCCGTCGTTGGTGACGTGGATGATCACGTCGACCGCGTACACCTGGTCCATGCGGTGCGGATCCGGGTAGAGTTCGCCGTAGTACTGCGGGTCGACGACGATGTAGTCGGACATGCGCACCCAGGTCTCGCCCCGGTCGGGTGAGCGGTAGAAGCCGCTGTTGTCCTCGGTGGCGGCGGCATTGGCGTAGAGCACGTCGGGGTCGATCGGGGAGACGGCCAGGGCGATGCGGCCGAGGTCGCCGGGAGGCAGTCCGCTCGTGATGTCGCGCCAGGTTTGGCCGCCGTCGGTGCTCTTCCAGACTCCGGACTCGGGGCCGCCGGCGACGAGGACTCCGACGTGGCGGCGGCGCTGGAAGGCGACCGCATATAGAACGTCCGGGTCGCGCGGGTCCATGGCCACATCGGCGATGCCGGTGTTCTCGCTGATCTCGAGGACCGGGGCCCAGGTGGCGCCGCCGTCGGTGGTCTTGAAGAGGCCGCGGTCGCCGCCGGGTGCCCAGAGCCCGCCCATCGCCGCCGCGTACACCACGTCCGGGTCGCGCGGATCGATCAGGATCTGGCCGATGTGCTCGGAGGTCCGCAGCCCCGTGTTGGTCCAGCTGCGGCCCCCGTCGAGGCTCTTGTAGACACCGTCGCCCCACCCGACGCTGCGCTGGCTGGTGTTCTCGCCGGTCCCGAGCCAGATCACGTTGGAGTCGGTGGGGTCGATGGCGATGGAGCCAGTGGAGTAGGCCGGATAGTTGTCGAAGATGGGCGTCCAGGTGGTGCCGCGGTTTTCGGTCTTCCACACGTTCGACGAGGAGGTCGCGACGTACCACACGCTCCGGTTGGTGGGGTCGACGGCCACGTCCGCGATCCGGCCGGACATGAAGGCCGGGCCGATTCCCCGGAGTTCGAGGGCGGAGAGGAGGCCCTCGTCGACGGTGGGGGATTGGGCGTGGAGCGGGGCCGAAGCCGCAGAGATGGCAGCCGCAAATGCGAGTGCGGTGGCCGTTGGTAGGGGGAGG
>VXMI01000115.1 GCA_009841165.1 Gemmatimonadota bacterium | reverse complement strand
ACCACCCCCCCGCCCACCCCTTTCCCCTTTGGCCGGGGGGGCCGGGTTTTGTTAAAACCCCCCGGGGGGCGGCCGGGGCGGTGGAGGGTCCGTCCGAATCGTCGTCGGGTTCGAACGGGTTCAGTCCCAGTACGACGAGCACGTCCCCCACCGTGTGGCACGATCCCGTGACGACGACCGTCCCGCCCCTGGCGAGGGCCACGGCGCGATCCAGGGCGGTGTCGACCCGGGCCCGCACTTCGATGGGCGTGCCGCGGGCGACCGTATCCGCCACCTTGCGCGGGTTCCAGAGTCTTTCGGCGGGTGCCGATGACGGTACGGTGAAGACCGCGCGGTCGGCGAGGTCAACGAGGGGAGGCAGCATCCGCGACCAGTCCTTGTCGCCAAGGATGCCGGTCAGCAGGACGATGGGCCTGGGGGGCGCCAGGTCGGCCAGGACGCGAACCAGCGCTTCCACACCGGCCACATTGTGCGCGACGTCGAAGATGAAGAGCCGCTCGTCGATTCGGCGGATCTGGCCGCGTCCGGGCCATTGCACTCTGGCGACGCCCGCGGCAATGGCCTCGCGTGAGGGCGGGTCGGGGAGCAGTTCGAGGGCACGCACGGCCAGGGCCGCGTTCGTGGCCTGATGCGCACCGGGAAGTGGCGTTTCGAGCTCGATCGCGCGTCCGGTGCCTGCACGAAGGGTGAAGCGGGTTCCAGCCGGACCCAGCCTGAGATCCGTGATGTCCCGCCAGGGCTCCACCCGGTGGAGAGGCGCGCCCACCTCTTCCGCCCGTGCCCGCAGGACTTCGAGAACCGCGGGCCTGCCCTCGGCGGTCACGATGGGAACCCCCGGCTTGATGATCCCGGCCTTCTCGCGCGCGATCTCCTCGAGGGAATGTCCGAGGTACTCCTGGTGATCGAGGGCCACGTTGGTGATCGCGGAGACCTCGGGCACGACGACGTTGGTCGCGTCCAGGCGTCCGCCCAGGCCCACTTCGATGCAGGCGGTATCCACCCCTTCTTCGGCGAACACGACCATGGCGAGCAGGGTCGTCGCTTCGAAGAAGGACATGCGGAGTTCGCTGGCAAGCGCGCGCAGCCTGGACGCGCTCTCGACCAGGCGGGTCGCCGGGACCGGCCGTCCGCCCACCATGATTCGCTCCCGAAACGAGCAGAGGTGGGGCGAGGTATAGAGCCCGGTGCGAGCATCGTGACGTTGCAGGATCGAGGCCCAGGTGGACGCGACGGATCCCTTGCCGTTGGTCCCCCCGACGTGAAGGCAGCGGTAGCGCCGATGGGGATCGCCCAGTTCGGCAAGGGCGGTCCTCATGCGGTCGAGGCCCCAGTCCACGGTGCTGGGAGCCTCCGGGAACAGGGCATCCAGGAGCGGGTCGGCACCAGGTGCGCGGCCCGGATCCGGCGACGTGCCCAGCCGCGGTTGTGTTTCGATCGGCCCCGGCGGGGGCTCCTGCGAGTGTCGCCCGGTCAGCCCCAGGGCCGCCACCCTTCCCCTGTGTGACGCAGCAACTGGGCGATCGAGCTCTTCAGTTCGCGGCGGTCCACCACGCGGTCCACCATCCCGTGCTCTTCCAGGAACTCGGCGCTCTGGAAGCCCGGGGGCAATTCCTGCTTGATCGTCTCGCCGATTACGCGCGGGCCCGCGAAACCGATGAGCGCGCCGGGTTCCGCCAGGTTGACGTCGCCAAGCATGGCGTAGGATGCCGTAACCCCACCGGTGGTGGGATCGGTGAGCACCGAGATGTACGGAAGGCCGCGCTCGTGGACGCGGGCCAGGACCGCCGAGGTCTTCGCCATCTGCATCAGCGAGAAAATCCCCTCCATCATGCGGGCACCCCCGGACGCGCTCACCACGATCAAGGGGAGTTCGCGGTCGAGGGCGTCCCGTCCTGCGCGTGCAATCTTCTCGCCGACGACCGATCCCATTGATCCGCCGATGAACGAGAAATCCATGACGGCCAGGACCACCGGGATCCCCTCGATGCGCGCGCGTCCGGTGATCACCGCCTCGTTTCGTCCTGTGCGCCCGCGTGCCGCCTCTAGTCGGTCCCCGTATCGCTTGAGGTCGGTGAAGCCGAGGGGATCACCGCTCGTCATCTCCTCATCCACCTCTTCGAAGGACTCTTCGTCGGCAAGGAGCTCCACATAGCGAACCGCGGGAATCCGGAAATGACAGCCGCATTCCGGGCACACGCCGACGTTCTGCTCGAGGCGCTCCCGATAGAGGATTTCGCCGCAGCCTTCACACTTCTCGAAAACGTCACGCGGAAGATCCCGGCGACCCTCCGAGGTGAGGCGTGTCTTCTGTTTCTGAAACCAGGCCAAGCTGCACGCCCCCGCTTTCTTCGGCGTCCTCCGGACTCAGCGCACGTCTCTGGCCATCCCCACGACAAGCCCGGCGGCCACCCAGGACATCAGGAGAAACGAGCCTCCGTAGCTGATGAAGGGCAGCGGTATTCCGGTGATCGGAACGACCCCCACGGTCATTCCCACATTGACGACCACATGCGTGAGCCAAACCCCTAATATAGCGAACACAAAAATGCCGGAGAAGGGATCGTCGAACGCCTGGGCCAGGCGTATCATGCGGAAGAAGAGATAGCCGAAGAAGACCAGGGCGAGCGAAGTCCCCACGAAACCCAGTTCCTCTCCCACCACGCTGAAGATGAAATCGGTGTGCTGCTCGGGAAGGAAATTGAGGCGCTTTTGCGTGCCGAGGGTGAATCCCTTGCCCAGCACGCCGCCGCTTCCCACCGCCACCTTGGATTGAACGAGCTGCCACCCGGCTCCCTGTGGATCGATGTCCGGATCCAGGAAGACCAGAATCCGGTTTCGCTGGTATTGCTGCAGCGAGTTCCAGAGAGGCTGGGCGATCGCACCGGCGGCGAGGTTCGCCAGGATCACGCCGAGGGACTCCACCAGGTAGAGCCTGTAGCGGTAGATGTAGAGCCCGACGATCAGCGACAGGAAGTACGCGGACCAGATCCACGTGCTGAAGGACAGGATCAGCGACAGCCCAGGGGATGCCGTAAAGAGAATCATCGGCCACGGCGTGCCTGCCCAGAAGATCGCCGCGAAGAAGATTCCGACGAAGGCCAGGGCGGTACCCAGGTCCGGTTGAAGAACCACGAGTGCCAGCGGCGCGCCCACGATCGCCACCGGCCAGAGGAGATCGCGAAGGTGTTCCGGCCCGTCGGCCTTCCTCGCCAGCAGCTTCGCCAGGGCAAGCGCGGTGGTGATCTTCGCCGCCTCTCCGGGCTGGAACTGGAAACCGGCGACGTTGAGGAAGCTCCTCATCCCCTCTGCGGTCCCGGATCCGGTGCCGATCACGAGAGTGACGGCCAGCACACCGAGCGAAAGCAGATAGAGGGGAATCGCCATCCACTCGAACCACCGGGACGGAATCTGCGAGAGTCCGATCAACACCAGGATCGATCCCAGGAGCACGATGGCCTGACGAACCCATATCCCCTCGGTGACCGGGCTGGGGATGTTCTTCACCCCCGCGGAGTAGATCATCGCCACGCCGAAGAGGGAGAGCGCCAGCACCGCGCCGGTGAAGGGCCAGTGCCGGGCCCACGGAAGACCGTCCAGCTTCACCGCGCTTCAGGCGTCGGGACAGCCCAGGCAGTGTTTCTGCGCGCGTTGATGTAGTCGCGCAGGGTCTGGATCGTATCCCTCGGGATACCGTGCTGTCCGCGAAGGTAGAAGTCGGCCGCTCGTGCCACGAGGGGTGCAGCGACTTCCGATCCGCCGCCGCCGAACTCCACCAGCGCCACCACGACGATTTCGGGCTCACCTCCCCGCAGGCCCGCGGTCGCCCCGAACCACGCGTGGGTCTCCCGCCCCTCCACGCTCTGGGCGGTCCCCGTCTTGCCCAGCAGGTCGAAATGTTCGAGCGAGGACAGGTAGGCAGTGCCGCCCTGCCGTGTCACGCGGCGCAGTCCTTCGCGCACCACTTCGAGCGCTTCTTCAGATACGTCGAAGCGAAAACCCTCTCGCGGAGGTGCGCCACGGTACAGGGTGGGGGCCGGGGCGGACCCGTCGCGAGCGACCGCCAGAAAGTACTGGGCGACCATCAATGGAGTCTGTTCGATGGGTCCCTGGCCGATGGCAAGGTTGAGGACCTCGCCTTCACGGGGGGAGTATCCGTAGCGTCTGACCCAGAACTCCGGGCCCTCGGGGTAGGTGCCGGCCGCCTCGCTGGGCAGATCGACACCGCATCTGCCGCCGAAACCCATGTCGTTGACACGCTCGAGCATGCGCGCGAGCCCGATCCGCAGGCCTACCTGGTAGAAGTACACGTTGCAGGAATTCTTGATCGCATCGGCAAGATCCAGCGATCCGTGCCCCTCTTCCCGCCAGCAGCGCCAGACACGTCCGCCGTAGGAGTACCCGCCGCCGCAGGCCACCGGCATCCGGTCCGACGGGGTGATCACACCCGCCTCCAGGGCCACCAGAGCCGTGATAAGCTTCATCGGAGACCCTGGCGGATACTTGGCGGAAATGGTCCGGTTGAAGAGGGGGCTCTGAGGATCCCGGTTGAGTCGGTCCCATTCCTCCTGGTCCACAACTCCCGCAAAGACGTTCGGGTCATAGCTCGGAGCCGAATACAGCGCCAGGATCCCGCCCGTCTCCACCTCCAGCGCCACGACCGCCCCGCCCATCCCTTCGGGAAAGATTTGATGAATCCACTCCATCAGCTCCCGATCCAGGTGCAGATCCAGATCCTGGCCCGGTGTCTCCTCCACCCTCCGGAACCCCCGGAACGAGCCCACGATTCGACCGGTCGCATCGACCTCGACATAGCGGACTCCCGCTTCGCCCTGAAGCGTCGACTCGTACTGCCATTCTATCCCGGACCGTCCCACGATGAGTCCGGGCTCCGCCCCTTCGAATTCGGGCGAGTCCAGTTCCGCCTGGTTGATTTCGCCGACGCTGCCGATGACATGGGCCCCTATCTCGCCGACCGGATAGCGACGCTTCGGCCGGGTCTCGATCAATACGCGCGGAAAGATCGCGCGACGTTCCTCGATCGCGGCCACTTCCTCGAAGGGCGCGTCGACGGACACGAGTATCGGCTGGGGGCCGCCCGCCCGAGCCTGCTCTTCCAGACGCCGGTATCTGTCACCGTCGATTTCCAGGTACTGCCGCATGCGTTCCAGAGTCGACAGCATCGAGTCCGGAGCAGCGGACAGGATGGAGACCGAGTATCCGGGCACATTGTCGGCCAATGGGAGTCCCGCACGGTCCCTGATGGTTCCGCGCGGCGCCGGCAGCGTGAGGGGCCGGAGCCGGTTGGATTCGGATTGCAAGCTCCAGTCGGCGGACCGGTAGACCTGGGCGCGAAAGAACACCGCCACCAGGAGCCCCAACAGCGTCGTCACGAACATTCGCGCCTGCACGGCGCGAAGCCTTCGCTGATGGTGATGGTACTTGTTCATGCTCGTCCGGATCTCCTGAGCACCAGCAATGCGATCACGGTGCCGACCACCGAAGTGTACAAGGCCAGGAGGGGAGACTCGAACAGAAGGTAGTCCCCGAACGCACGGCGCGTGGCCGGATCGGACACCAGCCATGACAGAAGGTCGCGAAGCCACTTTCCCAAAGCCAGGTAGCTCACCAGGAACGACATCGACTTGCCGACGAAGAAGTATCGGGATTGCGCGCCCGCCGCCCCCAGCGTGGTGAGCGCAAAGATGGTGGCCCCGAACGAGGACACTGAAAACGCGTCCTCAAGGAGACCGACGGCGAATCCGAGGACCGCCCCGCTGCGCGGAGTCATGTGACGACTGCCGAGAAGAACAGCCAGCAGAAAGAGATCCGGCGCCCCGTTTCCCAGTCCGAGAGCGACCCGCAACAGGAGGTGGGCGACAACAAGGCCCAGCACCAGCGCGGCGGCACGCGGTGTCACGGCGGGCCCTGGGCGGCGGGATCCGCCGGCGCTTCGGGCGTCACGGAGTCAACGGAGTCCGCAGCCACGGGAAGAGTGATCGCAGCATAGGTCACCGCCCCGGGATACACGGAAGGCGTTATGTAGTAGCTCCTGCTCCAACCGGCCAGGGTCTCCGCCACACCGGCCACCCAGCCAATGCGCACTCCCCTGGGAAAGGCCCCCCCGCGTCCCGAGGTGAGCACCTCCGTGCCGGGCTCCAGCTCCGCCAGGAAGTCGACTCCGCTGAGCACCAGCCGGTCCTGTTCACGAAAGCGTCCGCGCACCGGTTCGATGATGCCGTGGTTCTGTCCGTCGCTGGTCATGGCCGACACCCGAAACTCCGGATGCGACCAATCGATGGCCAGCGCGTAGTCCCTTTGCACCTGTTGCACCTGGCCCAGCAATCCGAGGTCCGTCACAACGGCGTGGAACGGGCCGACTCCCTGGCCGGTTCCTGCGGCAACCCTGAAGACGCTTCCGGTACCGGATGTCCCCGCACGCATGATGGCAGTCGGCAAATAGCGGACTGAAGGCCGTTCACCGAGTAGCAGAATCTCTCTCAACTGCCTGTTTTCCTCTGCCAGCGTTGCGTGAGCGGCAACAAATCCCATCGCCGAGTCCATCTGGGCTCGCAGTATTTCGAAGTCGCGTGCTCGCGCCCTCATCCCGGCCAGGAACGCATGCAATTCGGTGAAGGGCCTGAGCACCGATTGCCTCACGACATGGGCGATCGCCTGCTGCGGCGCGGAAGGCAGATAGACGGTCACCAGGGACAGGAGGACCACCCCCACCGCACCCAGCAGCTGACTCCTGCTCCCCTCGTTTCCGCTCCCGGACAAGCCCGCCATTTCAGTCCACCGTTTGCAACGCTTCGCGCTCTCCCGCCCCCCGGACTATCCGCAGCATGCCGTCAGGCGGTCAGGATGGAACGGTACTTGATAAACTCGTCGAGGATCTTGTTGGTGCCGCGCACGACGCACGTCATGGGTTCGTCGTCAACGTGAATCGGCAGATTTGTCTCCAGGGCAATGAGCTTGTCCAGCCCGCGGATCATCGCGCCACCGCCGGTCATGACGATCCCGAAGTCCACGATATCGGACGCGAGTTCGGGCGGCGTAATCTCCAGCGCCGAACGGACCGCCTGTACAATCGAGCGAATGGGCTCCTGAATGCACTCCCTGATTTCCTGCGAGTGGATCAGGATCATCTTGGGGATCCCTGACACAAGATCACGACCCTTTACTTCCATCTCGCGCTCCTCGCCCGATTCCATGGCCGAGCCCACCTGCATCTTGATGGCTTCGGCCGTAGGCTCTCCGACGAGCAGGTTGTAGTTCTTCCGGAGGAAGGTGATGATGCACTGATCGAGTTCGTCACCTCCGATCCGGATAGAGGTATCCGAGACGATTCCGGCAAGGGCGATCACGGCGATCTCGGTCGTGCCGCCGCCGATGTCGATCACCATGTTGCCCCTCGGGGTATCGATGGGCAGTCCCACCCCGATCGCGGCCGCCATCGGTTCCGCCACCATGTACACTTCGTTCGCTCCAGCGGCCTGAGCCGAAGATCTGACGGCCCGCCGCTCGAGTTCGGTGATCCCCGAAGGCACCCCCACCACGACACGGGGCTTGATCCTGAAGATGCGCTTGGACATGACCTGCTTGAGGAAATGGCGAAGCATCAACTCGGTCACGTCGACATCGGCGATGACTCCGTCCCGGAGCGGACGAACCGCTTCGATCCCTTCGGGCGTGCGGCCGAGCATCCGCTTCGCCTCCAGGCCGACGCTCATGATTCGCTTGGTTCCCCGCTCGACGGCCACCACCGAAGGCTCGTTCAGGACAACTCCCTCGCCCCGGACGCATACCAGAGTGTTGGCGGTTCCAAGGTCGACGCCGATATCGCTCGTGGGAACAAGCCGTTTGGAACTGAACCAACTGGAAATTGGAGACAAGTTTGCTTTTCCGGGCTCTGCGGCTCCAGTACCGAGGTTATTCTTCGAGGGAAGTGATTGGCCTCAAGGTAACCAACCCCCTTCTCTCACTCAATTCACGCCGGTGCTCCCGAACCCTTCCCGGCCACGCTCCGTGGAGGTCACTTCTCCGGTCTCCCGGACATCGGGAGCCACGAAACGGCTGAACACGAGCTGTGCTATGCGGTCGCCCCGCCGAATCTCCACGGTTTCCGTCCCCAGGTTCTGGACGAGGATCTTGAGTTCGCCCCGGTAGTCGGGGTCGATCGTGCCCGGGCTGTTGGGGAGTGTGAGCCCCAGGCGGGCAGCCAGCCCTGAACGGGGACGCACCTGGCACTCGATCCCCGGGGGAAGCTCCATGATCAGGCCGGTACTCGCGGCGTGGATACAACCGGGGGCCAAACGGAAGCTCTCGCAACTGCGGATGTCGTGACCGGCGGCTTCGAGGGTTGCGCGTACGGGGAGTGCGAGGTCGGGGTTCGAGTCCAACCTCTTGAAACGCACCGCAGGTCGTTCTGTTGCAACCGCTTCCAGCCCCCGACCGTCCCTGTCCGAATGTCTCGCTGCGGGGCGCGTGACACTGAACACCGAGTCCAGCGACGTCATGTCGAAGGCCTCGGCCACGCCCGGGTGCGTGACTCTTCCGCAAGCGATGTTTACCCCCCGGGCGAGATCCGGATCAGCGGCACACGCCCGCTCCCATCCCAGCGACGCGAGTTTGAGCGCGTAGGGCAGGGTCGCGTTGGTAAGAGCAAGCGTCGAAGTCCGCGGTACGGCTCCCGGAATGTTGGTGACTCCGTAGTGAACGATACCGTCGACCTCGTACACCGGATCTTCATGAGTCGTGGGCCGGATCGTCTCGACACATCCCCCCTGGTCGACCGCGACGTCCACGATGACCGATCCCGGGCGCATCGTGGCGAGGTCGCTTCTCTTGACCAGCCTGGGCGCCTTCTTCCCCGGCAGGAGAACGGCGCCCACCACGAGGTCGGAATCCCGCAGCTGCTTCCTGATTGCGTAGCGGGTGGAGTACAGCAGGTTCACGTTGGCCGGCATGGTCTCTGCCAGGCGACGCAGCCGGGACAGTGAAATGTCCATGATGGCGACCCGCGCTCCGAGACCTGCAGCCATACGCGCCGCATGCGTCCCAACCACGCCGCCCCCGAGGATGAGCACCTTGGCCGGAAGAACTCCCGGGACACCACCCAGAAGGACGCCTGATCCCCCCGCGGGCGTTTCCAGGTACTTCGCGCCCTGTTGAATCGCCATCCTTCCGGCAACTTCGCTCATGGGCGTGAGAAGAGGCAGCCTTCCGTCCCCCGTACCGACGGTCTCGTAGGCGACCGCCACCGCGCCACTTTCCACTATGGCCGTCGTAAGGGACTCCGACGCGGCGAAGTGGAAATAGCAGAACAGCACCTGTTTCTGACGAATCAGGGGCCACTCGGTCGGAACCGGCTCCTTGACCTTCATGATCAGGTCCGCGCGCGCCCACACTTCTTCAGCCGTGCCGGCGACCTCCGCACCGGACCGCGCATAGAAATCGTCGGTGAAGCCGCTATCCCTTCCTGCACCAGACTGAATGAGCAGCCTGCACCCGGCTTTCGCGAGCGCCTCGACACCCGCGGGAGTCAGGGCGACCCTGTACTCGTTGTCCTTCACTTCCGCCGGAACCCCTACGACCATACCCCGTCCTCCCTCAAAGTCGAACCGTGCGAGCCCCGTCCGGATCGTGCGGCACCCCGACGGAGCGGGCCGAACTCTGTGGGCCGAGACTCAGCACGTACCGGCGCCCCGGTCCCAGGACCTCGCTGGCCACTCGCACAATATCGCATTTCGTGACGCCGTCGATCAGATCGGGGAAAAGGTCCATCGGAATCCAGGGCTCGTTCCGAAGGGCGAATCCCGCCAGCCGGCCGACTCTGGCTGCGGGTGACTCCAGAGAAAGCACGATCTCGCCCTTGACCTGCTCCTTCGTCCGATCCAGTTCATCCCCGTGGAGTCCGTCTCCTGCCACCGCGGCGCTCACCTCGTCCACGGCCACCAGTGCGGCAGCAGCCCACGCCGGGCGCGTGCCGAGATACACGCCGAACAAGCCCGCGTGCGTGTAGAGCGCCTGGAAGGTGAAGATCGAATATGCCAGAGCCAGCTCTTCACGAATCCGCTGGAACAGCCTCGAACTCATGCCCCCGCCAAGTGCGGCCGAAATCAGGAGCAACGCGTAGCGATCCGGATGTGAAGCACCCGGCACGGGAGATCCGACCACGATGTGTGTCTGCGCGGAGTCCCGGTGAACATCGTCAACCCCCAGTCTCGCGTCGCGTGGAGCGACGACCGGAGCCGCGGCCGTGCCTTGCTCGAGGCCGCCAAACCACTCTTCGGCCATGGCCCTGAACGAGTTGTGATCGACACGGCCTGCGGCGGCGACGACAAGATTGGCGCCCACGTAGGTGCGTCGGTGAAGCTCGACAAGGTCGGCCCGCGTGATGGCCGCCACCGTTTGCCGTGTTCCCAGGATCGGACTGCCATATGGATGCCCACACCACATTCTGCGGCCGTGACGTTCGAAAACGAGATCGTCGGGAGTGTCCTCCACCGCGGCGATTTCCTCGAAGACCACTTCCTTTTCCCGGTGCAGATCCTCGTCACGAAGCAGGGGATTGCGCACCAGGTCGGAAAGGACCTCCACCGCCGTCCCGAGATGCCGATCGAGTACGCGCGCTTCATACCCGGTATGCTCGCGGCCGGTATAGGCGTTGAGCGAACCTCCGAGACCCTCCAGGGCCGCCGCAATCTGCCGTCGCGACCGGTTCCCGGTGCCACGAAACACCATGTGTTCCAGAAGGTGACTGGCACCTGTCAGTCCGGAAGGGTCGAGCGCCGAGCCGTGGCGAAGCCAGGCACCGACGGCTACCGAGCCCACTCCGTCCATCCTCTCGGAGAGGACCTGGACTCCGTTCCCAAGTCGTGAGCACCCGTAGCGGTCGTCCTGGCGACGCCCGGCTTTCGAGGCCCCGTTCGCTGTCACCTGGCCGTCGCCAAGCCGCGTGTCGCAGCCAAACTCAGGATCGCGCGCCAGCCGGCTGTTCTTCGCGGGGTGAACCCTCTTCGGCCGCCGCAGCCTTCATGGAAAGCCGCATCCGACCCCTTTCGTCGATCGAAAGAAGCTTGACGCGAACCACGTCACCACGGTTCACCACGTCCTCCGTCTTCCCCACGCGGTAGTCGGCCAGTTGGGAGATGTGGCAGAGTCCCTCGATCCCCGGCATGATCTCGACGAAAGCTCCGAAGGTCGTGGTGTTCTTCACCGGCCCTTCGTAGATTCTGCCCACCTCGGGTTCCTGGACGATGGCTTCGATCATCTCCCTGGCGCGTCGGCCCGCTTCTCCGGAAACGGCCGCTATCTTCACCACGCCATCGTCGTCCACTTCGATCGTAGCGCCCGATTCCTCCTGGATCGCGCGGATCGTCTTGCCCTTGGGTCCTATGATCTCCCCGATCTTTTCAGGGTTGATCCGGAGCGAGACGATTCGGGGAGCATGTTGTGAGAGGTCGTCACGCGGCGCAGACAGAACTGCGTCCATTCGGTCGAGAATGTGCATGCGTCCCGTTCTCGCCCGCTTCAGCGCTTCGGTCAGAAGTTCCACCGTAAGGCCGTCGACCTTGATGTCCATCTGGATCGAGGTGACGCCCTTCCGGGTTCCAGCGACCTTGAAGTCCATGTCGCCGAGCGCATCCTCGAGGCCGAGGATGTCGGTCAGGACCACGACCTTGTCACCCTCGGTCACAAGTCCCATGGCGACGCCTGCGCAGGACGCCCTCACGGGAACGCCCGCGTCCATGAGCGAGAGTGACGCCGAGCACACGGAAGCCATCGACGAGGAACCGTTCGATTCCAGGATGTCCGACACTATCCGTATGGTGTACGGGAAGTCGTCGTAGTCGGGCAGGAGAGGCTGGATCGCACGCTCCGCAAGGGCGCCGTGCCCCTTCTCGCGCCGGGAGGTGGACCGTATCGGACGGGCTTCACCGACCGAGAAGGGGGGGAAGTTGTAGTGCAGCATGAAGGACTTGGTGATCTGCTCCGGAGTGTCGATGGAGTCGATCCGCTGCTCGTCCCTGGAGGTTCCGAGGGTGACCACACCGAGTGACTGGGTCTCGCCGCGGGTGAAGAGGGCCGAGCCATGGGCCCTGGGAAGCAGGCTCGTCTCGCACACTATCGGACGAACGTCGTCCACGCCCCTGCCGTCGGCTCTGATTCCCTGATCCAGAATGCGTGCGCGAACGCTCTTCTTTTCAAGGGAACGGATGACGTCCGATATCTCACTGTCCGCGGACGCGCCCTCGGGGTTCTCGTCTGCCAGCTGCCGGGCAACGTCGGCGGTCACGGCGGATAGCGCTGTGGCGCGTTCCGTCTTGTCCGGGATTTGTACGGCATCGGCGACCCGGCCGCCGACCAGGTCCTCGATCCGCTTCCGCAGCTCCGTCGGCACGGCCCTGGGTTCCCAGGACATCTCCGGCTTGCGACGAGGTGCGATCAGAACCTCCTGGATCTCGATGAGCTCCCTGATCGCATCGTGGGCGATCACCAATCCCTCGAGAATCTCGCTTTCGGGCACCTGTATCGCTCCGCCCTCGACCATCACGATGGCCTTCGCCGTGCCGGCGACCACGACATCGACGTCCGCGTACTCGAGCTGACGGAAGGTGGGATTGACGACCCAGTTTCCCTGAATCCGTCCGATCCGAACCGAAGCCACGGGCGTGCGGAAAGGGATGACCGAAGTGTTGAGCGCCACCGACGCCCCAATGAGGGTCAGCACGTCCGCGTCATTCTCCTGATCGGCGCTCAGGACCTGTGCATGAATCTGGGTCTCGTGGAAGAACCCATCCGGGAACAGGGGCCGCAGAGTCCGGTCCGCAAGCCTCGCCGACAGAACCTCCTTTTCCTGGGGAGCCCCTTCCCGCTTGAAGAACCCGCCCGGAATCTTGCCCGCCGCGTAGGACTTCTCACGGTATTCCACCGTCAGCGGGAAGAACGGCAGGTGGGTCTGTCTGTTCTGGACCGTCGCAGTAACGAGTACAACGGTTTCACCATATTGGACCAGGCAGGCCCCGTGCGCGAGGCGGGCCATTCGGCCGACCTCGAGGACGAGTCGCCTACCGGCAAATTCGCGCTCGATTCTCTCCATCATCTCATCTTCCGGAACTGCCGCTGGACCCTGCGGCGGGGGCGGACGACAGCACTACGGAAGAGGCACGGCACGGAGGCCGGTATCCCTCTCGCCGGTCAATGGCGCAGTCCGAGGTCTTTGATCAATTCTCTGTACCCGTCGACGTTGGTTCGCTTCAGGTACTCCAGGAGCTTCCTTCTGCGCCCCACCATCTTCAGGAGGCCACGGCGGCTGTGATGGTCGTGCTTGTGGGCATCGAAGTGATCGCGAAGATGGTTGATTCTCGCCGTCAGGAGGGCGATCTGAACCGGTACGCTGCCAGCGCCATTCTCATGGGGCTGGTACTTTCTGACGATCTCTTGCTTGTCTATGCCCATTCTGTTCCGTATCTCCGGATCTCCTGACGAGACGCACGCCATCGTGGAAGCGAAGCCGACCGGCTCACCGATGGCGCTTCCGCAGGAAGGTTGCCGCTCTGCAGGGTGTGACCGGCAGGCGTACAGCCTTAAATCATAGCTGTCCGTGACCATGTGAACAAGAGGAAGTTCTGTCCGGCAACACCCTGTCCAGAGGAGCGGGGTCCAGACGCGGTGCCGGTTCAGACGGATTCCAGCAGACTCCGTGTCCTGGCCACATCCCGTGCCATCTGCTCTTTCAGGGCCCCTACCGTATCGAAGGCCACGACGGCACGCAGGGCCTCGACGAGTTCCACCCGGATTCGCTGGCCGTAGAGGGCGGAACCGTCATGGTCCAGCAGGTGCACCTCGAGCGTGGGTTCCGCTCCGGGAAAGGTGGGCCTGGGCCCGACATGCAGCGCTCCCATCAACCGTTTCTGGCCGACTGTGGCCCAGCAGGCGTAGATCGCCGCGCCCGGAATCACCTTGTCAGCTCCCGCTACGAGAATGTTGGCGGTGGGAAAGCCCAGATCGCGGCCGCGGCCGTCTCCACGCACCACGACCCCGGCGATCGGGTAGGGGCGGCCCAGTGCCCGGTTCGCCTCACTCAGTCGGCCATCCAGGAGTGCCTTGCGGATAGCGGTAGAAGAGATGGCGGTCTCGTCGGCGTTGACTGCCTCGACGACGTCCACACGGAAGCCGCATTCCCCGGCGATGGTTCGCAACATGTCCACGTCGCCGGAACGGCCTCGGCCGAATCCGTGATCGTAGCCGATCACCAGTTCGCTCATTCCCAGCTTGCCCAGCAGGAATTCCGTCACGAATCTCCGCGGCGAGTACTGCATGAGCTCGGGTGTGAACGCGACGAAGACAACGTAGTCCAGGGGGCTCTCGGCCAATATGGCCTTCTTTTCCTCGAGGGTGGTGAGGAGCGCCGGAGCGGCCGCCGGACGCACGATCCGTAGCGGGTGGGGGTCGAAGGTGACCAGGACGCTCCGTCCATTGCATGCCGCAGCCCTCGACCCGATCTCCTGCAGAACGCTCCAGTGCCCGAGGTGGACGCCGTCAAAGGTGCCCACCGTCACGATCACGGGCCGGTTGTCACGCGGGAGACCGGACGCACCGGGCCGGAAGACGCTGGCACGCAGTTCGTCAGACACGGCGGAAAACCTTTCTGGGCTCCAGCATGCCGTCGCGGACCGCGCCGATTGCCACCAGTTCGTCCCCCGGCAGGAAGAAAGCCGCCGGGCTCCCGTTCCGAGCCTCTGTTCGGATGCGCCTTCCGGTCGACAGCATCGCGGCTTCCTTTCGGTTGACCTCCACCCGCTCGAGGTGGCTCAGCGACTCGCCAACACCGACCCGGGCGCGATCCGGAACCTGGCCCGCACGCAAGGACTCAATCGAGGAAGCGCGATCCACACGGAAGTCTCCCACCCGAGTGCGCCTGAGAGCAGTGAGGTGGGCCGCCGTACCCAGCCGCCGACCATACTCTTCTGCAAGGCTGCGCACATACGTGCCGCTGGAGCACTCGACCCTGAAGCGGACTTCAGGCAGGTCCACGCCCAGCAATTCCGTGGAATGAACCGTCACGTCGCGGGACGTCAGTTCGACCGTCTCTCCTCGTCTGACCCGCCGATGGGCCGGCACTCCCCCTACCTTGATGGCGGAGTAGCGGGGTGGCGTCAACATCAGACGACCCGTCATCCCGGCCAGCACGCCGGACAGCCGGTCGTGTCCGAGGTTGCGCCAGTTGTCATCCTCGAGAATCCGCTCGCCCTCAGGATCGAGCGTGTCGGTAGCAGCCCCGAGGAAGGCCCTGGCTTCGTAGACCTTGGTGAGGCCGACAAGGTACTCGAGAATCCGGGTTGCCTTGCCGACTCCCAGCACGAGAAGACCGGTGGCAAAGGGATCGAGAGTGCCGGCGTGCCCGATTCGGGTCGCCGCAAGTGCGCCTCGAGCGACCGCGACCACGTCGTGAGATGTCCAGCCCGCCGGCTTGTCGACCAGCAACACCCACGGTTCCGATGCCGACTCTCTCAAGAGTCGCCGCGCGTCTCCATCGGGTCGCCGTCCGGGTCACGAGGCCGATCATCGGCCCCCGACCCGGAGTCCTCGGAAGGCAGGACGGCGTCGAGTATTTCCTCGATTCGCCGCCCCGCCTCGATGGATCGGTCCCGATGGAAGCGAAGCTCGGGCATGCGGCGGATGTGCAGTTCCCGGCCAAGCACCGACCTCAGAAACGGCGCCGCCCGGCGCAATGCGGCCATGGTGTCCGACTGCTGCGCCCCGGACCCGTGCGCCTGCACGTAGACACGCGCCAGCCACAGGTCCGCGGTCACGTCGACACCGGTCACTGAAACCGGACCCAGCCCGGGGTCCCTCACCAGGTGGCGCAGTTTCAGCGAGAGTTCCCGGCGCAGCTGCTCACCGAGACGGGAACGCCTTTTCCCGGCCATCAGAATCGCTCGCTGGAGCTGTCGACGACCACTGCACCCCGAGCTCCGGCAATCAACCGGTCCACGGACATCAGAATCGAGTCGGCCTGCGCCGCGTGAGCCGCCAGAAACGCGACGGTGATGCGGCCACGGTTTCGAACATCGTGAAGCCCCGACTCAGCAACTGAAACGTTCATTCTTCCCAGCCGATCCTTCAACGATCTCAGCACCGCCCGCTTCTCCTTCAGCGAACGGGAGCCCGGCATCGACAACTCCCAGGTGGATACCGTTACGACCATGGCGGTCACTTCGACGCGATCCGCTTTCCCCTCAGCTCTGGGAGACTCCGGCCAGCGTGCGTGCCACCTCCTCGACGCTGAACGTCTCGATGATGTCGCCCGTCTTGAGGTCGTTGAAATTGGAAATCCCGATCCCGCATTCAAATCCGTCCCTGACCTCCCTGACGTCGTCCTTGAAGCGTCTCAGCGAGGCGACTTCACCCTCATAGGCGACTATGCCGTCGCGAATCACGCGCGCCTGGACCCCGCGCTGTATCTGTCCGTCAACGACATAGCTGCCGGCAATCGTGCCCACACCGCGGATCTTGAAGACCACGCGCACTTCGGCCGCGCCCATGATCTTCTCCCTGCGCTCGGGGGCTAGGAGTCCTTCCAGGGCTGCCCTGACACTGTCCACGGCTTCGTAGATGATGTCGAAGATCTGGATCTCGATCGCCTCGCGAGCGGACGCCTGGCGCGCCCCGGCGTCCGGTCGCACCCGGAATCCGATAACAACGGCGCCAGCGGTCAGTGCGAGCATCACGTCCGACTCGTTGATCGCTCCGACGCCGCGATGGATGATCTCGACCCGGACCTCCGAGGTCGAGAGCTGCTCCATCGCGTCGCAGACCGCCTGAACCGAACCGTCCACGTCACCCTTGACCACCAGCCTCAACGTATTCACCTCGCCGGTCGCCAGCAGCTTGCTGAAGTCGCCGAGCTTGATTCCGCGCTCCCGGATGCGGAGCTGCTTCTCCCGGTCGAGCCGCTGGCGGGTGGTCGCAATGGAGGTCGCCTGCACGTGATCCATTACCTGGAGGACGTCGCCCGCCTGGGGAACGCCGGTGGTGCCCACGATCTGTACGGGACTGCCCGGGCCGACCTCCTCCACATGGTTCCCACGCTCGTCGAGGAGCGCCCGCACTCGGCCCGAATACAGCCCGGCCACGTAGCTGTCGCCTACCCGGAGGGTGCCATTCTGCACCAGGATCGTGGCAACCGGGCCCTTTCCGATGTCAAGCTCCGCCTCTACGACCGCTCCGATGGCTTCCCGGAAGGGATTGGCCTTCAACTCCAGCAATTCCGCCTGCAACAGGATCTTCTCCAGAAGGTCGTCCATTCCCTGCCCGGTCTTGGCGGAGACTTCGGCGACGAGCGTGTCTCCGCCGTAGTCCTCCACCGTTACCTGCTGCCGGAGCAGTTCCTGCTTGACCCGGTCCGCGTCCGACGTGGGAAGGTCTATCTTGTTGATCGCGACCACCATCGGGACTCCGGCGTTGCGCGCATGGCTCACGGCCTCGATGGTCTGAGGCATGACGGCATCGTCGGCGGCCACCACGAGCACCACCAGATCGGTTACGTCGGCGCCCCGGGCGCGCATGGCCGTAAATGCAGCGTGTCCGGGCGTGTCGAGGAAGGATATGGCGCGGCCGTCGTCGAGTTCGACGTGGTACGCACCAATGTGCTGCGTGATCCCACCGGCTTCCCCGGCCACCACGTTCGTATTACGAATCCAGTCGAGCAACCTGGTCTTGCCGTGGTCGACGTGTCCCATCACCGTCACCACCGGCGGACGCGCGCGGAGATCATCGGGATCGTCCACTTCGGCGACCTCTTCGGTCGGGAGGTAGTCGGTCTCTCTGACCGCCTTGAAACCGAAGCCATCGAGCAGGAGTTCGATCTGGTCGAAGTCCAGCCTCTGGTTGATTGTGACCGGCAACCCCATGTCCTTGAAGGCGGAACCGATGATCTCGGCGGGACTGATGTCGATGAGTTCCGCCAACTCGGCGACGGTCAGGAATTCGTTCACCCGAATCGTGCGAGCCTCGGCGGCGCTCTTTCTTGCCGCCTGTTGCTCGGCGGCAACGCGCTCTTCCCGAGCCGCCGCAAGGGAAGCCTTGCCCTTGCGCCGCTTCTTGCGACCGCTCTTGATCTCGGCCATAACGCGCTGGATGTTCTGCCTGGCTTCCTCACGTCCGACCGCGCGGCGGCGCTTGCCCTTCTTTCTCGCCTTCTTGCGGCGGCCATCGGAAGTGTATCCCTCGGCCTGGATTCGCACGGTCCCACCCGGGCCGGCACTCGCCGCCGGAGCGGGACGCTCCCCTGCCTGGATCGGCAATCCTTCCCTGGCCGGTGCAGGAGGCAAACCGCGTCTCGCGGGTGTCAATCCTTCCGCAACAGGCGTCGGCGGCTGGCCCTCGGCAACCCGGTCGGGCTGAGCTTTGGGGGGCACACCGGGGAGATCTGGCTCGGCCGGAGTCGGCACCACCGGCGCAGCCTCGGCGGCGGAGTCGGCCACAGGTTCCGTTGCGGCGGCGTCCATGGTGTGCTCCGCAACCGCCGGCAGGGAACCGTCGGCGGCGGCCGTTACCGCGGGCAGCTCTCCGGTCTCGTCCTGACCAGGTTTCGGACCAGCGGGTGTCGCTTCCGAATCCGGCGAGGTCTCGGGAGACAGCCCATCGCCGTCTGCGGATTCACCAACAAGCTCGGCGGAAGTCGCGAGGTCACCGGGTGTCTCCGAGGCTGCGGACACCGCCTCCTCGTGCGCCGCCGGCCGCCCCTCTCGGCGTCCGGTGGTCGCGAGCAGCGACGTGTCGGACGCAGCTACGGTCTCGGTGAGGGTCTCCGCGTCCGCAACCGAGAGTTCGGTCGCAGGGAGTTCGCCCGCGGTGTCGAGGTCCCCGGTCGCTGTGACCTCCTCGACAGCGGACGGAGACGGGGCCGTTCTCCTCCGCCTCACCCGGCGTCTGCGGCTCTTTGGCCTGCTCCCCTTCACCGCGTCACGCATCACCTCGGCGGCATTGCCGCGACCCGCCCGCCGTTCCCGCTCCAGCCGCATGCGCACCCGGGCCACATCCGCAGCTCGAATCGGTGCATCGGCGTGACCCACCGCAACGCCCGACTTGCGCAGGAATCGCAGCAGGACATCGGTGCCTACCTTCAGATCGACGGCCAGCTCCCGCACACGCATCAACCAGGACCACCTTTCGCGCCCAGTGGGGCATCGCCGCCGCGAGCCGCGTCCGAGTCGACCACGGTCAGGTCGTCGATCAGTTCCAGCAACTGATCCACAGCTTCCTCCGTGATCCCCTCCACCGCGAGGAAATCCCCCCGATCAAGGTCGATGATGTCCAGAAAACTCCTGTATCCGGCCGCCCCCAGGGCGCCGAGGGTCGCGCGGTCCAGCGACAGCTCGGTGAGGGGGAAGTCCGCAGTCTCGTAGGAGTCCTCCTCGTCCTCGACGAAGACCGACATGTCCGACCCTCTCTCCAGCCACTCCCGAGAGCCGTAGAGGTCTATCTGCCAACCGATGAGTTGCGATGCCAGGCGTACGTTCTGGCCGTTCCTTCCGATGGCGAGTGAGAGCTGGTCCTCGTCCACGATCGCGGTGATGACCTGTCTGCGCGGATCCGAGATGACCTTGGCCACGCGTGCGGGCGCCAGTGCACGCCGGGCAAAGATCTCGGGGTCCGGATGCCAGGGAACGATGTCGATACGCTCGCCCCCCAACTCCGAGACGACCGCCTGAACGCGCGATCCCTTCAACCCGACGCAGGCACCCACCGGATCGATGGAATCGTCCCGGCTGTGAACCGCGATCTTGGTGCGGCCGCCGACCTCGCGGGTCAGTTCCTTTATCTCGACGATGCCCTGATAGATCTCCGGCACCTCGAGCCGGAAGAGTGCCGCCACGAACAGCGGGTCCGCCCGGGAAAACACCAGCCGCGGCCCCTTCGGCGTCTCTTCGACCCTTTTGAGCACCGCACGAATCGACTCTCCCTGGCGAAACCGCTCGCGCGGGTTCTGTTCCTTCCAGGGGATGATGGCCTCGGCATCACGCGACCGATTGAGCATGAGGACAAGTTTGCCGCGTTCGATCTGCTGAACCTCTCCCGAGAGGAGTTCGCCCACGCGGTCGCTGTACTCTTCGCGGATGCGCTGGCGCTCTCCCTCGCGAACCAGCTGAACGATCCTCTGCTTCGCAGCCATTACCGCATTGCGGCCGAACTCGGAGAATTCGACCGGTATCTCCATCACATCGCCGACCTCATAGGTGGGGTCGTCCCATCGGGCCTCCTCGACCGACACCTCGGCCGAGGGGTCCTGCACGGTCTCGACCACCCGCTTCAGAACCAGCATCTCGATGTCGCCGGACATGTCGTCGATGGTGATCTCGGTGTCTACGTTGATTCCGTAGATCCGCGCCAGCCCCGCATGAATCGCGTCCCGGATCAGCTCGTTCACTTCGTCCGGCTCCAGGCTCTTCGACGCCGCGATATCCCGGAACGCCTTGAGGATCAGACCGGTATTCGTCATGAAATCGTCCAATCGTGAACCAGGTGGGCGTCCTTTATGCTGGCCCGGGGAACCTCGACCTCATCCCGACCGTTCAGGCGCAGCAGCACCGCCGCGGCTCCGTCCCTGTCAGCCGGCCCAAGACCCAGAAGCTCCCCTTCGAGACGTGCCGAGCGGCCGCAGAGCACTTCGGTGCCGGTTACGGCGACCCGCCGTCCTCTGAAGCGCCGGAAGTCCCTGTCTCTGGCAAGCGGGCGCTCCAGGCCCGGCGACGAGACCTCCAGTACATAGCGGTCCGGGATGGTCGATTCCCTGTCCAGCCACGATTCCAGGTGTCGGCTGACCGCGGCACAATCGTCCAGCGAGACCGCACGGTCCGGGGCCTGGTGCTCCACGCGGAGTCGAATCACCGGTCGACGGGCGTGGCCGGCCCACTGCAACTGCACGAGCTCGAATCCCAAGCGGGCCAGTCGCTCCTCGAACCTTTTTCGAAGTTCCAACCGGTTTGATTTCACGCCACACCCCCCATGCAAGCGGACAAAAAAGAGCGGGGGACACCATCCCCCACTCGATTAGGCCACCCAGAAAGCAGCCCGGCCACCGTGTTTGAATTATAGCTGAATCCCGGTCTCCCGGTCAATCGAGGCGTTCTATGCTGGCCCCAAGTGCGGAAAGACGCTCGTCGATGCGTTCGTAGCCCCGTTCGATCTGCCCGGCGTTGCGGATCAGGCTGGTACCACGCGCCCCGAGGGCGGCGATAAGGATGGCCATCCCGGCCCGGATGTCCGGGCTCTCCACGCGGGCTCCCCGCAGTTGCGACGGGCCGACCACCACTACGCGGTGCGGGTCGCACAGGACGATGCGTGCCCCCATCGCAACCAGCTTGTCGGTGAAGAACATGCGGGATTCGAACATCTTCTCGTGGATCAGCACGGACCCGTGCGCCTGCGTGGCGGCCACAACCGCTATGGAGGTGAGGTCGGCCGGAAACGCGGGCCAGGGGCCGTCGTCGACTTTCGGCAGATGGCCGAACGCATCCATCTGGATGACCGGCTCGCGGCGCCCGTCCACGACGAGGTCGCGGCCGTCCACCCGGCAGTCGATCCCCAGTCGCCGGAATCCGATGAGTATGGAGTCGAGGCTGTCGACGGGCGCGTCCTCGATCACGAGCCTGCTTCGGGTCACCGCGGCCAGCCCGATGAATGAACCCGTCTCGATGTGATCCGCGCCTATGTCGAATTCGGCTCCGCCGAGCGAGGACACGCCTTCGATCGTGAGGTTGGGCGTCCCGATGCCCCCGATCCGGGCCCCCATCCGGTTCAGAAGGCGGCAAAGGTCCTGCACGTGAGGCTCGGCCGCGGCGTTTCGGATCAGGGTCTCGCCGGGGGCGAGGGTGGAGGCCATGATCGCGTTCTCGGTGGCCGTCACGGAGGGCTCGTCGAGAAACATGCTGCCGCCCCGCAGAGACCGCGCGTCGATGTCGAGACCCGCGGTGGTTTCGACCCTGGCCCCCAACGCGCGGAAGGCAAGCACGTGGGTATCCAGGCGGCGGCGGCCGATGACATCCCCCCCGGGGGGCGGCAGGAACAGGGACCCGAAGCGTGACAGCAGGGGACCCGCGAGCAGGATCGATGCCCTTATCCGCTGCGAAAGCTCCGGATCGAGGCGGCCCGGAGTCACATTGGCCGCGTTGACCTCAACCGTGTCGGGTCCCGTCCACGCCACGTCGGCACCCAGTGACTCCATGATGTCCAGGAGAGTGGCGACGTCACGGATGCGAGGAACGTTGCCCACCGTGACCGTCTCCGCCGACATCAACGTGGCGGCCAGAACCGGAAGGGCCGCGTTCTTGTTTCCGGCGGGCCGTATGCTGCCGGAGAGTTCCTGACCGCCCGATACGACGAAGGAAGGCATGCGAGTAAGATAGCGCTGGATCGCGCCGGGCAGAATCCCCATATTCGGACGATGGAACCCGCTACAGGGAAAAGCATGATGCCCTCTGACATTCTCCCAGCCGTGCAGGACACGACGGTCGTTGCACTCGCCCCCGACGGTCTGGCCGCCTTTGCGGCCTGGGCCCTGGGCGGCGTCATGCTGGCCTTCGTCGTGTTGGTGGTGGCGGTGCTCCTGGTGCTGGCCGAGTTGAGGAGGCTGTCGGCCGCCTGGACCGATTTCCTTGCCAGCACAAGTTCGCGCTCGGAGTCACTGGTCGCGTCGGCCACCAGCGCCGCACGGAACATCGATCAGATCACCGCCACCGTGCGGGAAGAGGTGGGGCGCCTTCAGACTTCCGTCGGGGGGCTGGCGGGGGGATTGGAGCAGGCGTC
>VXMI01000005.1 GCA_009841165.1 Gemmatimonadota bacterium | reverse complement strand
CCCCCACCCAAGCCATGGCATCCCCGCGGCCATCCCGAATTGGACTGCGAGCTTGATGACCCTGCATGCCTCAAAGTGAAGGAGCCAACCGAGTGTGAGGTTGGTGGCGACTGTCAGTATACGAAAGGATCGTAGAGGCCGGGTGGTCGGGTAAGGGATTTGCGCTGCGGCACGGCTCGGGTTGGGCGTCCGCATCGCTGTAGTTGGCGGGTGTGCCCGGCTTCTAGACCGGTATAGCGATCTTTCGTCGCCGAAAGTGTTTGGACGCGTTCGTCCACGGTCGAGATAGCCAGCTCGTCCGAAGCGAAGCCGATCATCGCCCGATACACAGATCGAGGCATGATTTGCTCGTCGCGGCCGTCGCGCTCAATGCAGGAGAACTGTTCGCCACCGCAGACCCCGGCGCGGCCGACGTAACCGTGGATGGCACCGAATGCGCCGAGACCACGTCCTTGGACCTCCGCATGGTGGCGGTCTCAGTCAGTGGGCCCGACTGCCGTGACAAAACGCGGCGATTCGCTTTCATCGTGCCTTGAAGGAAACGGTGCTCTGGCACTCAATCGGTCGGAAAACTACCGAAACACGACAATCGACTTTCGCCCCGCACCGCTGGAAGCACGGCTGCGGGCGATGTATGGTGTCATCTTCCCGGCCCTCCAACCCGCGCCGATCCGGCCGGCCAGCCCGGCAGGACAACCAGGAGCCCGACATGGCCCAGGACACCCTCTTCTCGAAGATCGTTCACGGCGATATCCCCGCCGACATCGTCTTTCGCGACGACCTCGTGACCGCTTTCCGCGACATCCGCCCGCTGACCCCCACGCACGTCCTGGTCGTGCCCAACCGAGTGATCCCCACCCTGGCCGACGTCACGGCCGAGGACGAGGCCGTGCTCGGGAGGATGCTGCGCGTGGCGGCGGACATCGCCGAGAACGAAGGCGTGGCCGAGGACGGCTACCGCGTCATGATCAACTGCCGCGACCACGGCGGCCAGGAGATCTACCACCTGCACCTGCACCTTCTTGGGGGCCGGCCGGTGGGTCCCATGGTGCCACGCTAGCGGGAGCGGGACGTGGTCTGTTTCAGGACTTCGGTCGCTGCCTTCGTGGTCGCGGCCCTCGCGGTCGCCGCCCTGGCCGCGCCCCCGAGCCTCCGCGCGCAGCAGACGTCGCTCGACCGCGTCATGGCCTTCCCCGACCCCATCCCGGGCGAGGAACTGCACACCGACCGCGGCGCGGCGGGCGCCTGGCACCGGATCCGCAAGCTCGCCACCACGGCCAGCCTCCTGCACGTCACCGCCCACCCGGACGACGAGCACTCGGGCATGCTCACCCTGGCCAGCCGCGGCCGGGGCGCCCGCACCGCTCTGCTCAGCCTCAACCGGGGTGAAGCGGGCGCCAACGCGATCGGCCCCGAACTCTTCGACGGCCTGGGCCTGATCCGCACGCGCGAACTCGTTCTCTCGGGGCGCTACTACGGCCTCGATGACCTCTACTTCACGACCGCCGTCGACTACGGGTACTCCAAGACGGTCGAGGAGACCTTCCGGAGCTGGGACCGCGAAGCCGTCCTCGAGGACATGGTGCGCGTGATCCGCCTCAATCGCCCGATCGTGGTCGTGTCGCGCTTCCACGGGAGCCGCCGCGACGGTCACGGGAACCATCACGCCGCCGGGGTGCTCACCCCCGAGGCGGTCGCGGCGGCGGCCGATCCCGGGCGCTTCCCCGAGCAGATCACGCGTGAGGGGCTGCGTCCGTGGCGGGTGCCGCGGCTGTTTCGCGGGGGCGTGCGAGTGGGGGAGCCGTATCAGGTGGCGGTGGACGCGAACGGCTACAGCCCGGCGCTGGGCATGACCTACCAGCGCTGGGCGAGCATGGGGCTGAGCCTGCAACGGTCGCAGACATCCGGGCGGATGAGGCGGGGAGGCGGGCAGGTGTACTGGTATGAAGAGGTCGGCTCTGACCGACGCAATGAGGCCCGGGTGGCGGACGGTTTCTTCGCCGGGCTCGATACCAGGCTGCCGGGACTGCCGGGGCTGCTGGGCGAGGAGGTGGGCGACGCGGTGGCCGGGCGGCTGGCCGAGGTGCAGGACGCCATCGACCGGGTGGCGCGGGACTTCGACTTCGCCGCGCCGGAGGCATCGGTGGCCGGGCTCGCGCGGGGGCTCTCGCTACTGCGCGCCGTGACGGGAGGGGCGGGGGTCCCGGTGGAGACGGCCTTTCACCTGGCCGTGAAGGAGCGGCAGTTCGAGGACGCGATCGTCGCCGCCGCAGGCGTGGAGGTGCTGGCCGAACTCGACCCCGGAGCCGGAGGCGCGGTGGTCGTGCCGGGTGAGGTGGTGGGGGTGGCGGTCCGCGTCGAGAGTGCGATCCCCGACCGTATCGAGCTGGTCGAGGCGCGGGTCGTTCCCGGCGGGGGTGAGCCCGTCGTAGTGTCGCCGGACGCACCCTCGGAGGTCCGCGTTCCTGCCGACGCCTGGACCGGGCGACCGTACTTCCATCGTGGCGGATTGGCCGAAAACCACTACCAGGTATCGGACTCCGCGGACCTGCATATGCCGTGGCGGTCGCCGCAGTTCTTCGTCGAACTCGAACTGGTGGTGGATGGCGTCGAGGTCGCCCGGACGCAGCCCGTCGTCGGGATGGTGCCGAACCTGCCGTATGGCTCCCTGGCCCGGCGGGTAGCGGTGCTGCCCGCGGTGTCCGTGTCGGTGAGCCCGGCCGTGCGGGTCGTTCCGCTGGCGAGCGATGACGGCACGGGCGAGAGCGCCAGCCGCGCCCTCGAGGTGCTCGTCCGCATGGAGGCCAACGCGCCGGATGTCTCCGTCGAAGGCGAGATCGAGCTTCCAGCAGGGTGGACTGCGACGCCGACCTCGGTGCGGCACGACTTTCGCAGCCGCGGCGAAGTGGTCGAAGCTTCCTTCTCCATCAGCACCCTCCCCGGTTGGAGCGGTGACGGCGTCGTCGATGCGGTCGCGCGGGCGACCCGGGACGGCACCACTCGCGAGTACCGCGCCGGCTATCAGACGATCGAGCATCGCGACCTTCCGCCTGCGCGGCTGTGGCATGCTGCGCGCACGCTGGTCCGGCCCGTCGCGGTGGCGCCGCTCGATGGCGTGACCGTGGGCTACGTCATGGGCGTGGGCGACGAGGTGCCGGCGGCGATCGAGGCGCTGGGCGCGACGGTGCGGTTGCTCGGCGAGGGCGACCTGACGGGCGGTGCGCTGGACGGTTTCGACGCGATCGTCGTGGGGACGCGGGCGTACGCGGTGCGGCGCGACCTGGTCGACAACAATCAGCGGCTGCTGGACCATGCGCGGGGTGGCGGCAATCTGGTCGTGCTCTATCAGACCCAGGAGTTCGTGCCGGCCGAGATGGCGCCCTATCCGGCCTCGCTGCCCAGGGGCGCGGAGGAGGTCTCGGAGGAGGATGCGCCCGTCGAGTTGCTGGAGCCCGACCACCCGCTGCTGGCCGGCCCGAATCGGATCTCCGGGGACGATTTCGATGGCTGGCTGGAGCAGCGGGGCTCGAAGTTCTTCACGGACTGGGATTCTGCGTACACGCCGCTGGTTGAGACGCACGACACGGGGCAGGCGCCGCAACGGGGTGTGTGGCTGACCGCGGAGGTTGGTGCGGGGCGCTACAGTTACCTGGCTCTGGCGCTGCATCGGCAGCTGCCGTACGGGGTGCCGGGCGCCTACCGGATCCTGTCGAACGTGCTCTGGCCGCGGGTGTCCGGCCGGTGACCGGGCAGGCGGACGCCTTGTGAGTCTCGGCACGGCCGACTGGATCGTCGTCGCGCTCTACGGGGCGCTCACGCTGTCGATCGGCCTGCGGCTCGCGCGGCGGGCGGGGCGCAGCGTGGAGGACTACTTCGTGACGGGGCGATCCTTGCCGTGGTGGATCGCCGGGACTTCGATCGCGGCCACCTGGTTCGCCAGCGATGCTCCGCTGGCGACGGCGGCACTGGTGCGCCGCCAGGGCGTATTCGGCAACTGGCTCTGGTGGTACGAGGCCGCCGGCATCCTGATGCTGACCTTCTTCTACGCGCGGCTCTGGCGGCGGGCCGGGGTTCTGACCGACGCCGAGTTGATCGAGTTGCGCTACGGCGGGGCGCCCGCGCGGATCCTGCGGGGGTTCTCGGCGGTCTACCAGGGACTGGTCAAGAACGCGGTCGTAATGGGCTGGGTCATGCTGGCCATGGTGAAGTTCAGCCAGGTACTCCTCGGCTGGGACGCCGCGCTGACGCTGACCGTGTGCGTGGGGCTGGCGCTGGTGTACACGGTGGCGTCGGGGCTGTGGGGGGTGGTGGTCACCGACGTGCTGCAGTTCGTGGCCGGGATGCTGGGGTCGATCACGCTGGCCGGGATCGTGCTGGCGCGGTTCGGGGGTCCGAGCGCGATGGCCGACGCGATCCGGGAACAGCCGGGGGCGCCCGCGGGCGCGCTGGACCTGGTGCCGAGCGCGGCGAACGCTTCCTCGCTCGAGGTGCTGTCGTTCCTGTGCCTGATCCTGATTCTGTGGATGAGGAGCGGGCAGGGGGACGGGTACGTGGCGCAGCGGCTGTTCGCGACCCGCGACGAGCGGCAGTCGGTGATGGCATCGCTCTGGTTCGCCTTCGCGGGGACGGTGCTGCTGACGTGGCCGTGGATCGTGGCCGGGCTGGGGTCGCTGCTGGTCTTCCCGGCGGGGGCCGGGGCGGATCCCGCGCTGGTCGCCGATCCCGAACTCGCGTACCCGATGATGATCCGCGAACTCATGCCCGCGGGGCTCCGCGGCCTGATGGTCGCGACCTTCCTCGCCGCCTTCATGAGCACGATGGATACGCACCTGTGCTGGGGTGCGTCGTACATGGTCAACGACGTGTACCGCCGCTTCGTCCGGCGCGATGCGACCGAACGCCACTACGTGACCGCGTCGCGGGTGGCCGTGGTGGGGCTGGCGGTGCTCGCCGCTTTCGTCGCCTGGCAGATGGAGTCGATCCAGCGAGGGTGGATCTATATCATTGAGTTGACCGCGGGCGTCGCGGTGGTATGGCTGCTCAGGTGGTATTGGTGGCGGGTGAATGCCTGGGCGGAGATCGCCGCCATGGCCGGCTCGGTGGTGCTGGCGAACGGTCGCCTGCTCCTGGGGGCAGTGCAGGCAGCCATCCCCTTCCCCGCGGCGTTCCTGAACTTTGCCGACCGCTTCTACGCACCCGAAATGGACCTGGTGCGGGCCGTGGTCATCCTCGTCACCTGCACGCTGCTCTGGCTGATTGTGATTTGTTTCACAAGCCCCGAAAAGGACGCAGTACTGGACCGCTTCCATCGCCGCGTGCGGCCGGGCGGCTGGTGGGCCCCGGTGGCTGCGCGCACCGGCGTGGCTTCGGGCGATCCGGGCGCCGCTCGCATGTGGACCGGCTTCGGCTTCGGCGCGCTCTTCGTCTACGGCAGCCTGCTCGGAATCGGCTGCATGCTGACCGGACGGGCCCTGGTCGGGGTGCTGCTGCTGGCGCTTTCCGTTGCGGCAGCGGTCGTGACCGTGCGGCTCGCGGCGTCCGATACCCCATGAAGATCGTCCTCGTCGGTGCCGGCAGCCGCGAATTCGGCCCCGCGACCATCCGCGACGTCCTGCTCAGCGACCCGCTTTGCGACGGCGGGGTCGAGATCGCGCTGGTCGACACCGACCCGTCCGGCCTGCCCGACACGCAGGCCTACGCGGAAGCCGTGGCGGAGCGGCTCGGGCGCTCGGCCACGCTGACCGGCACCACCCGGCTGGCCGACGCGCTGCCGGGCGCTGACGCCGTCATCGTGGCCATCGAGATCAACCGCTACTTCTACTGGGCGCAGGACTTCCACGTCCCGCGCGCGTTCGGCTTCCGCCAGATCTACGGCGAGAACGGCGGGCCCGGCGGACTCTTCCATGCGCTCCGCAACATGCGTCCCAACGTCGAGATCGCGTGGGCCATGGAGGCCCACTGCCCCGACGCCTGGTTCGTCAACTACACCAATCCGCTTACCAAGCTGTGCGAAGCGGTGAGCCGCCTCACCGATATCCGGATCGTCGGCCTCTGTCACGGCGTCTTCCACGGCGTCGAGCAGATGGCCCGTTTTCTCGAACTTCCTCCCGGGCGTCTCGACGCGCGCGCCAGCGGCCTCAACCACTTCTCGTGGTTCGGCTCGGTAACCGATCGCGAAACGGGCGAAGACCTCTACCCCCGCCTCCGCGAACGCGAGCGCGTGGCCGACTGGCTGCACGACTGGGACGAGATCGCGCTCAGCCGCATCCTCCTCCGCGTCTTCGGGCGGTTCCCCAGCCCCGGCGCCAACCACATCGGGGAGTACATCCGCTGGGCGGGCGATTTTCTGGCCAGCAGCCCGCTTCAGTTCTTCTACGACCCGACCGAGGGCCACCCCTGGGAAACCGGCAAGGTGCCGACCTGGATCTACCATCTGGGCGACAACCCGACGGAGACGCCCCTGTTTCCGGAGCGTCCGCGGGACCGGGCGCGCGGGAGCCGCGAAGAGCGGGCGCGCGATGCCGAGGAAGCTCCGCTGGCCCCCTCCGGCGAACTCGCCATTCCCCTTCTCGAAGGAGTCCTGTGCGGCGCCGAACGCTACCTGGACGCCGTCAACGTCCCCAACGCCGATTACGTACCGGGCCTGCCGGACGGCGCCGTAGTCGAGGTCCCGGCCCGTGCGAACGGGTCCGGCATCCATCCGGTCGCCATGGACCCTCTCCCCGAAGCCGTTCTCGCCCTGCTGCGCCCGCAGGTCAGCATCAACCAGCTTCTCGTGGACGCGTTCCGGGATCGGTCACGGCAGACCTTGCTTCAGGCGCTGTTGTTGGACCCCACAACGGAGTCGTACCGGCAGGCGGTCAGTCTGATCAACGAGATGTGCCGATTGCAGGAGGAGGTGCTGCCTCCGTTGGAGTGGTGACATCGGGCCGTACACACGGATTGCCGCGTGGGCAATTGACTGGGAGGGTTGCAAGAGAGTAGCCAAAGTAGCTACTATAGCTCCATGAAAGAGATTACCGCCAGGGAAGCCAAGAACCGCTTCGGTCGCCTGCTCGCGTCCGCCCAAAGAGCACCGATACGGGTGACTCGCAATGGAAGGCCCGTAGGAGTCATGATGTCGGTGCAGCAGTTCGAACGCCTGCGGGGAGCTGCGTGGGAGAGGCTGACTGCGACCATGGATGCGCTGGGCCGAGAGGCCTCAGCGAGAGGCCTCACCGACACGGAGTTGGAGTCGCTCCTTTCCGATGAGAGCTGACAGGATCGTTGTTGACACGAACGTCCTGATCAGCGCGGCACTCCGACCAGACAGCCGGCCACGCGCGGTGATCGATACGGTGTCCGCAACCAACGGCGTCCTGATCTTCTCGGAAGAGTCGTTCCACGAACTGCAGAGCCGTCTGCTCCGCCCCAAGTTCGATCCCTACGTCGGGCGGCAGGACAGGATGATATACCTGGCTCAAGTTGGAGCCGTGTCGGAATGGGTCTCCATAACAGGCGCCAAACTTGGCTGTCGCGATCCCGAAGACGACAAGATACTTGAGACCGCCCTCATGGGCGACGCAGACTGTCTGGTCACCGGAGACCACGATCTTCTTGAAATGTCGTCCATCAGCGGGATCCCGATTGTGAGCCCGATCACCTTTCTGGAACTGCTTGAGCCGGACTGGCTGGCCAGGCGTCGGTGAAGGAAACCAGGCCGACCCCCCTCAACCCGCCGCCCGCTCCAGCGGCCACACCTGCACCGACTCCACTCCCAGGTCGTCGGTCGCGTGCCCCAGGATGTAATCGGCGCCAATCTCCAGGACGGTCAGTCCGTCGGGCGTCTCGACAAACCCGAGCACCCGCCCGTCCGGATCGAAGACCGTCCACAGCGGCGCCGGTCGGTCCATTCCCGGCAGCGTGGCCTCCCGCACCCACAGGTGATCCAGCTCGTCGGTGAGCAGCGTTCGGAAGGCCGGAAAGTGCTCGACCAGCGGCATGGCCTTGTAGCCCTCTCGAGTCCTTTCGAGCTGATCGCCGGTCAGGCTCGTGCGCCCAAGGGCGTCGTCGATCGCCTGGTCGACTTCTTGGCGAGTCGGTGCACGATTCGCGTACTCGCGACGAACGATGCGCACGAGTGCACCGGTCGTCCTGTCGTGGACACGGATATCGTAGTGGTCGTCCGGCGTGAGGATGACGCTCTCGCCCCAGGACGCCTCGTGGAGCGACCGACTGAATGGGAGGAGGCCGAAAACCGCCATTCGGCCGTCCATGTTGATGAAGGACTCGCGCCCGGGATGGTCACCCAGCGAGACACGTATGTTCCCGTCGCTGTCATGCAATTCATAGGTGTATCTTTCGCGCCTGTAGCCCGGGCCGGCTCCGGAATCCACGATCCGCCCGAGGACCGTGCCGTCGTTCAAGGGCATCCGAGGCTCGGCGGGGCGACCTTCCGCCTCGAGGACAAACGCCCGCCCCAACGCCCCGTCGGAGTCGAAGACTGCGATGGTGCGAGCCCGCGTGTCCCACGCGACCAGGGAATCGCCCGGCCACATTGCCACGCCGGCGAGCGCCGTGAACTCTCCGGGCCCCCCTCCCTCTCGTCCCAACGTGGTCTGGTGCATCCCGGAAGCATCGAACACGCGGATCTCGCTCGTGCCGGTGTTGGCGACGACAATACGGTCGTCCGGCAGCGTCACGGCGTCGTCAGCCCGATGCAGCAGGTACGCCTCCTCACCGGTCACTTCCCCGATCGACACCGTAGGCTCCGGGCCGATCCGCCACGGCAGTCGGGAATCGTCGGCAGGGCGGGCGTTCTCGACGATCCGGACTCCGGCGCTGTCCCGGACCTGAGAGGCCGGAAGGTTCGGCGCCGAACTGTCCCCACAACCGAAGCCCAAAGCGACCGGAATCGCGCATAGCAACGCACGGCCCGCTTGCCGCGAGGACAGGGGGAACCCGGTGGGCAGCGATGTCTTTAACATGTTCTCGTCATTCCATGTCCTAAGTGTTTAGGAGAAAATGTGGAGCGTGAGTCCGAGCCAGGCAACGAGGAGCACATGGAGAAGTGCAATCTCCGGTCGTTACCGCAGATTCACGAATGACAACCCGGGTTTACATTATGTCAGGCCAGGTTTACATCCTTCAATCCCGCACCACCCCGAGCGTCACCCGCGACGGGTGATCCGCGCCCCGGTACACCGTCTGCTCCGCCGTGATGTACTGGTCCGGCGTCGCGCGATACGTGTCCACGTACTGCTGGGTGTTGCGGTCGTACGCGGGGAACCACGAACTCTGCACGTGCACCATGATCCGGTGTCCCGCCCTGAAGGTGTGGTAGCGGTCGCGCAGGTCGATATGGATGCGGGTGACCTCTCCGGGCACCATGGCCTCGGGGTTCTCGAAGCTGTTGCGGAAGCGGCCCCGCATGATCTCGCCCGCCATGTGCATCTGGTAGCCGCCCATGGGGACATCGCAGAAGGGCGAGTCCGGGGCGTCGTCAGGGTAGACGTCGATCACCTTGACCACCCAGTCCGAGTCGGTCTCCGTCGTCGACACGAAGATGTCCGCCAGGATCGGCCCCGCGATCGTGAGATCCTCGTTCAGCGGCGGCGTCTCGTAGACCAGCACGTCGGGCCGCGCCGACGCGAAGCGCTGGTCCTCCACCTTCCACAGGTGCCCCAGCGTCGTCCGTTCCTCGGCCGAGAAGCGCACGGGGTTGTTCGGGTCGCTGGTGTAGCTGTCCGAACCGCCGGGCCTGCCCGCCCCCGCAAACGACAGTGTCCCGTTCTCGCCAAGGTAGAGCGGGACCTGCTCGACACCCTCGGGCGGCCAGCTCTCGTGGCTCCGCCAGACGTTGGAGCCCGTCTCGAAGACGAACGCCTCGGGCGGATCCCAGCCCTCCGCCCCCCTCAGGTGATGCTCGAAGAAGGGAAACTGCATCTCCCGCTGGAAGGTCACGGACGTCTGGTCCGTGAACTCGATGCACCCCAGGTGGTCGCCCAGCATGCGGGACCAGCCGCCATGCAGCCACGGGCCCGCGACCAAGGTGTTCTCGGTGCCGGGATTCTCGGCCTCGATGGTCCGGTAGATCGACATGGGACCGTAGAAGTCCTCGGTGTCGAACCAGCCCGCGACGTTCAGGATCGGGTGGCGGATGTCCCGCAGGTGCGGGAGCGCATTCTGCCGCTGCCAGTACTCGTCGTAGGTGTCGTGCTCCATGAAGTCGTTCCAGGCCGGGACATCACCGTGGAAGTAGAGCGCATCGATGTTCGACGCCGCGCCCGCCTCGAGGAAGAAGTCGTAGCCGGAGTTGGTTCCGTAGTCGAAGCCCCCAGTTCGCGCATCCGTCGGAGCGTCGCGACGGCGTGCGTTTCTGCTTAGCCAGGAGAAGGCGTACATGATCCTGAACGCACCGTTGTGGTGCCAATCATCCCCGATGAACATGTCGGAGGGGGAAGCCTGGGGGGACGACGCGGCGAGTGCCGGGTGCGCATCCACCATCCCCATCACGGTCTGCCAGCCAGGGTAGGAGATGCCCCACTGCCCCACACTGCCGTTGTGGCCCTCCACGTTGCGCAGGATCCACTCGATCGTGTCGTGGTTGTCGGTGCTCTCGTCCGTCGTGGCGGGCCCCTTCGGCTTGAGGGCCAGCGGCCGGATGACCTCGAACTCCCCCTCGGACAGGAACGTCCCCCGAACGTCCTGGAAGACGAAGATGTAGCCGGCGCGGTCGAACTCGGCGGAGGGCCCGAGTGGGTTCCGGTACTCCCCCGTCCCGTAGGGCCCGACGGAGTACGGGGTGCGGAAGAGCATCACCGGGAGCGGTTCGGTGATCTCGCGCGGCTTGTACACGATCGTGTGCAACGCGACGCCGTCCCGCATGGGCACCGTGTGTTCGGACTTGGCGTAGTTGGCCCGCAACCACTCCAGATGGGCCACGTCGCCGCCATTCGCAGCGTCCCGCGTGCGCTCCGCGAACTCGACCCTTTCCTCCGCCCCATCGTCGGTGACGCAGCCCCAGGCGCCAACGGCCAGCAGCAGCGCGATTCCGACCCTCATCTTCCTCAAATCGAACATTGCCGCCTCCTGCCTCGGTGCCTCCGTGCGCGGCCACGCAGCCGATGTAGCGTGGGAAAACGGGCGCTGGCTCCACCACCCCCCGCCCCGATTACATTTGTCAAGGACGGTGACCGTAACACCGGCACCGCAAGCCCGGCAAACTCCCCATCCGGAAGCACTGGATCACGCGCGAATCATGAGCCATTCAGCAATCCACATTCGGCCCGTCACCCCTGTCATCGGCGCGGAGATCCGGGGTCTGGACCTCGACGAGGTCAGTGATTCCGACTTCCGTGCGATTCACGACGCGCTGATGGACCACTGCGTCATCTTCTTCCGCGACCAGGACATCTCGATCGAGAGCCAGAAGGACCTCGGCGCGCGATTCGGCGAACTGGTGGCGCACCCCAACGATCCAGGGGTCGACGGCCACCCCGAGGTCATGCCGATCCACGCGGACCGCAATTCGAGGCGCGTCGCCGGTGAGCAGTGGCACTCGGACGTCTCGTGTGATCCGCGGCCGCCGATGGGGTCGATTCTGCGCCTGCACACCGTTCCCGAGACCGGTGGCGACACGCTCTTCGCGAACATGTACGCGGCCTACGAGGCGCTCTCGGACCGGATGCGGGCGTTTCTGGACGGTCTGACCGCGGTGCACGACGGCGGACCGTACTATCGGGAAACCAACCGGCTCATCGGCCGCGACGACGGGGGACGGAGCTACCCGTCGGCCGAGCATCCCGTGGTACGGACGCATCCGGTGACCGGCCGCAAGGCGCTCTTCGTCAACCAGATGTTCACGCAGTACATCGTGGGTCTGCCGCCGGCCGAGAGCCGGGGGATTCTGACGCTGCTGTACGAACACGTCGCGCGCCCCGACTTCCAGTGCCGCTTTCGCTGGCGCCCCAACTCGATCGCATTCTGGGACAACCGCTGCGCCCAACATCACGCGATCTGGGACTACTGGCCGGCGACAAGGTCGGGCTACCGGGTCACGATTCGGGGAGAGGCGCCGGTCTGAGTCGGGTGGCCCGGCCGGCAGGCGCCGCAGGAACAGGCTGCCGGCTGAGGGGACGCTCGGCGTCCCGCGTCACTCCTCGAACTCGAAGACCGCCAAGTCCCTGTTCAGCTGCAGCACCAGCACATCCGGGTCGATCAGCACGCGCTCGGGCTCGAAATCGGCGCGGATCACGAACTCTGCCGACTCCCCGGCGCCCAGTTCCACCTCGGTGCGGGCGTCGCGGTAGTCCTCGTTCACCACGTTCCGGCTCCCATCCTCTCCCTCGTCCGACCACCGCTCTCCCGCGGTCGCGCCCACCTGCACACGCATTCGCCCGGTTCCCACGTTTTCGACCGTCCCCCGCACCACCCACTCACCGCCCTCCTGCGTCTTCGTCACATCGGAAAACTCGTACTCGGGCACGACCACGTCGAAGAACCACTGCTCGGTGAACGCATCGAACGCCGCCGTGTCGGGCGCAAAGTTGCGCAGCACGGCCAGCATGTCCTGGAGCACGGGGAAATCCGAATCCGGGTTGTACTTCGCGATGAAGGCCTGGAGCCCGGCGAGCATGTTCTCCCGCCCCATCTCCTGCTGGAGCATCCACGGCACCCAGCCTCCCTTGTCATAGGTGACCGTGCCGTCTCCCGGGCGGGTCCCGTCGGTCTCGACCATCGGCCGTTCGGAGTCCACGAAACGCGTGTCGCCGTACAGCTGCTCCAGCCGCTTTGCGAACTCGATCCGGTAGCGGTCGCCGTAGACTTGTTCGTGCAACAGCATCGTCGAGTAGTGGGCCATCCCCTCAGAGATGATGTTGCCACCGGGACCCTGGCCCGGCGTCAGCAGGTTGCCCCACCACTGGTGAGCGGCCTCGTGCGCGACCACCATGAAGGCGATGTGCGACCTGGGATCGCTCCGTGCCAGGAACCCGATCCCCTCGCTGAAGGTGATGTTGGTGGGGAAGCCCTGCGCATAGGTCGCGAAGGCCGCGAACTCCGAGATCTTCAGCAGATCCCACGGGAACGGATAGAACCACTCGGAGAAGTACTTGCGCGCGGCGTCGAGCGCGGCGGACATCTCCTCGATGTTGTAGTCGTGCTCGGGATGGTAGTAGATCGCGGTCCCGTCGCCCTCCTTTACCGCGTACTTGCCCGCCACGACGTTGAACAGGACCACCGGGTGGTCGGTCTCCCAGACCACCGTGCGCCGACCATCAACCACCCGATCGCTAACCTTCTGCCCCACTCCGTTGGCCGTGTATTCCTCCGGCAGCGTGATTTGCGTGCGCACGGTGAAGGGCTCCCCTCCCCAGCCGAAGAGCGGCTCGGTTTCGCCCTCGAAGAAGTCGTCCGCGTAGTCCTGGGGCTCGGACGAGTTGTCGTCGTCCACACCGATGCCCTCGAGGTATCCGGGAGTGGGGAGGAACGTGGGCGTGAAAGCGGTCAGCACGATACCGGACTCGAGGATGAACTGCCCCGCGCCGCCGGCCTCCCTGCTCATGCCCTGCGGAAACTCGAGTTCGTAGCTGAACCCGATCGTGAGTGAATCACCGGGTCCCAACGGGTCATCGGGAGTGAAGACGAACAGGTTGGAACGGTCGTCCGGCTCGTGCGGTTCGCCGTTCAGGGTCCATTCGATCGGATCCCACTGACCGGCCGTAACCGGAATGTCCTCGAAAGCGTAGTCGCGGTGGTTGTAGAAGGTGTATTCACCCTCGACCGCAACCGAGCGCTCGGCGGGCTCGAAATCCAACTCGATGTCGACATCGGACACCGACGGCATCTCGAAGTCGTTCCAGGTCGCCACATTCTCGCGCCAGTAGTCCTTGCCCGCCTCTTCGGCGACCTCTCCATCCCGGCCCGCCCTGCCGCCGAAAAACAGCACCGACGCCAGCACGATCGCGGGCGCGGCGAAGGCAAGCACGCGCGGGGTGCCGAGCAGGATCGGCTTGGGCCGTATTCGGTGTAAGACCCGCGTGGGGTCGCGGTCCTGGCGGCCGAACCACTTTACGGCCATGAAGACGAGCAGCGGAACCAGGCTCAGATACAGGATCCGATTGAGCAGCAGCTCCCGTCCATTGAGCGAAAACGTCCCCATGTCGGTCCACTGGACGGCGTTCCAGGCCATCCAGTTGAGTGGCCAGCCGAACGGATCGAGGAGGGCCATCCGGACAGCCGTGTAGATGATCAGGAAAAGCCCGACCGCGTATACGGCGTAGCGATTCCTGAACAGGGCGAAGAGAGCGGTGACCAGCGCAGTCCAGAAGATGAACGTGGGCACAAGCACTCCGCCCCAGGTCACGACGAAGGGGACGACGTCGAAGCCGACCGGACTTCCCTGGAAAAGCTGTCGGTAAAGCATGACAACCGCGCACGCGATCACGCCGATCAACAGGATCAGGCCCGCCACCAAACTGTTCCCGATTGTCTTGCCCAGGAGAATCGACCCGGTGGGTATGGGCGTCGAATTGAAGATCTCGGCCAGTTGCCGCCCTCGCTCCTTGTGCAGTGACTCAACGGTATAGAAGAGCAGGAGGACGCAGATCAGCAGCGCCAGCGTGTTCAGTTGCCGCGCTGCCATTACTCCCGGAGTCAACAGGATCTGCGAATTGAAGGGACCGATCGCGAACAGCGAGTTCTGCACTGCCTGCCACAGGATCAGCGGCACGAAGAGGTACATTCCCGGACGCCGGATCAGTTCCCGGATCTCCTCGCGGCCGATCGCCTGAGCCGCATTCCAGAAGCCCAACGGACGCGTGGCCATGTCGAGGCCTCGCAGGGAAGCGGCGCTCGGCTCCAGCGTCGCAAGCGAGCCTTCCCGGCGTTCGCGGCGCCTGCGGAAGAAGCGGGCCACCCGCGAATCGGTGCCACCCCGGCGTAGCCTGCGCACGTAGCTTCTCGTGGCGCCCGCCACCGCGGCCAGCCCCAGCAAACCGAAGGCCGCCCGGCTCAGCAGGAAGCCGGTATCGGGTTGAATGGGCGCCGAGTTGTAGAACGAGACCCCCCGGTCGACCGTCAGAAACGTCTCGTTGAGCCACCGAAAGCCGGACGGATCGAGAAGCATGAGCAGCCGGTTGGTCTCCGGCGAAAGCCAGTCGGGCGACCAGGTGGTCAGAAAGAACAGGGTGAACAGCAGGACCGCCACCGGGAACGCGAAGACGACGATCGGCTGCCGCGTCCACGTCCCCAGGAAGAAGGGCACCCCAGCGAAGAGGAGGATCTGCGGCAGTCCGAAGAGCAGCGTCGGATACAGGTAGTTTGCGAGCGCGAATGTTCCGATGTGCTCCGCGTCGCCCCCCTCCACGACGTGGTTCAACCCGGCGGCGACGCACAGATACAGCAGCCACACCACGAGAAAGATCCCCAGCGCGCCGGCGAACTTGCCCCACACGTATTCCCCCGGCGTCAGCCGCGTCGAGTGGAAGAGTTCCACGACACCCAGCTCCAGGTCCCGGATGACCACCAGGCCGGCTGCGATCGCGAGGAACCAGGCCCCGAAGCCCATGATCAGGACGGTCTGGATCATGCCCTGGCCAAACATGGAGGTGACGTGGGCCTGTTCGCCTCCAATCGTGGAATCGCCGGAGGAGATCACGACGCCGCCCTCCGAGAAGCCCCAGGCCAGGAGTGCAAGAAGGACGAACAACACCCAGTAGGCCGGGCGACGGAGGCCGGAAAGCACCTCTCTCCGGGTGACTTCCCACCAGCGGGCGATCGCGCTCACGAGGTGGCCTCCGCGGATCCGTTCGCCTGCGCCAGCAGCAGGTAGGCGTCCTCGAGCGTCGGCGGGACGGAGTCGAACCCTGCCGGCAAACCGCTTTCCGGAGCCTCCTCGTCGGGCACATGGATTCGCACCTGATTGCGTCCTTCGATCAGGATCGCCTGCGTGATCCGGTAGCGACGCTCGATCTCGTCCAGGTCCTCCTGTTCGACCGCGCCCTGGTAGATCGTGCCCGTCAGCCGGTTTCGGGCCTCGGTCGGCGACGTATCCGCCACGAAGCGCCCGTCGTACATGATCGCTACGCGCGGGCACAGCACCGAGATGTCCTCGACGATGTGCGTGGACAGGAGCACCGTGCGGTCTTCGGCGAGCTCGGCAAGGAGCCTGTAGAAGCGGATGCGCTCCTCGGGATCGAGGCCGGCGGTCGGTTCGTCCACGATGATGAGTGCGGGGTCACCCGCAAGCGCCTGGGCGATCCCCAGCCGCTGACGCATCCCGCCCGAATAGCCCTTCACCTTGCGCTTGGCGGCGTAGGACATGTTGACGCGATCGAGAAGCTCCGCCGCGAGCCGCTTGAGGCCCTGCGGCGCCCGCACGCCCTTGAGCACGAGGAGGTAGCGCAGCATCGCCTCGCCGCTCAGGTGCGGATAGAAGCCGAAGTCCTGGGGGAGGTAGCCGAGTTGGCGGCGAATGCGGCGGGGATCGTCGACAATGTCCTCGCCGTTGAACACGACGGTCCCGGAGGTGGGCTCCAGCAGCCCCGCGACGATGCGCATCAGGGTGGTCTTGCCGGCGCCGTTGGGCCCGAGGAGGCCGAACATGCCCTTCGATACATCGAGCGAGACGCCTTGCAGCGCCGCGACGGGTCCGGGGTAGACTTTGACAAGGTCTCGGATTTCCAGCATGGGATCGCCTTGGGGGTTGAGGTGATGACGGCTACGCGTTGGCGCACAGCTCCACGGCTTGCGCAAGCGAGCCGATCGGGTCGCCGCTGCGGGGGATGAACTCGTGGGCCATGTATCCGGTGAAGCCGGTGTCGCGAATCGCGCGCACGATTGCGGGATAGAAGAGCTCCTGCGACTCGTCGATCTCGGCGCGACCGGGGACGCCGCCGGTGTGGTAGTGGGCGATCCACTCGGCGGAATCGGTCAGGGTGCGGATGATGTCGCCTTCCATGATCTGCATGTGGTATATGTCGTACAGGAGGCGCACGCGGGGCGAGTCGACGGCGCGCATGATCTCCAGAGCGTACGGCATCCGGTCGCCGATGTAGTCAACGTGGCCGCCCGACTTCGAGTTCAGCACCTCGACCAGGATCGTCACGCCCTCCGCCTCGGCGATTGGCGCGCACTCGCGCAGGCACCGGATCGAGTTCTCGATCGCGGGACCGTCGGACATGCCCCGGCGGTTCCCGAAGAAGCAGATCACGTTGGGAACGCCTTCGCGCGCCGCCCGCGGCATGTGCTCCTCGAACGCGCCGATGATCGCTGCATGGTTGCGGGGCTCGTTCAGCCCGTCCTCGATGGTGCCCGCGCCCACGTCGCCGCACGAGACCACCAGCCCGTGATCGTGGGCCACGGCCCACTCGTCGACGGTGAGCAGGTCCATGGCCGGGAGGCCTATGTCGGCAACCGCCGCGCAGAACTCGGGCAGGGGAATGTCCGCGTAGCACCAGCGGGCCACGGACTGGATGATGCCGCTCCGGGCGGCGTCGGCGGGGCTGTCCAGCTGCGCGCGCAGGGACCCGACTGCCCCGGGCGCGATCAACCCAAGCGACGCGGCTCCGGTTGCCTTCAGCGCCTGGCGGCGCGTAAGGTGGGGCAACTTGTTCTCGGGATTCATCGGTTGAATTCCTTTCCCTTCAGCAAGACCGCGTCAAGGCGGCGGAAACACTAACGCATGAAGCGACGGCAGGCCATTGGTGTGATGGGAGGGGTGGCGGGCGCCCAGGTCCTGATGCCCCTCGACGACCTGCAAAGGCTGGTGGCGTGGCGCGAGCGGGTGCGTGCCTCGTCGGCGCCCCCCGGCGCATCCGAAGCCGCCGCGCGCCCGGCCGCGTCGCTGCTCACGCCGGCCCGTGCCCGCGTCATGGAGGCGCTCGCCGACGTGATCGTCCCCGCAACGGACACGCCGGGCGCGTCCGAGTCCGGTGTGAGCGAGTTCGTGGCCGCGCTGGTGGACGGGTGGCTCGACGACGACGACCGGGACCGGTTCCTGGCCGGGCTCGACACGGTGGACCCCGCGTGCCGCGAGCGCTTCGGCAGCCCCTTCGCCGAGTGCGAGCCGGGTGAGCAGGCGGCCTTCGTCCGCGGCCTCGACCGGGAAGTGACCCGGCTGCGCGAGGATCCCGCCGCGGACGAATCGCAACACTTCTTCCACGACATCAAACGGTTCACCTTGACCGCGTACTTCACGTCGGAACCGGGACTCGCCGCGCTCGGCTACCGCACCACCTTCCGCACCTTCGAAGGGTGTGCGCCGCTCGACCCGCAGGAGGCCGGCCGATGACCATCGCGCGCAGGGACCTCTTCCACATCCGGCCCCGCCGCCAGAAGTTCGACGCCATCGTCGTCGGCTCGGGCATGTCGGGCGGCTGGGCGGCCAAGGAGCTCACCGAGCTGGGGGCCAGCGTGCTCGTGCTCGAGGCGGGACCGATGATCGTTCCCGAGCGCGACTACGCCGAACACCTGCCCACCTACGAGATGCCGTACCGCGGCTGGAACGACCGCAAGGCGCTCGCGGCCGAACAGCCCGTGCAGCGCGAGTGCTACGCCTGCGACGAGGTTGCGCGCAAGTTCTTCGTCAACGACATCGAGAACCCGTACACGACCGACCCCGACAAGCCGTTCCTGTGGATCCGCGGACGGCAGGTAGGCGGCCGGTCGATCATGTGGGCGCGCCAGTGCTACCGCCTGAGCGACCTCGACTTCGAGGCCAACGCGCGCGAGGGCTACGGGGTCGACTGGCCCATCCGGTACGCCGACCTGGCTCCCTGGTACGACCACGTGGAAGCGTTCGTCGGCATCAGCGGGCGCGCGGAGGGGCTGGCACACGTCCCCGACGGGGTTTTCCTGCCGCCGATGGAGATGTCGTGTGTGGAGGAGTATGTGGCGGGCGCGATCGCCGGCGCCTACGGGGGACAGCGCCTCATGACGATCGGACGCACGGCGGTCCTCACCCGCGATCACAAGGGACGCCGCGCCTGCCACTACTGCGGCCCCTGCCACCGCGGATGCCGCACCCGCAGCTACTTCAGCTCGCTCAACGCGACCCTGCCCGCGGCCGAGGCGACCGGCCGTCTGACCCTGCGTCCCAACAGCGTCGTCGCCGAAGTCCTTTGGGATCCGCGCGCCGGCCGGGCCAGCGGCGTCCGCGTCATCGACGCCGAGTCGCACGAGGAACTCGAATTCCAGGCCCGCAGCATCTTCCTCGGCGCCTCCGCGCTGGAGTCCGCGCGCATCCTCCTCAACTCGAAGTCGGCCGACTTTCCCAACGGTCTGGCCAACTCCAGCGGCGTGCTTGGCAGGTACCTCATGGACCACACCATGGGCGTCGGCGCGCGTGCAACCTTCCCCGGCTGGGAGGACCGGACCACCCGCGGCAGGCGCCCGAACGGCATCTACATCCCCCGCTTCCGCAACGTCACCGATTCTTCGCCCGACTTCCTGCGCGGCTACGGCTATCAGGGCTCCGCGGTCCGCACAGGGTGGGGCCGTGGCATCTCGATGCCGGGTTTTGGAGCGGATTTCAAGAGCGACCTGCTCCGCCCGGGCCCGTGGTCATTCGGAATCAGCGGCTTCGGCGAGTGCCTCCCCCGCGAGGAGAACCACGTTGCCCTCGACCCCGACCAGGTCGACAAATGGGGAGTCCCCACCCTGCGCATCAGCTGCGCCTGGAGCGACAACGAGCGCCTCATGATGCGCGACGCCGCCCTGCAGGCCGCCGAGATGCTGGAGGCCGGCGGCGGCCGCGACATCACGATCGACACCGATATGACGCCACCCGGCCTCACGATCCACGAGATGGGCACGGCGCGCATGGGCCGCGACCCCGCCACCTCCGTCCTCAACGCCCACAACCAGGCGTGGGACGTGCCCAACCTGTTCGTCGTCGACGGCGCGGCAATGACGTCGTCAGCGTGTCAGAACCCGTCGCTCACGTACATGGCGTTCGCGGCGCGCGCGAGCCATTACGCGGTATGGGCGGCGCGGCGCGGGGAAATCTAGCAGGGGCCGCTGGGGCATGCGGTCGAGACGGACTGGCATGGGCATTTCCAGCCTTGGCCCAGGGGCGGAAGGTCGATTGGCGTGTACGCGGGAATGACGGTCGGTGTCGTGGTCCCGGCGAGGGACGAGGAGCAGAACATCGGATCCGTCGTTGTCGATCTGCTGTCGCTGCGCAACGACCGGGGCGCACCGGTGGTCGACGACTTTGTCGTCTGCGACAACGGATCGACGGATGCGACGGCCACCCGGGCGCGCGAGGCCGGTGCACGCATGGTGCGGCAGGACACACCCGGCTACGGATTGGCCTGTTTGACGGCCCTTGCTGCCCTCCGTCCGGTCGATGTCGTGCTCTTCACGGACGGCGACCGGTCTTTCCACGCCGTGCAGGGACTCAGGCTGCTCGAAGCCATAGCCGGCGGAGCCGATCTGGCCATCGGCTCACGAGCGATGGGCCACAGGGAGCCGGGCGCCATGTCGTGGCCGCAGATGGCCGGAAACCGCGTGGCCAGTGTGCTCATCCGCCTGCTGTGGGGGGTGCCGGTCACCGACCTCGGTCCCTACCGCGCCATTCGCTCCCAAGCGCTGTGGCGGCTCGAAATGCAGGACCGCACATACGGCTGGACCGTCGAGATGCAGGTCAAGGCGATCCAGCACGGCATGCGGGTCGTCGAGGTACCCGTGGACGCCCTGCGGCGGCGTTTCGGCCGGTCCAAGGTGGGGGGCACGTTGCGTGGGGTCGTTGGCGCCGGCGTGGGAATCCTGTCGATGATCGCGCGGCTCCGCTGGCGTGAGGCGCGATCGGGAAGGCCCGGCCGTTCCCCAGGGTCGCGGGAATCCTAAACAATAGTGTTCACTATCGCGGCCGAACGTCCGGATGGGGTATTGTCTGGACGCGTGTGGGTCATGGTACAGTTTGAATAGCAACCTGAACTACGAGCGTGACGGGTGCAGGAAGGGTACAGCCGTGTGCTCGCCGTGTTGCAGCTCACGGGGGGCGAGCTAGACTTGGATGAGGGCGACAGGGCCTCCACGCCCGCAACTTCGGACTCGCGAAGGGAGACGGCCATGAACGTGAACGGACGACACCTCATAGGCAGCGCGATCGCCGGATTGGCCATCGCGCTCGCGTGCGGCCAGGAAGCCATCGACGAAGGGGCGTCCACGGGAGCCGGGTCCGGGTCCGGTGCCGAGGCGCCCAGATTCGAGGTGGATCCGTTCTGGCCGAAGCCGCTGCCGGAGCACTGGCTGCTCGGGTCCACGATCGGGGTGGGTGTGGACTCCCGCGACCATGTCTTCATCATCCACCGCCGCGCCTCGATCGACGCGCGCACGGAGCTGGGGGCGGAAGCCGATCCGCCCACTGCGGAATGCTGCCGCGCCGCGCCCGAAGTCCTCGAATTCGACCCTGAGGGGAACCTGGTCAATTCATGGGGCGGGCCGTCCGACGAGTACGTGTGGCCCGAGTCAAACCACGGAATCACGGTCGACCACATGGACAACGTGTGGATCGGCGGCAACGGGGCGACCGACTCGCACATCCTCAAGTTCTCGCGCGACGGCCGGTTTCTGGCCTCGTACGGCCAACCGGAGATGGGCGCGGAACCCGACAGCCACAGCGAGACCCGCTTCAACCGGGTAGCCGAGGTGGCATTCGACGCCGAAGCCAACGAAGCCTACGTTGCGGACGGCTACGGCGGGCGCCGCGTGGCGGTGCTCGATGCCTCGACCGGCGCGTTCAAGCGCTACTGGGGCGCCTACGGCAACGCCCCGGACGACACGCCCACGCCCCCATACGATCCCGACGCGCCGCCGCTCCAGCAGTTCCGCACGCCGGTGCACTGCGCCGAGCCCTCGCTCGACGGCCTGGTGTACGTCTGTGACCGCCCGAACAACCGGATCCAGGTCTTCCAAACCGATGGAACCTTCGTGGACGAGGTGATGATCGCACCGCGCACGCTCGGCGGCGGCTCGACCTGGGATCTCGCTTTCTCCCGTGATCCCGGGCAGCGCTACATGTATGTCGCCGACGGCAGCAACCACCGGGTCCACGTGATGGACCGCGCGTCGCTCGAGGTTCTGACGACGTTCGGCGACGGAGGCCGGCAGGCCGGCCAGTTCATCGGCGTCCACAGCATCGCCACCGACTCGCGCGGCAACGTCTACACGACCGAGACCTACGAGGGCAAACGCATCCAGAAGTTCGTGTACATGGGGCTGGGTCCGGTGTCCGCCGAACATCAGGGTACGCCGTGGCCGGGTGGCGGCGGGGGGTGGTGAGGGAGCGGAACAAGACGTTGCCAGCGTCGGCGGCATGGTTTGTACCGCTTGTGTTGGCGATATCGGCGGCCGGCGCAGTCGCCTCATCCAGCCTGAGCGGGCAAGAGCCACCCGAGGAGGCACAGGACACAACACCAGGGGCCAGCAGACCGGTTGTGGCCTATGTGGGAGGACGGATTGAGCTACCCGGAGTTCCAGCGCCGGGTGGAAACATACGCGTCTCGTTTCGGAGAGGTCTTAAGCTCTCGGCACAACTTGGTGTCCAGACGAAAGCCTGGACGGTTCAATACGACGACGATCTGCGCGCGGATCTGTTGTTCAGCGCACGCCTTCAGGTCGGTCTGGCCGACCAGCAGGACCGGTTCGAATTGGGTCTGTTTCTTGAAGGCGCGGCAGCCTTCGTTTTGGCCGACAGGTTCGGCGACACCTATGGCGCCAGGCAAGTTGGGATCGAGGTGGGGTTTGGGTCCGGTCGTCTTACATGGTTCGGTGATGTGAGCCTCGGCACGGCGAACCGGAGTTCGCCCGACCTAATCGGCCAACTCGGAGTCGGCGTTCGGTATCGTCTGTCAGGGTCATCATCGCAAGCTGCTAAACCACCCGTGTCGAGAGCAAATGATATGTCCGCTTTTCGGAGCACGCAATGTGTCCGCT
>VXMI01000106.1 GCA_009841165.1 Gemmatimonadota bacterium | reverse complement strand
GGGTGGGACATCGGCTGGGACTCCGTACGGATAGGGACAGTGTGGCGCTGGTCCGGAAAGCTGGCAGGTTGCGGGGCGGGGGCAAGGGGGGCCGAGCGACGCCGGTTCGGCACTCATAGCCCCTAAAAACAGGTCAGCACGGAGCGTTTGACGCCCTGGTGGTCTGGGCTATTCCAGCGGGGCGATCTTTCCGGGAGCCTCCTGGCGCCTGGCGCGGTCCCAGGCCGCCCTCAACTCCGCCTGGTGGAGCGACGCCCACTCCTTCACGATCCCCGACGCACGCGGCGGAATGCGACCTCTCAGCACCGTAAGCGGCTGACCTCGGGCACCTCAGCTCCCGGTGCGAAGCCCCGGGAACACCTCTTCCGCCGACTTGCCCGTCAATTCAAGGTACAGGGAGTCGGCACAAAGCTCGATTTCGTCGTTCCACGCGACCGCACCGTGTGGTGCGACATGGACCCCTTCGAAGACTCCACCGCGGTCCCAGGCCTCGAAGACACCCCGGCCGGCGAGATCCGACAGGTCGACCTTGCCCGCAGACCCGTCGGAGAACCTGAGCCAGATTCTCAGCCCCTTACGCGCCTTGACCTCCAGCGCCTGGATCATTCCTCTTGCTCCCTGAAACATCTCGGTTGGACTCGGCGCCTTCGCAGCAAGTTGACATGACTGCGCGGAGTGTCAAGGACTGCAGAGCGAAAGACGGTATTCCCGCTTGCGTTCCCGGCAACCGCCCCCCATTCTGTCCTCCCGGTCTGCGGTGGCCCTGCTCAGGCGCGAGGAGCCGGTCGCCGTGTGCCCCACACTAGCCCCAAACACCCCACCCCGGAGGCGCCCATGCCAACCGTCACCATGACCGTGAACGGGATGGAGCGGTCTGGAAACGTCGAGGGCCGCACGCTCCTCGTTGAATTCCTGCGCGAACATCTCGGTCTCACCGGAACCCACGTCGGATGCGACACGAGCCAGTGCGGCGCGTGCGTCGTCCACGTCAACGGCACCTCGGTGAAGAGTTGCACCAGCCTGGCGGCGCAGGCGGACGGCGCTGAAGTCACCACGATCGAGGGCCTCGCCAACGGCTCCGATCTGCACCCGATGCAGGAGGCCTTCCGCGAGCACCACGGGCTGCAGTGCGGCTTCTGCACGCCGGGGATGGTGATGAGCGCGGTCGATCTGGCCAACCAGAACGCCGACCCGAGCGAGCACGAGGTCCGGGAGTGGCTGGAGGGCAACCTCTGCCGCTGCACCGGCTACCACAACATCGTCAAGGCCGTCCAGGCGGGCGCGCGTGCCATGGGAGGTGGGTCATGAGTGCGAACGGTTCAGGCATCGGCGCATCGGTCAAGCGCAAGGAAGACACGCGCTTTCTGACGGGACGCGGCCGCTACACCGACGACATCAATCTGCCCGGGCAGCTGTACGGGTACATCCTCCGCTCGCCGGTCGCGCACGCCAACATCGGCGGGATCGACACCAGCGCGGCCGCGGCGGCGCCGGGTGTGCACGCGATCTTCACGGGCACGGACATGGAGGGCGTGGGCGGCATCCCGACCGGGTGGCTGATCCACAGCAAGGACGGCGAGCCGATGGTCGAGCCGGGGCACCCGGCGCTGGCGCTGGGCAAGGTGCGGTATGTGGGGGACTGCGTGGCCATTGTCGTCGCCGAGACGCGCGAGCAGGCGAAGGAAGCGGCCAACCTGATCGACGTGGACTACCAGGACCTTCCGGCCGTGGCATCGATCGAGGCGGCGGAAGCCGAAGGCGCGGCGCAGGTCTTTGACGAGGCGCCGGGCAACGTCTGCTACGATTGGGAGGTGGGCGATCGCGCGGCCACCGATGCGGCATTTGACGAAGCCACGCATGTGGTCTCGATCGACGTGGTCAACAACCGCCTCATTCCCAACGCGATCGAGCCGCGGGCGGCGATTGCAAACTACGACCCCGCGACAGGGGACTACACGCTCTATACCACAAGTCAGAACCCCCACCTGATCCGGCTGCTGCTGGGCGCGTTCGTCCTCCAGCTGCCCGAGCACAAGCTGCGGATCGTGGCGCCCGACGTGGGCGGCGGATTCGGCTCGAAGATCCCGCACTACGCGGAAGAGGCGATTCTGACGTGGACCGCCGGGCAGCTGGGCAGGCCGGTGAAGTGGACGTGCGAGCGGATCGACGCCTTCAAGTCGGACACGCACGGGCGCGACCACATCAGCACGGCGCGTCTGGCGCTGGACGCGGACGGCAAGTTCCTGGGGCTGCACGTCTCGACCAAGGCCAACCTGGGCGCGTACCTGTCCACCTTCGCCACCTGCGTGCCGACGTACCTGTACGGGATCCTCTTTGCGGGACCGTACACGACGCCGGCGGTCTACTGCGAGGTCAAGTCGTTCTTCACCAACACGGTGCCGGTCGACGCGCTGCGCGGAGCGGGGCGGCCCGAGGCGACCTACCTGCTCGAGCGGCTGGTCGAAAAGGCGGCCGTGGAGCTCGGGATCGACCGGGTGGAGATTCGCCGCAAGAACTTCATCCGCGAGTTCCCGTACCAGACGCCGGTGGCGCTGCAGTACGACCAGGGCGACTACGACGCCACGCTCGACCTGGCGCTGAAAGCGTCCGACTGGGCGGGCTTCGAGGCGCGGCGGGCCGAATCGGCCGCGCGCGGGAAGTGCCGCGGGATCGGGATTTCCACCTTCATCGAGGCGTGCGGGATCGCGCCGTCGGCGGTGGTGGGGTCGCTGGGCGCGCGGGCCGGGCTCTACGAATCGGGCAGCGTGCGGGTGCATCCGACGGGCTCGGTTTCGGTCTTCACCGGGACGCACAGCCACGGACAGGGGCACGAGACCACATTCGCGCAGATCGTCTCCGACATGCTCGGGGTCGACTTCGAGGCGGTGGACGTGGTGCACGGGGACTCGGCCAAGATCCCGTTCGGGATGGGGACCTACGGTTCGCGCTCGCTGGCGGTGGGCGGGACTGCGATCTACCTGGCCGTCGAGAAGGTCATCGAGAAGGGCAAGAAGATCGCCGCGCACCTGCTGGAGGCTTCCGCAGAGGACATCGAGTTCGAGAACGGGTCCTTTACGGTGGCCGGGACGGATCGGTCGAAGTCGCTCGGCGAGGTCGCGCTGACCGCGTACGTGCCGCACAACTACCCCGCGGGGCTGGAGCCGGGGCTGGAAGAGACGGCGTTCTACGACCCGCTCAACTTCACCTTCCCGGCGGGCACGCACGTCGCCGAGGTCGAGGTGGACCCGGAGACGGGCGAGGTGGAGGTGGTCTCGGTGACCGGCGCCGACGACGTCGGGCGGATCATCAACCCGATGATCGTGGACGGCCAGCTGCACGGCGGGCTCGCGCACGGGATCGGCCAGGCGCTGCTGGAAGAGTGCCTCTACCAGGACGACGGGCAGCTGCAGACGGGGTCGTACCTGGACTACACGATGCCCCGGGCGGCGGACCTGCCGTCCTTCAACATCAACCACAACACGACGCTGTGCACCCACAACCCGCTCGGCGTAAAGGGGGTCGGCGAGGTCGGCTCGATCGGGGTGCCGCCTGCGGTTATCAACGCGGTGATCGACGCTTTGCGACCGCTCGGCGTGAACGACATGGCGATGCCCGCCACCTCGCAGAGGGTGTGGCAGGCGATTCAGCAGGCCAGGGGCTAGCAGTCCGTGGCTGGAGACCAACGGGAGACGAGATTGTGAACGATTTCACATACCACGCACCGACATCGTTGGACGACGCCGTCGCCGCCTTGCGGGGCGATGGTGGCGCGAAGCTGATCGCGGGCGGGCACAGCCTGCTGCCGGTCATGAAGCTGAACCTGGCCGCGCCGAGTGCGCTCGTGTCGCTGGCGGGCGTGCCGGGACTGGGGGACATCGCCGACGGCGGCGACTCGGTGACGGTGGGCGCGATGTGCAGCCACGCGCAGGTGGCCGGGTCGGCGATCGTGCAGGCGAGGATACCCGCGCTGGCGGCGATGGCCGACGGGATCGGCGACGCCCAGGTCAGGAACGCGGGAACGATCGGCGGTTCGGTGGCGCACAACGATCCCGCCGCGGACTACCCGGCGGCCTGCGTGGCGCTGGGCGCGACGATCGTGACCGACCGCCGCGAGGTGCACGCCGACGACTTCTTCCAGGGCATGTTCGCGACCGCGCTGGCCGACGACGAGGTGATCACGGAGGTGCGGTTCCCGGTGCCGGGGCGCGCGGCCTACGCGAAGTTCGCCAACCCCGCGTCCAAGTACGCGGTCGCGGGCGTGATGGTCGCCGACGGGCCCGCCGGGGTGCGGGTGGCCGTGACGGGCGCATCGGGTGACGGCGTGTTCAGGGTGGCCGAGATGGAGGCCGCGCTGGGGGCGTCGTTCAGTGGTGAGGCGGTGGCCGGGGTCGCGGTGTCGTCCGACGGGATGCTGTCGGATACGGCCGCCGGCGCCGACTACCGGGCGCACCTGGTGACGGTGATGGCGAAGCGCGCCGTGGAGGCCTGCGGATAGCGGGCGCCGGCAACGACGTTACGGGCTGCGGGCGAGCGGCAGCGTGACGGCTCGCCCGCAGTCCCCCAGTCCGGGGCCCGCCGATGTCGAGGGCGTGGTCGCGATGCTCCGCGACCAGGGCTACGTGGCCGATGTGGGTCTGGGCACCGCCCTGTTCCTGGCGCTCCGACTGGGACGTCCGCTCCTGCTTGAAGGCGAGGCCGGGGTCGGCAAGACCGAGGTCGCGAAGACACTGGCTGCGGGCCTGCGCCGTCCACTGATCCGGCTCCAGTGCTATGAAGGACTGGATCTGGCGTCCGCCGCGTACGAGTGGAACTACGCCAAGCAGATGATCCACATCCGGGCGGCGGAGGGTGGGGGCGCGTCCGACGCAGACCGGGGATCGGCTCCCGCCAATTTGGCCCGCGACGTCTTCTCCGAGGACTTCCTGATTCGTCGCCCACTGCTCTCGGCGCTCGACCCCGCCGACGGCGTCGCCCCCGTCCTGCTTATCGACGAACTCGACCGCACCGACGAGCCCTTCGAGGCCTACCTGCTGGAAGTCCTGTCCGACTTCCAGATCACGATCCCGGAGCTCGGCACAGTGACCGCCGCAGAGCCGCCCCGGGTCGTCATCACGTCAAACCGGACCCGCGAGATCCACGACGCCCTCAAGCGCCGCTGCATCTATCACTGGATCGACTATCCAACCGCGGCACGCGAATTGGAGATTCTCGGGTCACGCGTTCCGGATGCGCCGGAGCAACTGAGCGTTCAGGTCGTCGCGTTCGTGCAGAAGGTGCGCGAGCTGGAGCTGTTCAAGCGGCCCGGCGTGGCGGAAACGCTCGACTGGACGCGGGCGTTGATGGCGCTCGACCGGCACACGCTCGACAGGGAGACAGCGCATCGCACGCTGGGCGTGCTGCTCAAGTACCAGGACGACCTGGCGCGGATGGCGGACGGTGGTGTGGAAGAGGTGATGGCGGTGGGCTAGCGCACCCGCCCGAACCTCACATCCCGCGTCCGCCCGCTCGACAGGTAGAACCCGATCACCTCGCCGTTCCGGTCACGCTCGAAGGCGAACGACGTGCCGCCGCCCGCGAAGTTGTCCTCTTCGTCGCCGGGCGTCAGCTCCGCATTGCCGAGCCTCCGCTGGTATCTGACAAGGTCGCCGTCGTCGACCGTGAAGGTGTAGAAGGTCTCGATTTCCTCGCTGAAGAACCGGCCCGCGAAGGCCGCGAGGTCGTCCTCCGTCGGCTGCCACGGTTCGGTAGCCGCTTCCTCGTCCGCCTGGTCGCCGCCGACGGCAGCGTCGCCCTGCTCCTCCTCCTCTTCCATCGCATCCTTGAAGAAGGCCGCGGCCAGTTCGAAGGCAACCGAGCTGTTGAACTGCGCGTGGTTGCTCTGCACCGTCACGCCCGCGTCGATCTCGGGGTAGTAGGCGAGCATCGAGCGGTGGGCGACATCGGAGCCTCCGTGGCTGACCCGCTTCAGTCCACCCTGCTCGCCGATGCTGAGGCCGTACCCGTAGCCGGTCTCCTCGCCGTTGTTGAGTACGAACGAGGTCATCATCTCGTCGATGCTCGCGCGCGTGCCGACCTGCGGCGCGGCGTAGTTCTCCACCCAGGTCTGGAGGTCGACGACCGAAGCGTACACCGCACCCGCCCCGACCGCGGCTCCGAAATCGCCGATCTGCCGATAGCCGCTCGGCGACGGCGTGTAGCCTTCCGACCTGTTGGGCACGATGGCGCGCGGCGAGGGCCGGACCATGCTCGCGGTCATCCCCAGCGGACCGAACACGTTCTCCTCCATGAAGACGTGGAAGTCCTGGCCTGAGGTGCGCTCGACGATGACGGCCGCGAGCCCGAACGCCGTGTTGTTGTAGTTGTACTCGGCCCCGGGATCGTTCTGGAGTGCCGGCTGGCGCTGCACGATGTCGATGATCTCCGAGCGGTCGATCCAGTCGCCCTGGTTAAGGAGGCGACCCGTCATGCGCATCAGGTTCAGGAACTCGCGCAGGCCCGAGGTATGCGTCAGCAGGTGCCGGACCTGGATCGTCTCGGCGAAGGCGGGCAGCTCGGGGATGTGGGAGCGGATATCGTCGTCCAGGTCGAGCAGTCCGCGTTCCTGCTGCAACATGACGGCGAAGGCGGTGAACTGCTTCGAGGTCGAGCCGATGTTGGTGCTGGTCTCGGGCGTGAACGGGATTCCGTGGGTGAGGTCGGCCATCCCGTAGGCCTTCGAGTACAGGGTGCTCCCGTCCCGCCACACCTGGACCGCCGCGCCGGGCATGTGGTCGCCGTCGAAGCGCGCCATCAACTGGTCGGCGAGCTGCCCGGGGTCGGTGGCCACCGGCTCGTGGCGCAGCAGCGTGATCTCGTAGCTGCCGCTCGCACCGTCGTCACCCGCGACCGACAGTTCGACGGTGTGCGTGCCGGCGCTCGACGTGCGGCCGGCGAAACGCTCGATCCCCTGGCCGAGCCCTCCGAACTGCCCCACCTGCTCCCCGTCCGGATCCAGAATGCGGATGTTCAGGTCGACCGAGATCTGGTCCACTTCGCCCAGGACGAATTCGTTCTCATCAGCGTCGATCGTGTAGCGGACCGTTTGTCCGGGGGAGAGGGCGCCCGCGACGGTGCCGCCCGGTTGCAGTTCCGTGGTTTGTCCCCACGCCTGACAGCCTGCGATAAGGATGGCGATCAAGGCGCAGAGGGTGAACGGCACGTGGCGGCCAGGGCGGCGGAGGGCAACGGGCTTCATTGCAGGGCTCCTGTCGCGGAAGGGGAGGGGCGCGCGTAAAGCCACCTTAGGTCGGGATCATGGGCAGGGCAAATGCCCAGCGGCATCACTTCCGGATGCGATATGCCACGGAGTTCCCCAAGTCTTCCTGACATCGAGCCGTATTGAGCGCGGATGATCGGACACAACCCCTCACCGCACCCGCCCGAACCTCACATCCCGGGTCCGCCCATTCGACACGTAGAAGCCGATCACCTGCCCGTTGCGGTCGCGCTCGAAGGCGAACGACATGCCGCCGCCGGAGAAGTTGTCCTTCTCGCCGGGTGTGAGCGTGGCGCTGTCCAGCCGGCGCTGATGCATGACCAGCTCGCCCTCTTCCACCGTGAACGTGTAGAAGGTCTCGATTTCGTCACTGAAGAACCGGCCCGCGAAGTCGGCCAGATCCTCAGCCCCCGGCTTCCACTCCACCGCGGCGGCGTCGGCCAGACGGGTTGCGCGCTGATCGCCGCCGTCGCCATGCAGCACCGCGGCTGCGACCGTTCCGTCCTCTCCACGCACGAACGTGACCGAAGCCCCGGTCCCGGGTATACGGAACGTCGAGTCCGACACGGGCAGCATTTCGAGTCGTTCCGCCCCCGGCGGCTGTCCGTAGATGGTGTTGCCGTCGCGCGTGAAGGTGAAGACGATCGCGGGCGATGAGTCCAGCGCGTAGCGGCCGGCGAATTCGTCGAAATCCTCGGGGTCGTAGTCCTCCGGGTCGAAGTCGTCGGCGGTTGCGGCGGCGGCGCTCTCCTTCCCCGACTCCATCGCGTCCGCGAAGAACGCCTCGGCCAGCTCGAAGGCCGTGTCGCTGTCGAACTGCGCGTGGTTGCTCTGGGTGGTGATGCCCGCGTTGATCTCGGGGTAGTAGACGAGCATCGAGCGGTGCGCAACGTCCGCGCCGCCGTGGTGGATCCGCTTCAGCCCGCCCTGTTCGTCGATGAACAGACCGTAGCCGTAACCGGTTTCCTCGCCGTCGGTGAGCACGAACGAGGTCATCATCTCGTCGATGCTCGCGCGGGTGCCGACGCGGGGGTCGGCGTAGTTCTCGATCCAGGTCTGCAGGTCCCCGATCGTGCTGTACACCGACCCGGCCCCGACCGCACCGCCGAGGTCGCCGATCTGCCTGTAGCCGTCCCCGGTGGGCGTGTACCCCTCGGACATGTTGGGGACCATGTGGCGCGGCGAGGGACGCACCATCGAGCCGGTCATGTCCAGCGGCCCGAAGACGTTCTCCTCCATGAAGACGTGGAAGTCCTGGCCCGAGGTGCGCTCCACGATGGTCGCGGCGAGGCCGAAGGCCGTGTTGTTGTAGTTCCACTCCGCGCCGGGAGCGTTCTGGAGCGCCGGCTGCCGCTGCACGATGTCGATCAGCTCCGAGCGGTCGATCCAGTCGCCGCGGTCGAGGCGGCGGCCCGTCATGCGCAGCAGGTTGAGGAACTCGCGCAGGCCGGAGGTGTGGGTGACGAGGTGCCGGACCTGGATCGTCTCGTCGAACTCGGGCAGCTCGGGGATGTGGGTGCGGATGTCGTCGTCGAGGGACAGGAGCCCGCGTTCCGCCTGCAGCATGATGGCGAAGGCGGTGAACTGCTTCGAGGTCGAGCCGATGTTGGTGCGCGTGTCGGGCTCGAAGGGAATCCCGTAGGTCAGGTTGGCCGTCCCGTAGGTCTGCGAGTAGAGGGTCTCACCGTCCCGCCAGACCCGGACGGCGGCGCCCGGCGATTCGGGGCCGTCGAAGCGCGCCATCATCTGGTCGGCGAGTGCTTTCGGGTCGGTGGCTACGGGTTCGTAGCGCAGCAGGGTGATTTCGTAGTCGCCGGCGTCCTCCTCGTCGTCCCCTGCGACCGAGAGCTCGATCGTGTGCGTACCCGCGACCGAGGTGCGGCCGCTGAAGCGCTCGACCCCCTGGCCGAGCCCTCCGAACTGCCCGATCCGCTCCCCTGCCGGGTCGAGAATGCGAATGTCGACGTCAACCGATATCTGATCGACTTCGCCCAGGAAGAACTCGTTCTCGCCGGCGTCGATCGTGTAGCGGACCGTTTGTCCGGGGGAAAGAGCGGCCGCAACCGTGCGGTCCGGTTGCAGTTCCGTGGTTTGCCCCCACGCTGCGCAGCCTGCGGAGAGGATCGGGATTGCAGCACAGAGGGTGAGCGGCAAGTGGCGGCCAGGGCGGCGAAGGGCGACCGGCTTCATGGCGGGGTCCTGTCGCAGGGGGGAGGGGAGCGAGTGAAGGGACCACCTTAGGCCGGGATCGCGGGCACGGCAACAGCGATGAGCAGGCCCGGAGAGCAGATCCGCGCGTGGGCACTCGCGACGGTCCGTCAGATACGGTGTCGTTCAAACCGTCAGAATACGTGTCATGTTGACATGATATTACGTCATAACATATGATGTTATAGTAAGTTAGCATGTCAAATAAGATGTCATGAAAGGAGTCATATAATTGGACTGGCTGCGCTTCGACTTCGACTACCGCCTCGACCTTCCCGGGATGATGTCCGTCCTGGTTCGTATCGAAGGGCGCAAGGAGGCGGCCATGAGCCTGCTGCTTCCGTCGGAATGGAAGGAACAGCTCGATGTCCTCAACCGGATCAGAACCATTCACGGCTCAACGGCGCTTGAAGGAAACCCGCTGTCCGAAGCGCAGATCGCCGACTTCCTGGGGGGCAAGCTGGGCCTCGATGTCGAAGGAAGGGAGGTTCGGCAGATCCAAAACGCGGATATAGCTCAAGACTGGGTGAGACGCCGCTTCGGACCCGGCAGACCCCCGGTCACCGTTCAGGACATTCTGCAAATGCATGAGCTGATGACGCGCCTCTCCGACGAAGCCGACAACGTCCCCGGCGCCCTTCGCAGCCACGGCGTGCAGGTCGGTACGGAGGCACTGGGGGGCGTCCATCGGAGCGCGCCGCACGAAGATCTTCCCCGCTTGTTACACGAGTTCGTGGAATTCGTGAACTCGGGCCGGTTTCGGAGTAAACACCCGGTGGTGAGGGCCCTGGTCGCCCATTTCTTCCTGGTGACCATCCACCCGTTCGGGGACGGCAACGGACGGGTGTCACGCTTGGTGGAAGCGGCCATCCTGTACGAAGGCGGGTACAACGTCCACGGATTCTACGGGCTGTCCAACTACTTCTACCGCAACGGCGACGAATACAAGCGGCGGTTGCAAGCGTGTCGGCGAACGCAGCCCTTCGATCTCGCGAGCTTCGTTGAATTCGGGCTGCGCGGCTTCGAAGCCGAACTCCGAGGGATCAACAGGTTCATCAAGACGAAGCTGAACCGGCTGGTCTACCGCGATACGTTGAACCGGGGACTCGCGATGCGGGTGAGCAAGCGCCGCCACCTCCTCAACATCCGTGAGTATTCACTGCTCAGCTTTCTTCTGGACGAAACGGAACCGACCGACCCCTTTTCGGAACGCCCGTCCACGCAAATCCGCCTGAGCGACCTGGTGAACTCGCCTTACGTCAGAGGTGCCTACCTGGATGTCACCCAAAGAACCTTCATCCGCGAAATCCGCCGACTTGCGGAACTTGGGTTCATCTCACTCGAAGAGGATCCGGCGACTGGACATCAGCTCGTGGGAATCGATTTCAACGCCATCGAAATCGACTTCGAAGAGATCGCGCCGTATTGATTCACGATGACCGCCGAACCCATCCACCCAGGCCGCCTTCCCGAAAACGTCGCGCACTTCGTGCGCCTGCTGCGCGCCGCCGGCCTGCCCTTGGGACCCGGGCACACGATCACCGCGGTGCGTGCGCTGGCGGCCGTGGACGTGACGGTACGCCACCAGTTCTTCTGGGCCCTCCACGGTACCCTTGTATCGAAGCGCGAGCACCGTCACATCTTCGAAAGCGCCTTCCGCCTCTTCTGGCGCGACCCTTTCGGCGCGGACGAAGCGCTCTCCGCCCTCCTGTCACGCTCGCAGATCCCGGTCGAGAAGCCGCCCTCTCGCGCCCCCGCCCGCCTGTCGGCCGAAGACGAATCCGCGACGCGGCCCGCACCGGACCCCTCCCGCGAGGTCCCGCACGAAATCCCGTTGCGGCTCGCCTGGTCGCCCACCGAAGTCCTCCGCACCAAGGACTTCGAGGAGATGACGCCCGTAGAAGTCATCCAGGCGAAGGAGGCCATCCGCTCCCTGAAACTCGACCTGCGTCCGGTCCTCACCCGGCGCCGCGAGCCCGATCCGAGCGGCCGTTTCATCGATCTGCGGCGCACGCTACGAACCAGCGTCCGCACCGGCGGCTGCCCGCTGCCCCTCGAACGCGAGTCCACCAGAACCCGGCGCCCGACCATCGTCGCGCTGTGCGATATCTCCGGCTCGATGGAATCCTATTCGCGCATCCTGCTCCACTTCTTCCACGCACTCACCAACGCCGCGGACCGGGTCCACACCTTCGTGTTCGGCACGCGCCTCACCAACATCACGCGCCTGTTGCGCGACCGCGACGTCGATCGCGCACTCGCCCGCATCGGCACCACCGTGCAGGACTGGTACGGCGGCACGCGCATCGGCGCCTCGCTGCAAGCGTTCAACCTGCACTGGTCCCGCCGTCTCCTGGCCCAGGGTGCGGTCGTGCTTCTCGTCACGGACGGGCTGGACCGCGAGGGTGGCGACGGCATCCGCGCCCAGGCACGCCGACTGCGCAAGTCGTGCCGGAGCCTGATCTGGCTGAACCCGCTGCTCCGCTACCGGGCCTTCGCGCCTCGCGCCGCTGGCATCAAGGCGTTGTTGCCGGAGGTGGATGAGCACCGGCCGGTCCACAATCTCGACAGCCTTGCGGAACTCGCGGACACCCTGAGCGGCCGCGGAGGGAGGGGGGCGGGGAGACGGGCCCGGCTCGGCTGACGGGCGCCTGGCGCCGTTGCTTCACCGCTTCCAGCCCGGCGCCTGGAGAAGGCCCATGCGGTGTGCCCGCAACAACACTTGACAGCATTGCATGCAGATGTCACCATACGCTGTCATTGCCTGCACACCTATCACGACGAAACCGGAAGGTGGCCAACAATGGCCCAACTCACAGTCCGCAGGGTGTCAAGACAGATCGTCGACAGCCTCAAGCAACGCGCGGGCGCCAACGGCCGCTCCGCCGAAGCCGAGCACCGCGAGATACTACGGCAGGCGTTGCTGCCCGGCGAGGGGGGCTTCGCGGACAGGGCGCGCGCAATGCGACAGCGCGTCACCTCGAACATCGACAGCACGGGGACGATTCGGGCCGACCGCAGGCGGAGCCTGTCGGAGTGAGGGGCTATGTGGTCGACGCCAGCGTCGCGGTCAAGTGGCTGGTGGCGGAAGAGCTCTCGGAAGAGGCGGCGGCGCTTCTCGATGCCCAATGCACCCTGCTCGCGCCCGACCTGCTCTTCGCCGAGGCGACGAGCGCGCTGACCGCGAAACACCGCCACGGAGAAATCGACGGAAACGAACTCGCCGAACTGGTGGACCTGCTGCGCACGGCTCCCGTCGCCACACCCTTGTCAATGCGGCAACTCGCTGCGTCCGGTGCCCGCCTGGCGGTCGATCTCGGCCATCCGGTCTACGACTGCTTCTACCTGGCTTTGGCCGTCCACGAGGACTATCCGGTCGTCACGGCCGACACCCGCTTCTACGAAAAGGTGCGCATGCACCCGTACCTCGGCGACAGGATCGTCCATGTCGCCGACATCGGCCCGTCGTAGGCCGCGGCACACGATCCACCGCCGCTCGCAGTCTTACTGGCGCGGCACCCACTATCCGCCTATGATGCGTCAGGCAAGCCGCCACCGTGGATCGGCGGCATCGGCATGGGGTCAGGATCCCGTTCAGCAAGGAGACAGCAGGATGAACACCAGGTTTTCCCGTCGGCATTTCATGGGTGGCGCGGTCGCGGCGCTCGGCGCGTTCGGCCTCCGGCCCCGCTCGGCTCTCGGCATCACGCTGCCGCCTCCACCGAAGGGGCTCGTCCCGCTCGACCCCTACGACGATCTCGCCAAGCTCGCATCGAACGAGAACCCGTACGGGCCCTCCGAGAAGATGATGGCGTCCATGAACGCCGCCTGGAAGTACTCGAACCGGTATGGCTATCCCGATGGCGACGTCCTCGAGAGGATCGCCGAACACCACGGTGTCGACACCAACCACATCATCATGCACGCCGGCTCCGGCGAAACCCTCAAGGTCGCCGCGCTCGCCTTTCTGCGGCACGAAGAGAAGGTGGTCGGCGTCGAGCCCACCTTCCTGACCGTGTACCGGGCCGCCTCGGGTGTCGACGCCGATGCGATCACCCGTCCGCTCCTTCCCGACCACACCCAGGACATCGACGACCTGATCCAGGTCACGAAGCGCAACTACCGCGACGTCGGCATGGTCTACGTCTGCAACCCCAACAACCCCACCGGCGTGGTCGTCCCCGATTCCGACATCCGGCACCTCCTCGACAATATCCCCGAGGATATCCCGGTCCTGATCGACGAGGCGTACCACCACTTCGTGCAGGATCCGCGCTACGCAACCGCGGTCCCCTACATCAAGGAAGGCCGCAAGGTCCTCGTGACCCGCACCTTCTCCAAGATCTACGGCATGGCGGGCCTGCGGCTCGGCTACGGGATCGCCCCGCCCGAGATGATCGCCCAGATGCGTACCTACACGACCGGCACGATCAACGCGCTCGTCAAATGGGGTGGCGTGGCCGCGCTCGAGGACAACGAGTCCGAGGCCTGGGTCAGGGACACGACCATCGCGCTTCGCGACGCCACGGCGGACAAGCTCCGCAACCAGGGTTTCGAGGTGATTCCCTCCGAGACCAACTTCTTCATGGTCAACACGGGCCGGCCCGCATCCGAGGTGAGGGCGGCATTCCGCCAGCGCGACGTTGCCGTGGGCCGCGACTTCCCGCCGATGCTGGACTATCTCCGGGTGTCGATTGGGACCGAGGACGAGATGGAGCGCTTCCTCGCGGGATGGAATGAGATCTTCCCGGACGGGATGACGGCCACGGGAACGAGGTAGCCGCAACTCGACACACGGCGAGTCCAGGGTCGCGTGGGCCGCCCATCGGTGCGGTTGCCGCGCCCGTGCTGACGGCGCACGTCGCCATGCGGGTGGGGAAACGGGCGCTGAAGCGGATTCTGCCGCGCCTTTGCGATGTCAGCGTGTTGGCAGCCCCGGTCGCGCTTCTGGCCTTGGCACCCCTGGAGGCGGACGCCCAGGACTGCCCGCCCGGGCTCGAGGTGCTGGTCGAACGTCCCTACGCTGACGCCGCCGCCCTGACCCCCGGCTCCACCGTTGTGGTGCGCTCCACGATCGAGGCCGAGCCCTGCAACGCCGTGGTGGCGGGCATCTTCGAGCCGCCGCCCGACCCCGCCACCCTCAACGCCACGCGGCCGCGCGTGCTGTTTCACCTGCCGCACTTGCAGACGCTCTCCGCTCGCCGGAACGAGGTCGACTACTTCACGGTGGCGACACGGCCCGGGACCGACCTCGCCGCGCTGGCAGCCGATCTCGAGCCGTTGCTCCCCGGTGCCCAGGTCCTGCCGGTCAGCGAGGTGGCCGAACGTTCGTCCACGACGTTCCGCGTCGTCAGCCGCTTCCACACGGCGATCGCGGTGATCACGCTGATTGCCGGCGGCGTGTTCCTCGGCTGCATCATGATCCTCAAGGTTCAGGAGCGGCGTCTGCCGATCGCTGCCGCGCGGCTCACCGGGATCCCGCGACGCCTGCTGTTCTGGTGGACGGTGGCCGAGGCCGCAATGCTGTCCACACTCGGCGGAGCCGCCGGTCTCGGGGTCGGGGTCGCGAGTTCGGCGGTGGTCAACGCCTACTACCAGCGGTACTACGACACCACGCTGGTGTTCTCCCGGGTGACTGGGGTTGTCGTGATGGAAGCGTTGGCGCTTGCGGTGCTGCTGGGCATGGCAGCCGGGGTGTTCGCGGCCACCCGGCTGCTGGCGTCGAATCCGCTCGATGAAATGGGGCGCTAGCCACCGCGGTCATGCTTGCACTCAATTCCATCCGCGAGTTCCGCACGCGCCCGCTCCGCACCCTGCTGACGCTGGCTGGTGTCGCGGTCACGACCGCCATGCTCGCCGACATGCTCATGCTGGGCCGCGGGATCACGCGGAGCTTCGGTGACCTGCTCGAGTCACGTGGCTATGAGCTGCGGCTCACCCCGAAGGGCACCCTCCCCTTCGACACCGAAGCGACGGTTCCCGGATTTGCGACTCTGCGGGACAGCGTGGAGAGCGTGGCCGGAGTCGAGCGTGTCGCACCCGTCCTTGCGGCCTCCGTCACAGTGGAGACCTCGGACGACTCGGGACGCTCCGTTGAGGCGCTCGCGCTCGGCATGGATTCGGGTGACCAGAGCCTGTACCGGCTGACCGAAGGAGAGATGCCCCGGCCCGGCGAGGTACTGACCGACGCGGATGTCCGGGGCTCGCTCGGCGTGGAGCCCGGAAGCGTGGTGCGACTGCGTCGGGCAGGCGTAACCGGGGCCTGGGGACGCCGCGCCACGGCCCGGGTCTCCGGAACCGGCGAGTTCGTCTTCGCATCCCGCGGCGACCTGCAGGTTGTCATGCGCCTCGATGACCTGCAGGCCCTCTCGTCGCAGGAAGACCAGGTGTCCTTCGCGATGATCCGGATCGGCGAAGGGTTCGAACCCGATTCGGTGCGCGCCGCGATCGTGGCCAAGGTCGATCGCGTCGAGATCGTGACCCTCGCGGGGATCTCGGAACGCCTCGACGCCCGCCTCTCCTATTTCCGGCAGACGGCGCTGATCCTGGCGAGCGTCAGCCTCGTTGTCGCCACGCTTCTCGTCGGCACCCTTACCGCCGTGTCGGTGAGTGAGCGGCTGGGTTTGATCGCGGCGCTGCGGGCGGTCGGCCTCTCGCGGCGCCGGATCGTGGGGGGACTCGCTGCCGAGAGCGTGGTGCTCTGCGCCATCGGTGGTGCGATCGGCGTCGCGCTCTCGGTGGTGGTGGCGGGGTACCTCGAGTCTATCCTGTCGGACTTCCCCGGGCTTCCGGTGGCGGTGCGGTTTTTCGTGGTCAGCGCCGACAGCCTGGTGACCGCCTTCACGCTGCTGCTGGTGTCCGGCACGGTCGCCGGACTGATCCCGGCGCTGGGTGCGACCCGGCTCGAGGTGGCCTCCATCCTGCACAAGGAGGCACCGTGAGCGAGATCGTGGTTGCCGCGCGTGACCTGACGCGCGACTACCGCACGGGGCGGTCGCAGGTGCGCGCGCTCCGGGGAATCTCCATCGACGTCCCACACGGGGACTTTCTCGCGGTCACGGGGCCCAGCGGCTCCGGCAAGTCCACCCTGCTGCACCTGCTCGGCGGGGTCGACACCCCGACATCGGGGGAGGTGGTGTTTCTGGGCCGCAACCTGGCGCGGATGTCGGTGGAAGAGCGGGCGGCGCTGCGCCTCGAGCAGGTCGGCCTCGTGTTCCAGCGGTTCCACCTGCTCCCGATGCTCACCGCGCTCGAGAATGTGGAGCTTCCCCTCGCAGCCGCGCGTGTCCCCCGCAAGCTACGGCGCGCCAGGGCGGCTGCCGTGCTGGAACGGGTTGCCCTTGCCGACAGGCTCCATCACAGACCCGGAGAACTCTCCGGAGGCCAGTGTCAGCGTGTCGCGATCGCCCGCGCCCTCGCCAACGAACCCGCGCTCGTGCTCGCGGACGAGCCCACCGGCGAGCTGGACCGCGCCACTTCGCGGCAGGTGCTCGCCCTCTTCCAATCGCTGAACGCGGACGGGACCACGCTCGTGGTCGCGACCCACGACCTCGAACTCGCGGCCGGCGCAAAGCGCAGCATCGAGGTCGTGGACGGGAGGGTGCTCCCGTGATTCTGCGCCTTGTCTGGGCCTCGGTACGGCAGCGATCCGGGCGCAGCGCGCTCCTGCTCGGCGGCTACGCGCTGGGCGTCGGGGTAACGATCGTCCTGCTTTCGGTAGGCCAGGCCATGGTCGATCAGGCGCGCGACCGGGAGCTGCTGGGCGGCGGCGACCTGATCGTACTGCCCGAGGGCATCGATCTGGAGACGCTCCGGACCGGTGGGGCGAGCTCGATGTACTTCTCCGTCGGGCAGGCCACGCTCCTCTACCGTGAAGTGCTCGCGGGCAGCCGTTTCGACGACCGGATCGCGGCGGCGGCCCCCTGGATCGACGACGAACTCCTCTACCTCGAAGCCGATAGCGGGCTGGTGCCGATCTCGGCCGGCGCCACGCTCCCCGGTGCGGCCGCGGACCTTGGCGCGGCCCCCGACCTGATCGCGGGCGCCTGGAACGACCAGGATTCCGACCGCACCTGGCGCAATCCCTCGGCGGGCGAGTTCTACCGGTCCATCGACGGCCTGCACCTTCCGCGCGGCGCGGCGGCGCGGGACACGACCTGGGCGGAATGGCACTACTTCAACGTCATGCTCCCCGACTCGGGATGGCTCTACCTCACCTACATGGTCGGGGGCGACGTTCCCGACGGACGCTGGGGCGGCCGTGTGCTGGCCACCCGGGTCGGACCGGAATCGGGAAGGGCGACGGTGTATTCGGTGGAGTTCGGCTCGGAAGACGTCACCTTCGCGGAAGGTCGTCCCAATCTGGCGATCGGGCAGTCCAGCGTGACGATCGAGGCGGATGGCTCCTACCGGCTGCGGGCCTGGGTGCCGCCGGAGTCTGGCGTGGCGGCTTCGAGCGCACTCGCTCCCCTCACCGTCGACCTCACCGTATCGGAGCGCACGCGCCGCTATCTGCCGCCGGTCGACATCGGCAGCAGCGACTTCGTCTCCGGCTACACCGTCCCCCTGCTCGACGGACTGGCCACGGGACAGGTGTGCGAAGGCGAGCGCTGCCACCAACTGGATGGCGCGCGCACCTACCATGATCACAACTGGGGCACGTGGTCCGGGGTGACCTGGGATTGGGGGCAGGCGAGGGCGGGCCCCTATTCCGTGCTCTACGGAGGGGTCGTACGGGAGACGGACGCTGACGCGAACGCGACACAGGGCGGCCGGTTCCTGTACCTGGCCGACGAGCACGGTTTCGCGGGCGTCTTCACGATTCGCGAACTCACCACGCTGTGGCCGGGCCGGGAGGGCCAGGGCACACCGGCCGCCATCGCGATTCACGCCGACAACGGGCCGGACTCGCTGGCTCTGAGCGTCACCGTTGGCCACACCCAGGTGACACTCGGACCGGTGGCACAGGACGGACCGCCCGCCCTCTTCTACCAGATGCGCGGAACGCTGGAGTTGTCCGGCCGCCTTTTCGGCGCGCAAGTTCAGGAGAGGGGGGACGGGTTCTTCGAGACCTGGACCCGGGGACGCTGAACATGATCACACTGTTGGGAGGATCGATGAACGCACGATGGTACGGGGTCGCAACCGCCGCAGCTATTTCTCTCCTCACCGCGACCACTGTGGCCGGCCAGAGCCCGCAGGCTCCGGTCCTGCTGAGGCTGGCACCACCCGAGGGTCAGGTATCCCGGTACGCCTTTTCGATGCAAACGGATGTGGATAGCCCGATGATACCGGCGAGCGGCCCTCTCATGACAATGCGCTTTTTTCAGACGCAGACAGTCCTTGACGCGGTAGGCGAGGTGATTCGATACCGGATGACGATCGACTCAACGACGATGACGACGGCCATGCCCGGGATGGACATGCTGCCGGACCTCGCGGGGAGCGCCTTCACCACGGAAACCGACACGCGTGGAGCGCAGCTTGGGGTGACGGATTCCGAAGGCCTGCCGCACGTTCCAGGTTTCAACATGGAGGACTTCCTGCAGGAGTCGAGCTACTTCGTCCTTCCCGAAGAGCAGGTCAGCCCGGGGGACTCATGGACGCAGGGCGCACCCATGAGTCTCCCCATGGGACCCACCGGATCGGTGTCTGCGGAAGTGGCAATGACGCACACGTTGGTCAGCCTGGAGGGCAGCTTCGCGACCATCTCTTTTCAGGGCCCGATCGAGATGGAAATGGACATGGGGGGAATGGGGGCATCGGCAACCGGCAGGATCACGGGAACAATGGTCGTGGACCTTGCCCAGGGGCGTTACCAGAGCCAGACGAGCCAAACCAGCCTGGACATCGACATGGGTGCGATGACGATGGAATCCACCACGACGACCACATTGGAACTGCTGCCGGATCCCTGACGCTCCTCGGCGCACCGCCCACCCGTTCGGATGCTACCGGGCCACGGAACGCCCCGCAGCCCGTCCCTTCCCCGAGTCCGCCGGGCTCGTCAGCGCCGTGGGGAACGGCGCAAACAGCGCCTGGTCCAGGATGTAGGTCGACCCGAAGCGCACGGCCCACGACTCCAGCAGCGAGGCGATCGCGCTCGCAGGCAGCTGCCCCTCCCGATACCGGTCCAGCAACTCGGCGAAGTGCGCCTTCTCGCCCCCGCTCAGTTCCTTGCGGAAGAAGCCCGAGATGTGCTGAAACACGTTGATGACCGATGTGTAACGCGGCGTGTCACTGAGCGCCTGCAGGAACCTGGTACGGTAGTCGGCGAAGACAGCCACGAACCGTTCCCTGCCCGGGTTGGCGACGATCCGCCCCAACTCGCGCAGATCGCGCTCGCTGTAGGCCAGCAGCAGGAACTTATAGGCGGCGTGGAACTGCACCAGCGACGCCATGCGTGCCCCCCGCGCCACATCCCGCAGCCGCGCCAGCGCAAAGAGCTTGGTCAGGAAGTGCTCGCGGATGCGGTGGTTGCGCAGGCGCCCTTCGTCCTCGACCGCGAGATCGCCGTAGCGCTCGAGCACGGCAGCCGCGAAGACGCCCGCGCCGCGCCGAACCACGCGCCGCGACTCGGCTCCATTGAAGATCTTGACATGGCCCAGCCCGCAGCTCGGCGACCGCGACTTCAGGATAAAACCGTCCACCTCGCCGAGGCCGTCCAGGTGCTTGGCAGCGAACCCCTCCATGTCGCCGGTAAGGTCGCGTCCAGTCGCGGGCTGCACCAGGAGGTTGCGGTCGCCCGACGCGACCAGGCGTATCGTATCTCGTGGAACCCCCAGTCCGACTTGGACTTCCGGGCACACGGGCCTGTACTCGACATGCGGCGCGAGGGCCTTGACGAGATCGAACCTTATGCGGGCGCCATCGTAGCGGCAGGGCTCGAACTCAAGGCACTCGCTGATCACCAGGATGGGCTTGGCGAACTCGCGCCTGGCAGCGCCTCCTGGCGCACCCGGAGCGCTCACGGCGCCGCGTACTCCTCGATGTATCGCCGCACCCGGTACTTGCGGGCGGTGTTGGCCGAACTCATGTAGCGGACCTTGCCGAAGACGGGCCGCTCCGGGCCCCACGGGCGGTCATGGAGGCCAAGCACCCAGAGGATCCCCGTGTAGGAATTCGGATCTCTCCCGTCCAGTGCATACTTGTCGTTCAGGTGGATCATGGTCCCGAGCGCGGTGCGGCCGCTCTCACTCCACTCAAGAATCTTCTTGCCCCACAGCATGCGCAGATAGTTGTGGATGCGGCCCTCCTGGCGAAGCTGGTTCTGCGCCGCGTTCCACAGCGGATCGTGCGTGCGGGCGTGCTCGAAGTCGTCGAGGCCGTAGGTCGGGTTGCGGGGGTCGGACGCGTGCTCGGCGAGCGTGGTGCGGGCCCACGCGGGCAGCGCGTCGAACGTGTCGTAGCCGGGGACGTGGACGCATCGGTTAAACCCGAGTTCGCGCCACGTCACGAGCTGGTCGAGGAACGCCTCGGCGCTCTCGCTCATGCCCCACCAACCGGCGCGGCGGCCCGCGGCTTTGTCGGCGAGGCGGGCGGGAGTCCAGCGTTCGCGCGCGGCGATGCGGTCGAAGACCTGATGCGCCGAGACGTGGCCGAAGTGAAGGTAGGGCGAGAGGCCGCTGGTGGCGTCGAGCTCGGGCTGGTTGCGGTCGGTCGCGTATCGGGGAAGCAGGTGGTCGGCGAAGTTGGACAGCCGCTCGGCCGCTGCGCTTGGACCACCGCGGCAGCCAACGGCGGCGACTGTGTGATCGATCGGCAGGCTGGCGACGATGTCGGCCGGATCGTCGAGATCGGCGCAGGCCCAGCGGTCGACGATGGCGGAGGGCACCATGGGGGTGGGCACAGCCCGGACAGTCGCGGATTCCAGGCGGGCCAGGGGATCCCTGGCCGGCTGGTCGGAGAGATGCGCGGGGAGGTGGCGCTGCAGGAACCGCCGGAACTGATACGCGGTGGGGAAGGTGCGATCGGCGGCCAGCAGGGGGAGCAGGCCATTCGAGTCGATCGCTTCGAGGAGCACGGATAGCCTGGGCCCGAGCGCGCGAGTCATCGCGGGCAGGAAAAAAGCCGGATAGTCGTCCGTGACCACCAGGGCCGCGTGCGCCGCAAGGGCCTCGACCAGCCCTCTGCCCGCCCCGGGGCGCGGTTCCAGGTACGGATAGTAGAACACGCGGTCATTCCCGCGAAGGCGAGCCCGGTTGTCGACCATGCCGTCGATCACGAAACGGTGGAAGCGGTCGCAGGCCCAGGGGTAGTCCACCCTCACTGGCTCCAGCACTACGAGCGGCAGTCCGAGGGTGCGCGAGTGTTCCACTGCCCGCTGGAGCCCGAAGTTCCACCGGGTGCGTCGGGCGGCGATCATCCAGTACAGCACGAACAGCGCACCCGTGTTGACGGGCGCGTCGTTGCAGCGCCGGATGCGGGTTTGCGGGACCGACATGCACATATTGTACCCACGGGACCGCGCGATGGCTCCGAGCCGAAGCGGTGCCGCAGGCAATGGCCAGGCCGAAAGCGCAGAATCCACAGCGAGACACCGATGAACCACTCCCCCATCGCCCGAATCGTTGCCGACGTGCGTAGCGGCACCACAACCGCCCGATCCCTGGCCGAAGACGCGATTTGCAGCTACGAGGCTTCCGACCTCGGTGCCTACATCGTGTTTGACGCCGAGGGTGCGCGCCGCCGGGCCGACGCGGTGGACGCGGCCGTGGCCCGGAGCGAGGATCCGGGCCCGCTCGCTGGCGTAACGGTGTCGGTCAAGGATCTGTACGGCGTGGAGGGCCTCCCGATCCGCGCCGGAACCAGGCGAGAGCTGCCGGACCGCTGGCAGCGCGAAGGGTTCCTGGTGCGGTCGCTGCGCCGCCTCGGCGCGGTCATCGTCGGCAAGACGCATACGGTCGAGCTGGCTTTCGGAGGCATCGGCCTGAACCCGAACACGGGCACGCCGCTCAACCCGTGGGACCCGGCGGAACACCGCGCGCCGGGGGGCTCCTCGTCCGGTGCCGGCGTGAGTCTGTGGGAACGGTCTGCCATGCTCGCCGTGGGAAGCGATACAGGAGGATCGGTGAGGATCCCCGCATCGGCCACGGGGGTAGTGGGTATGCGCCACACCACGGGACGGTGGCCGACCGATGGCGTAGTTCCCCTCTCGACGACGTTCGACACGGTGGGTTTCCTGACCCACACCGTCGAAGACACTCGCCACGTCTTTCAGGCCATCGACCCCCTCGCACCGGGCGGCGGTTCACCCGACACTGCGCCCGACCCCGACCGCGACGCGCTGGCCGGCCTCCGCATCGGTATTCCCCGGGACGGCATCTGGCAGGAAGCGCAGCCCGACATCGACACCGTGCTGCGGCGCGCCCTCACCGAACTGGAGGCTGCCGGTGCGCAGGTCATTGAAATCGACGCCCCCGAGCTGCAGGAGGCCGGCGAGCGCTACATGGCGGGCGGCCTCCTCATACCACCGGAGCGCACCGAGTCGCTGGAACGGCACCTGCCCGGCTGGACCGCCATCCTGGATCCTACGGTCGGAAAGCGGCTGGAGCGGGCCCACCAGGTTAGCGCGGTAGAGTACATCGGCCTCCTGCGTCTCCGCCGCCGCCTTTCGGCTAGCCTTCACGCCCGTCTGGACGAGCAGCACATCGACCTCCTGGCGACCCCCACCCTGTCTATAATACAAATGTCCGAGCACAACAGACAAGAGGCAATATGGGTT
>VXMI01000145.1 GCA_009841165.1 Gemmatimonadota bacterium | reverse complement strand
GCGGACACATTGCGTGCTCCGAAAAGCGGACATATCATTTGCTCTCGACAGTCGCCTGGCGATCTCTTGCCAACGAACTCGCTACATCCATACAATGAAACTGACATCGAGCAGCCACAGTGATGCCGACGACAGGACACATTGGCACGCCAGGATGTGGACGAATCGGTGACGATAGTGTGCATGTGGATGCGAGCGGTGCATGAAGAAAGGCCTGCAGCTTAGCCGAAGGCGCGCCTTCAAGGCGTTGGCGCCTGCTTTGGCCGTTCCGATCTGCGGCGGTACACTGGCAGTCGAGGCGCAAGTGCCGGGCGAGGTGTTCCGTGACTGCGATGTCTGCCCTCAGATGGTGGTCGTTCCCGCCGGCAGCTTCATGATGGGTGCGCCGGAGTCCGAAGCGGCCGCGCATGTGGACGAGAAGCCGCAGCACCAGGTCACCATCGACTATTCGTTCGCGGTCGGAATGTACGAAGTCACCTTCGACGAATGGGACGAGTGCGTGCGGACGGGCGGATGCAACGAATACGAGTCGGACGGCAACGGATGGGGCGGTGGAAGGTTCCCGATCGTCAACGTCAGTTGGGAGGACGCCTGGGCGTACGCGGACTGGCTGTCGGCGCAGACCGGAGAGCACTACCGCTTGCTGAGCGAAGCGGAGTGGGAATACGCAGCGCGGGCGGGGACTACCACGCCCTATTCGGTCGCGGGGATGCCGGGACGATTCGGGGCGCCGCGCACCCTGTGCGAGCACGCGCACCTGAGTGAAGCGACCGCCTGGTACGCCAGCTGCCGAACCCGGCCGAATGGCCCGGATGGCGATCGCCCCGCCGTTGTAGGCTCGTATCGGCCGAACGGGTTCGGCCTGTACGACATGGTGGGCAATGTGTGGGAGTGGGTGGATGATTGCTACTACGGTGACTATGTCGGCGCCCCAGCGGACGGCAGTGCATGGGACGGCAGGTCGTTGGATGTCGAAGACTGCGTCTATCGTGTCCTGCGCGGCGGCTCCTGGCGCAACTTTCCGGTGACCTTCCGTTCTGCGCTCCGCTTCAGCAGGTGGGGCCCGGACCAATTCGACGCCGGGTTCCGTGTCGCCCGGACGATTGGGTGATGGACATCCCCGTCACGGAACCCTTCCGGGGCTCCGGCGGTGGCGCTACGGGAGTATTGCCGCCGCCGTAAGCTGCCGCACCTCGCAGATCGAGTGACTCCTTTCGGAGGGTGGACCCCGATCAGAAATCGGTCTCCATATCAACGCGATAGCAATATTGTACTTGCGCAAACCAAAACGATAGTTAAGGTATCTTGTAACCCATTTAATACGACAATACCGTCACAAACAAGCTCTGCAACCGCCTGAAACCGGCACCTCGCGCCGGCCACCGGCCACATGCCCCGGCTCCTGTCCATGGGTTCCGGCGCGCAGGACCCGGGAGACAACGTGGCAGTGCGCGGCTGGCGGCTGCTCGTGACGTCTGATCCGCGCTACCTGGGCGATCACTCCCGTGCTATACATTGTTTCGCCGCCCGCATGATCGCCGACGGGAAGTGGAGCAATGAACGACAGTTCGACCGGGTTGCAACGACAGATCGAGGCGCTGGAAGAGCGAGTCACGAGGCTCAGTGATGCCGTGCTGCGCATCAGCGGCAGCCTGGACCTCGAGACTGTCCTGCAGGAGGTCGTGGACAGCGCCCGCGCACTGACCGGGGCGCGCTTCGGCCTTATCGTCACCGTCGATGGCACCGCGAGTGTTGAGGATTTCGTCAGTTCCGGCTTCACACCTGCCGAAAAGAACGAGATGATGGCCTGGCCGGACGGACCCCGGCTCTTCGCACATTTCCGGGATCTGGCCGCGCCCCTTCGGCTCGCGGACCTGCCGGCCTACGTCCGGGCGCTGGGGTTTTCGACAGACCTGATGCGGTCGAAGACGCTTCAGGCAGCGCCGATGAAGCATGGGGACGTCCTGGTCGGGAACTTCTTCCTCGCCGAGAAGGGAGGCGGCCACGAGTTCACGGGCGCCGACGAAGAGGTGCTGATGCTCTTCGCATCCCAGGCCGCGACCGCAATCGCCAACGCCCGCGCGCACCGCGACGAGCAGCGGGCGCGGGCCGATCTGGAGACGCTCATCGAGACTTCGCCGGTGGGAGTCGTCGTCTTCGACGGCGGGAGCGGCGAGCCCCTGTCCTTCAATCGTGAGGCGCGGCGGATCGTCGAGGGGCTGAGCATGCCCGGACACTCCACCGAGGAACTGCTGGCGCTGATCACCTGCCACCGCGCCGACGGGCGTGAGGTCGCCCTGGCGGAGATCCCCCTCGCGCAGTTGCTGAGTCGCGCCGAGACGGTGCGTGCCGAGGAGATGACACTCTCGGTCCCTGACGGCCGGAGCGTGACGACGCTCGTCAACTCAACGCCGATCCTGGCCGCGGACGGAGCCGTCGAGCGGGTGGTTGTAACGCTTCAGGATCTGGCCCCGCTGGCGGAGCTCGAGCGGATGCGCGCCGAGTTCCTCGGGATCGTGAGCCATGAGCTGCGCACGCCGCTCATCTCGATCAAGGGTTCGACGGCCACCGTGCTCGGCGCTTCGCCGGCACCGGACCCGGCCGAGATGCTGCAGTTCTTCCGGGTCATTGACGAGCAGGCCGACCGAATGCGGGGCCTGATCGCCGACCTGCTCGACCATGGGCGCATCGTGACGGGCACATTGTCGGTGTCGCCCGAGGCGGTCGAGGTTTTCTCCCTGGTCGACCAGGCGCGGAGCACGTTCGTGAGCGGCGCGCGCGGTCACGCTCTGACCATCGATCTCCCGGAGGACCTGCCGCGCGTGATGGCCGACCGCGCACGCATCGTCCAGGTCCTCACCAACCTCCTGTCCAACGCGGCCAAGAACTCGCCCGAAACGTCACCCATCCGCGTCAGCGCGGCGCGGGACGGGGTGCATGTGGCGATCTCGGTGATCGACCAGGGTCGTGGCGTGGCGCCGGACCGGCTGCCGGACCTGTTCCGCAAGTATTCCGCACCGACCGGTGGCGACCGTGCCCGCGGTTCCAGCGGTGCCGGCCTGGGTCTCGCCATCTGCAAGGGGCTGGTGGAGGCGCACGGCGGCCGCATCTGGGCCGAAAGCGGGGGTCCAGGGCAAGGGACTCGATTCACCTTTACGGTGCCGGTTGCCGAGGAACTGGCAACAGTTGCCGCGGGTCCGGCCCGGGCCGCTCGGAAGCTCGCTCGCGGGGGCGACGAGAAGACGCGCATCCTCGTGGTCGACGATGACCCGCAGATGCTGCACTACGCGCGGGACGCGCTCACCGAGGCGGGCTACGCCCCGATCCTGACCGGAGATCCGGAGGAGGTGGCCGACCTGATCAGGATGCATGAGCCGGCGCTGGTGCTGCTGGACCTGCTCCTGCCGGGTGGCGACGGAATTGCGCTTATGGAACAGGTTCCCGAGCTGACCGACCTGCCGGTGATCTTCATCTCCGCCTACGGCAGGGACGAGACGATTGTCAGAGCGCTCGATGCCGGTGCGGCCGACTACATCGTCAAGCCGTTCTCTCCGGCAGAGCTGGCGGCTCGCGTGCGGGCTGCTCTCCGTCGAAGCGCCGGACCCGAGCCATTCGTGCTCGGGGAACTGACCATCCGATACGACCAGCGCCGGGTCACGGTGGCCGGCCAGCCGGTGCAGCTCACGCCCATCGAATACGAGCTGCTCCGCGTCCTCTCGGTCAGCGCGGGACGTGTGCTTACGCACGAGTCTCTGCTCCGCCAGGCATGGAGTCGACGGGATCGCGGGTCCCCCGACCCCAAGCTCGTACGAGCCGTCGTGAAGCGGTTGCGCCGCAAGCTGGGTGACGACGCGGCCAACCCGCGGTACATCTGCAACGAGCGCGGCGTGGGCTACCGGATGCCCGGCCAGCCGTTGTCCGGCTGACCGAAACACCCGGATCGTCACCCCGCGTACGTCCACAGCCAACCCCGGCTGGCCTCATCGAGCGCCCCGGGGTCGGGCACGTGGTATAGATCCCCGGCAACGTCCCGAATGAGGACACCTCCACCTGCAACGTCGGCAGGCCACTCGTCCAGGCGCGTCTGGAATCGGCGGGGGCCTTGCTTGGTCTGCACCACCCAGCGTCGTATCTCGACCTCTTCGGCCACCTCCTCAATGGCCGTGATCTCGAGAACGAACCCGGCGACGGCTAGGGTTTCGAGCAACGCCGTGCGCGATCGCGCGTCGAGCAGCGACAGGTCGCGGACGTGGGCGAACTCCTCTTCGTCCGGATCCCTCAGCGAGATGTGGCACGACGGCGCCGACCACGGGAAACACCTGTGAACGACCACGGGCGACATGCGCTCGCAGCGTTCCGCCCACAGCTGTCCGTCCCTCCCATGCCACAGCCTCAATCGACCGGGTTTCCTGCTCATGTCATTCCTCCTTTCAGCGGTTGCCGCTGCAACTCGTAAAGCCTTCTGTAGACCCCGTTTTCGAGCGCCAGCAGATCGGTCTGTGTGCCGGCTTCGACAAGGTGGCCGCTCTTCATCACGAAGATCCGGTCGGCGCGTGCCAGCGTTGACAGGCGGTGTGCGATGGCGAACACCGTCCGTCCCGACACCAGCCTGTCGATGGCTTCCTGAATCTTGCGTTCGGTCTCCGTGTCCACGGCCGAGGTGGCCTCGTCCAGGATCAGGATCTTCGGGTCGTGCAGGATCGCCCTTGCGATCGAGACGCGCTGGCGCTCACCCCCCGAAAGCGTCTGCCCCCGCTCGCCGACCACGGTCTCGTAGCCCATCGGGAGCCGACACACGAAGTCGTGGGCGTTGGCCGCGCGTGCCGCCTGCACCACCGAATCCAGCGATGCGTCCGGGTGGCCGTAGCGGATGTTCTCCAGGATCGACCCATGGAACAGGTACGGATCCTGAAGCACGATCCCCAACTGCCGGCGGTAGTGGCCCGCTTCGAGCGTCCGCAGGTCGATGCCGTCGACGAGGATCCGTCCGCCGGTCGGGTCGTAGAACCGCGCGATGAGGTTCGTCACCGTCGTCTTGCCGCCGCCGGAGGGCCCCACAAGTCCGATCATCTCGCCCTGCGCCACCGAGAAGGAGATCCACTTCAGCACCTGTTTGACCCCGTCATAGCCGAATGTCACCGATTCGAACGCCACCGCGCCGCGCATGCGCTCAAGCCGCCGCGGCCGAGCCACGTCGCGCACCTCGGGCTCCGTGTCGAGGACCTCGAACACCCGGTGCGCCGAACTGGTTGCACGGTTCATCACGCGCGCCATCTGTCCGATTACCTCGATAGGCTGCACGTACATTGTCATGTAGAGCAGGAACGACACGAACGTGCCCGCCGTCAGGCTGTCGGACCCGTCGGCGGTACCGAGCAGCCGGGGAACCGCCAGGGCCCAGACGGCCATCGTCATGGCGTGGACCCCGAGCATCAGCGTCGGCCAGAAGAAGGTCCAGACGCGGTGGATCCGGTTGAACTCGCCCATCGCGGCGTCGTTGCTGGCATCGAAGCGCCGCTTCTCGCGCTCCTCCTGGTTGAATGCCTTGACGACCCGCATCCCCGGTATCGTGTCCGAGAGGATGTCGGTCAGCCCGGACCACTTGCGCCAGGCGCGCGCGAAGAGCCGGTGGATGCGCTCCCCGTGCCGGAAGATGGACCAGCACAACAGCGGAACCGGCAGGATCATGACCAGCCCCAGCCGCCAGTCCAGGCTCAGAAGGACGGTACTCAGCCCCACGAGCATCACGGCCGAGAGCGACACGTCGACGATGCCGAACGCCAGGAACTCCCACAGCCGGTCCGTATCCGAGCTTACCCGCGTAATCAGGCCGCCCGTTTTCTTGCGTGAGTAGAAGCTCAGGCTCAGCCGTTGCAGGTGCTCGTACAACTCGGTTCTGAGGTCGCGGGCGACAAACTCGCCAAGCACGCTCATCTGCCGTAGCCGCACATGCGCGGCGACCTGGCGCACCAGATACGCGGCCGCCATCAGGATCACCGCGGCCCACGCGGTGCGAAGCCCCTGCGAAAGCGGAAGCGAACCCTCCCGGATCGGCCTAACCACGTCGTCGATCAGGTAGCCGGCCAGGTACGGAGGCACGAGGCTGACACCGGTGATGGTCATCGCCGCCGCGAAGCCCGCGAGCATCCGTCTGCGGTAGGGGCGCAGGTAGCCAAGGAGTCGCCACAGCACTGCCCGTGGCGTGCCACCGACCAGGGCCTGCGCTTCACGCACGGGACCGGCGATGGCGCGCTCGTATTCCAGGTCGGCGTCGCTGGGGGCCGGCTGTCGCCCCTCGATATGCTCCTCGAGCACAAAGCGCACATTCTCCATGGCCCGCCGCTGCCGATGCGTGTAGCGGAGGGACGCCAGAGGGGGCTCACCCGGAGTTCCCAGCACGACGAGGGAAGTGCTGCTCAGCCCCGGCAACTCGCGCACCGCCTCGATGTCGCGGCGCTCGAAGGAGTCGATCCGCCATGACCCGTCGTCCCGGCGCCCCGCGACCGCTGCATGCGAGGGACCGATGGCGAACCACCGCTCGCTGAGCGACAGCGATTCATTCAGGTCGGCCATGGCATAGAGCTGGACCGGTTTCCCTGCCCAGCGGGCTTCGATCCGGCGTCGCAGCTCGATCGGCATTCGCGTCGGCTGGTCCGTGTAGCGTTCGATGATTCGTGTGTCCTGCGATTTTTCGGACATGGTTCCTGGTCGGGTTGATGGAGGGAAAAAGGAATCGGCCCGCCGGCGTCGAGAGCGCCGGCGGGCCGATTCGAATCCGTCGAGGTCGATCTACCGTTCTATGGCGCTCTCTCCCTGGCCGCGGCCGCGGCCCGGTCTTGCGCGAAGACCACGGCAACGGACGCAATGCTCCCGACCGGCGGAGTGCCGCGCGTCGCGCGCCGGTCCGCCCAGCCTGTGGGGACGTTGAATGATCCTGGTCTCATCGCGTTGCCGTGTGTCCGATTGAAGGTCCTACCTGCAGCCAGACCGTACGCTACGGCGGTGACGCCGTCGGGGTTTCAGCGGCGGTCCCCGGCGATCCCGATCTGTACCGAATTCCCGTGTGTCATCATGGATTCATCATCATGATCATTGCGCGATGCATGGATTGCAACGCATGATGGTATCGTGATTCACGCAACAAGCAGATACGACCACCGCCTTCGGGTTTCGTGAAGCCCGTGAGGTCGTACGCGGAGATTCCCGGTATCCGCATGTGGATTGACACATGAACCAAGTCACCTCAGCAGTCCCGCCGCGCATCGGCGACTCGGACCGTCCCGAGGAAGGAGCAATCCTGGATCGCTGGCACTGTGAAAACCCCGAATGCGCCAACAGGATTCCGTGCGTGAAGAAGCGGCTGGACCGATTGGCGATGGCGCCCAGGTGCTACCGGTGCGGAAGCAGGCTCTCGGTCATCGCCGAGGGCTCCGACGTGGACTCGTTGCCCGATCCCAACGACTCGCCGGTTCGCCAAACCGCCGTCGCGCGAATGCCGGACGCAGCTGTCGCGGCGGGACCCGCCGACCCTGGGCGATACGGCCCGTACTGACGTCACGGGTGAGGACCTCGTGGATCGCTCCACGACGGGAATGGACCTGCCGCGCGCGATACTTTAGAGTCCAAGCGCGCCGGAATCACCGGACGTGGGACACCACCCCACGACGACAGGCTCAGTTCACCCGCGAGGAAGACACGAGATGCACACCACGAATAAGGACTGGTGGCCGAACCAGTTGAGCCTGAAGGCTCTTCAACGCCATGCCCGCTCGGCGGATCCAATGGGCGAGGACTTCGACTACGCCACGGAGTTCAAGTCGCTCGACCTGGACGCCCTGAAGAAGGATCTCTTCGAGCTGATGACCACGTCGCAGGACTGGTGGCCTGCCGACTACGGCCACTACGGGCCGCTCTTCATCCGGATGGCCTGGCACAGCGCGGGCACCTACCGGATCAGCGACGGCCGCGGGGGCGGAGGCGCCGGCACCCAGCGCTTCGCGCCCCTCAACAGCTGGCCCGACAACGCCCACCTCGACAAGGCTCGGCGGCTGCTCTGGCCGATCAAGCAGAAGTACGGCCGCAAACTCTCGTGGGCCGACCTGATGATCTTCGCCGGAAACTGCGCCCTGGAGTCGATGGGCTTCAGGACCCTCGGCTTCGGCGGCGGGCGCGAGGACGTGTGGGAGCCGGAGGACATCGACTGGGGAGCCGAGGAAACGTGGCTCGGAGACGAGCGCTACCGCGGTGATCGCGAACTCGACGAGCCCTTCGGCGCGGTCCAGATGGGGCTGATCTACGTGAACCCGGAGGGGCCCAACGGCAAGCCGGATCCGCTCGCGGCGGCGAGGGACATTCGCGAGACCTTCCGCCGCATGGCGATGAACGACGACGAGACCGTCGCGCTCATCGTCGGCGGGCACACCTTCGGCAAGGCGCACGGAGCCGCCGACGCGGGCCGGTACGTCGGTCCCGAGCCGGAGGGCGCGGACCTGGAGGAGCAGGGTCTCGGCTGGAAGACCAGCTACGGCACCGGCAAGGCCGGCGATTCGGTCACCAGCGGGATCGAGGGCGCGTGGACGACCAACCCGGTGAAGTGGGACAACAACTTCCTGGAAAACCTGCACGGCTACGAGTGGGAGCAGGTGAAGAGTCCCGCCGGCGCGGCACAGTGGGCCCCGAAGGACGGCGCCGGCGTGGGCACCGTGCCCGATGCGCACGACCCGTCGAAGACGCACGCGCCCATGATGCTGACGACCGACCTCTCCCTCAGGATGGACCCCGAGTATGCGGCCATCGCCAAGCGCTTCATGGAGAACCCCGACGAACTGGCGGACGCCTTCGCGCGCGCCTGGTACAAGCTGACCCACCGCGACATGGGGCCCATCGCACGCTACCTCGGGTCAATGGTGCCCGACGAGCAGCAGGTGTGGCAGGATCCGGTGCCCGCGGTCGATCACGACCTGGTCGACGCCGCGGCCATCGCCGGTCTGAAGGAAAGGGTGCTTGCATCGGGGCTGTCGATCTCACAGCTGGTCGCGACAGCCTGGGCGTCTGCGTCGACCTTCCGCGGAACCGACATGCGCGGCGGGGCCAACGGGGCACGCATCCGGCTCGCGCCGCAAAACGGCTGGGACGTCAACGAGCCCGCCGAACTGGCGAAGGTGCTCGGGGTCATGGAAGGAATCCGGGAGGACTTCAACGGTGCGCAGAGCGGGGGAAAGCGGGTCTCGCTCGCCGACCTGATCGTGCTGGGCGGGTGTGCGGCCGTCGAGCAGGCGGCAAGGGACGCCGGGCACGATGTGCAGGTGCCGTTCGCGCCCGGGCGCACGGACGCGTCGCAGGACCAGACCGACGCCGAGTCGTTCGCCGTGCTCGAGCCGAAGTCGGACGGGTTCCGCAACTTCAGCGGCAGCGGTAACGGGCGGCCGGCGGCGGAGCAGCTGGTGGACCGGGCGGACCTGCTGACCCTGACCGCTTCCGAGATGACGGTGCTGGTGGGTGGCCTGCGCGTCCTGAGCGCCAACTTCGGGCAGTCGGAACTGGGTGTCTTCACGGACCGTCCAGGGACGCTGACCAACGACTTCTTCGTGAACCTGCTCGACATGGGCGTCGAATGGCAGGCTTCCACGGACGCCGGCGACCGCTTTGTGGGACGTGATCGCGGGACGGGCGAGGTGAGGTGGACGGGCACCAGCGTCGACCTCGTCTTCGGTTCCAACTCCGAGCTGCGGGCGCTCGCCGAGATCTACGCCTGCGACGACGGGCAGGAGGCCTTCGTGCGGGACTTCGTGGCGGCGTGGAACAAGGTGATGAACCTGGACCGCTTCGACCTGGACTGAGCATGCGTCTTGAGGGCAAGCGCGCTCTCGTCACCGGCGGGTCGCGGGGCATCGGCCGGGCCATCGCTCTGGGACTTGCCCGCGAGGGAGCGGACGTGGCGGTCAACTACCGGAACAGCCGGGGCGACGCCGGGAGCGCGGTCCGCGAGATCGAGCAGATGGGGCGGCGTACGGTCGCCGTGCAGGGCTCCACGAGTTCGCGGCCGGATGTGGAGCGCTTCGTTGCCGAAGCGGACGACTTTCTGGGCGGACTCGACATCCTCGTGAACAACGCGGGGATCCTGAAGCGCACGCCCTTTCTCGAGATCGGCGAGGAGGAGTGGGACGCTATCCTCGACGTGAACCTCAAGGGGTACTTCCTGGTGGGTCAGGCGGTGGCGCGCCGCATGGTCGCGACTGGGACTCGGGGCGCGATCGTCAACGTGTCGTCGGCGGGGCAGGCGGTGGCCGGCCCCAACCTTGCCCACTACTGCGTGTCGAAGGCCGGGGTCGGGATGCTGACCAAGGAGATGGCGCTCGAACTCGCTTCCCACAACATTCGGGTGAATGCCGTCGCTCCGGGCTTGATCGAGACCGATATCAACCGGGCCGACATCGCGCAGGACGCATTTCGCGAGGGCCGCCTGGCCCGCATCCCGCTCGGGCTCATCGGCGCCCCGGCCGACGTAGTGGGTGCGGTGGTGTTCCTCGCTGCGAACGAGGAGGCCCGGCTCATGACCGGTGCCTCGGTGTTTGTCGACGGTGGCCAGACGATCTGGTGAAGGTGAAATGTAAAGTAGACATTACATTATGTCGTGTTTACAGTACATAGACGGACGTCACGGCTCGTGACCGCGCGGGTTGCCCGGGTCCGTGGCGGATTCGGCCTGACAATCGTTGCGGTGCTTCTGGCGGCGTCTTGCCGCGCCCCCGAATCCGCCGATTCCGGTCTGCCCACCTGGGAAGTCCGCTTCTCCCATGTGCTGTCGACCGGCTCGGAATTCCACCTCATGGCGGAGCGCTTCCGGGACCTCATGCTCGAGCGCACCGACGGGCGGTTCCGCGTCGCTATCTATCCGTCGGGACAACTCGGCGGCGAGCGCGTGGCCTTCGAACAGATCCAGGTCGGCGCGGTTCACATGGCCATCACGGGTACGCCCGTGCTTTCCGCCTGGGTGCCCGAGACGCAGATCTTCGACCTCCCCTTTCTCTTCGAGACCCGGGACCACGGGCTCGCGGTGATGAACGGCCGCATGGGGGACTGGTGGCGTGGCCTCCTTCTCGAGCGCACCGGAGTCCGCTCGCTCGGCTTCCTCGACTACGGGTTCCGTCACGTCTACAACAGGCGCCGACCGGTCGAGGCACCCGGGGACCTCGCCCACCTCAAGCTCCGGGTCCTGCAGAACGCGACGTATCTGGCGGCCTATTCCGCGCTCGGCGTCCAGGCGACCCCGATGAACTACGGCGAGGTCTACTCGGCGCTCCAGCAGGGCGTGATCGACGGCGGCGAGGCGAACGCGGTCGGATTAGTGAGCAGCCGGCTCCACGAGGTGGCGAAGTTCTACAGCTTCACGTCGATCACCTACAACCCGATCACCCTCCTGGTGAACGAGCCGTTCTACCAGGCACTTCCCCGTGACATCCGGGAGACGGTCGACCGCTCCGCCGCCGACGCGCTCGCCTACCAGAGCGAAGTCGCGCGCCGGATGGAGGCGGACGCCCTGGAGCAGATGCGCGCCAACGGCGTCGAGGTCTCCCGCCCGGAGCTCACCCCGTTCGGTCCCGCCGTGCGACCCCGGATTCGGGACGAACTGGCCGAGCGGCTGCCCGACGGGGAGGCGCTGATCGCACGCCTGGAGGCGGAGGCGGAGCGCACCCGGCGGGGAGGGCGCCCGTGATACGGCGATTCCGCTCACTCAACCGGGCCCTCGTCGCGCTCGAGACCTGGGCCGCGGGCGGCCTGTTGGTCACCGTCTCCGCCGTGGTCCTGCTCCAGGTGCTGATGCGCTATCTCTTCGCCCAACCGAACCCGTGGAGCGAGGAGGTCTCGCGCTTCTGCTTCATCTGGCTGTCGCTGCTGGGCGCCTCGCTGGCGGTGGAGCACCGCGGCCATTTCCGTTTCGAGCAGGTCACGAAGACGCTGGCGCCAGGCGCGAAGAGGGTGGTGGAAGTGGGCGCCAGGGTGGCCGTGCTCGTCTTCTCGTTCCTGCTCATCGGCACCGGGATCGCGCTGGTGGACCTCACCGCGGGAGAGCGCTCCGCGGCGCTCAACCTCCCGGTGGCGCTCGTCTATGCCGCGGCGCCGGTGTCCGGGGTGCTCATGGTGGTCCACATGGTGGCGGGGTGGGTCGGGGAGGACGCGCGCTGATGGGCGGCCTTCTCGTCGGGATCTTCGGCGCGCTTGTGATGGCCGCCGTGCCGATAGGCTTCGCGCTCGCCATCGCGGCGGTGGTGGCGATCGTGGTGGCGGACCTCCCCCTCGTCATCATCCCGCAGCAGATCGTCGCGGGGATGGATTCCTTCCCCATGCTCGCCGTGCCGCTCTTCATTCTGGCCGGCTTCCTGATGGACGTCGGGGGGATCAGCCGCCGCCTGGTGACACTCGCGCGGACGCTCGTGGGACACCTGCCGGGCGGGCTCGGTCAGGTGGTCGTCATGGCCGAGATGTTCTTCTCGGGTGTGTCGGGCTCGACGTCGGCGGACGCGGCCGCGATCGGCGGCATCATGGTGCCGCAGCTGACTGCGAACGGGTACAGCCGGGCGCGAGCCACCGCGATCGTCTCGGCGGCGTGCGGGATGGGGATTCTGATTCCGCCGGCGATCGTGATGGTGGTCTACGGCGTGATCGGCAACGTCTCGATCGGCGCCCTGTTCGTGGCCTCGATCGCACCCGCGCTGCTCATCGCCGTGGGGCTGATGACGCAGATCGGGTGGCAGGCGCGCCGGGAAGGGTGGCCGGCGGCCGAGCGCGCATCGTGGGCGGAGGTTCGGCACGCGGCGGTCGACGCGGCGTTGCCCCTGTTCATGATCGTGGTGATCCTGGGCGGCATCCGCTTCGGGATCTTCACGCCCACCGAGGCGGCCGCGGTGGCCGTCGCCTATGCGCTGTTCCTCGCTGGGCCGGTGTATCGGTCGCTCACCGCGGCCGAGCTGTGGAGGAAGGTCGTCCAGACCGCGATGGTATCGGGCATGGTGCTGTTTGTCGTAGGCGCCGCGCGCCTGCTGGGTTGGGTGCTGGCAATCATGCAGGCGCCGCAGTCGCTGGCAGCGTCGCTGGTGGCGATGGGTGGTGGCCAGACCGGGTTCCTGATGCTTGTCATCCTCATGTTCCTTCTCCTCGGCGCGATTCTGGAGGGCGTGCCGGCGGTCGTTCTGCTGACCCCGATCCTGCTGCCGCTGGCGAGGGAACTGGGGATCGATCCGGTGCACTTCGGCGTGGTCATCGTCGCGACCCAGGGCATCTCGGTGTTTCTGCCGCCCGTGGGGGTGAGCCTGCTGGTGGCGTGTTCCGTGGGAGGGGTCGAGCCCGCCGAGGTCGCGCGGCCGCTGTGGCCCTACCTGGCGCTGATGCTGGCGCTGACGGTGGTGATCGCGCTGGTGCCGGGGGTGGTGCTGTGGCTGCCGGGCGTGCTGGGCTATTGAGGCGGCGCGAGCAGCGAGCCGGTTGGCGCGTCAGTACTTGATGTCGCTACGCCCTGCCGTCATCCCGATATTGCCCACCCGGCTACCCATCGTGTAGTGCTCGCCGCTCCCGGCGGTCATTCCGAAGAAGTCGACAGCGGGCACGATCAGCCGATCGTCGTCGTCGACCGCGCCTTCGATGACTGTCGTCGCCACGACCTCGGCGATGAAGATCTTCCGCTCGGGCGGTACCTCGAGCGAGTCGATGGTGCGGCACTCGCAATGGATGGGGGACTCTTCCACGGTGGGCGCATCGACCGCGGTGGCCGCGCTTCGGGTCAGACCGGCGAGCGCGAACTTGTCGGCTACACGCCCGGAGTTCATGTCGACGGTGTCGAATGCCTCGACCATCGATGCGACCGGCACGTTCAGCACGAACTCGTCGTGGATCTCGAGGAGTTCCCTCGCCTGGTGCTCCCGGCCCGCGCTCACTCCGATCTGGGGCGGGTCTCCGTTCACGACGAACGTCCACAGCACCGAGATCTCGTCAGGGTCGCCGGGGCGGCCGTTCACCGTGAGCAGGATCGCCGGGACGGGCGGCAGCATCGGGCCCGGGGTCGCGAGCGGGCGGCGGGGGCCGGTGAGCGGTGAGGGCGGACCGGATCCGCCCGGACGCGGGCGCTCGTCCTGCGCGCAGCCCCAAACGGCGGAGATCGCGGCCGCCGCCGACCCGCGCTCCAGGAACCGTCTTCGCGAACAGCTGCTCAAGATGCCGCCGGGCCACACAGCGGGGGCGTTTCGTCGCCGGCAGGGGCCGACACGACGTTGAGCACCCGCAGCGTGGCCGTGCCGAAGAAGCCGGTTCCGTCGCCGAACACGGAAGGGATGCGGATGAGCCCCGAGGGGTTGAAGTTCCCGCCCCGGGCCCAGTTCACCCAGTTGCGGTCGGTGGCTGCGAACGCGACCTCCGCCGAGGCGCCTCCGGGAAGGCCGTCATCGAGAATGCGGAGGAGGTCGGCATCGGCCCCTTCGCCGAGGTCGAACAGCCCGTATTCTCCCGGAAAGAGGATGTCGGTGTCCTTCTCTCCGATCGCGAACCCCGTCAGGTACAACGAGTCGGGGGCTTCGACGTCCTGTCCCGACAGCGCTTCCGGCAGCCCCTCGATCCAGGTGTCGGAGAGATACGACCAGGTGCCGGCGGCCTCCGTCCAGTTGAAGCGGTAGTTGGTGTCGGGCTCGATGCGGCACTGCCCGTCCTCGTGGGTGAGACCGATGAAGTCGAAGGCGTCGGGTATCCGACTGACCCCGGTTAGCGTGCGGCCGTCGGGGACGATGATCTCGAGTTCGAGCGTCTCCCCGGGAGAGAAGGGGGACGGGGACACGGTGGCCCGGTAGCACGAGCCGATATCCAGTTCGAAATCGTCGTCCTCCTCCTCGTCGTCCTCTTCAAACAACGGAGCCAGGCAAACGCCGCCGCTGTCCGCCGCCTCGAGGTGCACCGCCGCGTTCGACGCCCCCGAAACGCGGACGACGGCCCCCTCCACCTCGTCGGCCCGCGCCCCGCTGAGTGTGCGGTGGAGATAGGCGTACACGGACAGGGATGTCCCTCCGGCGTCGTCCAGGTCGATGGTCACCTGCACCTCCGCGATCACCACGTCTTCCGACTCCGTGACGGTCACCTCGGTCAGCTCGCATCCCCCGAGAACCGGGGCTGCGGCCAGCGCGACCAGCACCGCCACGCCGGGGTCGAATCGGCGGACCCGCCGGGGGCGTCCCCGCCGCACGCTCGACGAGGCCGTTATCAGAACGACACCTCGACGCCCACCGTGGGAAGGAAGGGGATCATCGATACGCCCTGGCGCGTGGGGGGCGAGGCCTGGTAGTCGAAGAAGTAGAAGAGCACGTTCTTCTTGTTGTAGACGTTGATGATGCTCATGTAGGGCGTGATCGTGCCCCAGCTCTTCGTCACCGTCTTCCGGAGCGAGAGGTCGAGCCGGTGCCGCGCGGGATAGCGCGAGCCGTTGCGCGGGCCGAGCACCACCGCGTTGTCGTCTTCGACGCCGAGAGCCCCCGTTACGAACTGCGTGCGATAGAGGTGAAAGGTGCCGAGCGGTTTTGTGTACGGCAGACCCGTCCCGAAGTTGAGCCTGATGCCCGTGTCGAGTCCCCACCAGCCGAGTTCCCTGCGGAGCGAGAGATCGACCTCGAAACGGCGGTCGAAGACCGGCGGATAGGTGATCCAGGGCTGGGGATCGACGCCCACGCGCGTGTCCGGAAATGAGCGGACGGTCTTCAGGAATGAGATTGAGAGCCAGCCGGTCGTGGCGCCCCGGTCCCGCTTCACGAAGAGGTCGACGCCGTACGCGTCTCCGTTGCCCGCCACCAGCGCGTCGGTGTCGTCGTTCGGGTCCTCGGCCGCGTTGACGGCGGCCACCCCGTCGAAGTTGCGAAAGTAGCCCTCCAGGGAGGCGAACCACCGGTCATCGTCGCCGAAGAAACTCTCGGCGCCCAGCTGGATCTGGTCCGATACGACGCGCGGCGCCTCGGCGCCTGCCAGTATCCAGGTGTCGAGCCCGAACGGGAACTCTTCGTCCCGCGTGGAGTGGATGAACTGGCTGTACCGGCCTGCGGCGAGCCGCACCGCCGAATTCCTGTCGCGGAGGAAGCGTCTCACGGCGAAGCGCGGCGACAGCGTCGTTTCCGTCGGCCCCGCGTTCGGCTGCCAGTAGTCGACGCGAGCACCGGCCTCCACCAGCCAGCCCGGATTGGGGTTCCAGTGTGCTTGGCTGTAGCCCGCGACCTCGAGGCCGTTGCCCTGCTGGTCAAGGAAGGTCGAACCGCCTCCGACCAGTCCGTTGTCGTAGGCGACCCGCTTCACCGACACGCCCGACTTCCAACTCGTGGCCCATGCGGGACGCTGTTCGATATCGGCGCGGAAGGTCGCCTCCTCGATCCCGGTCTGGAACTCGGTGTCGACTTCCGGAAACGCCAGATCGGACTCGAAGCGGGAAAACGCGGCACGCACGGCCATCGACGCGCCTCCGCCCATCGAATGCGTCCACGAACCGCCGATCGCGTCGTTGCCCCACCACCACCGAATCGGAATTGGCGTGTCCGCGATCCCCGAGAGGTCGACGATGTCGCGCCCGCTGTACCCGACGAACCGGAGCCGGCTTCCGCCCTCCGTCCAGGCCTCGAAGACGCCCTGGAGGTCGGTCAGGTGGTACGGGAAGTCGGCCCACGGCTTGAGGAGCACGTCGATGTAGGATCGACGGGCCGACGCGCGCCAGCGGGTCGCGGTGAACCCCAGTCTTTCCGCCGCGCTCTCGGGCAGCGCCCCCTTCACCGCCACGCGGGTTGCCAGCAGGCTGACGCCCGCGTCCACCCCGAAGGCCCCGTCGCCCGGGTCGCTCGTGATCGTCAACACCGACGACACCCGCCCGCCGTATTCCGCCGGAAAGCCCCCGGACTGCAGCTCGACGCGATCCACCATGTCGGCGTTGAAGACGGAGAAGATGTTGCCGAGGTGAAACGGATTGAAGATCGGGACTTCGTCGAGGAGAATCAGGTTCTGGTCGGCGGAGCCCCCCCGGACGTTGTAGGATCCCGAGAAATCCGACACCGTCGTCACGCCCGGCAGCACCTCCACGGCGCGCAGCGGGTCCGCCTCGATCAACACGGGGATCGACTTGAGGTCGCCGGCCTCGATCTCCTGCACGGTGATCCCGGCGGATTCCTCGAAGCGCGTCTTGGCGCGGCTTCGCTCGGCCTCGATGGTCAGGCCCTCGAGCTCGAAGGCCTGCGGGTTCAACACGACCTCGATGGACATCGGGCCGGCCTCGACGCTCACCTGTTCCCGGTACTCCGTAAGCCCGATCCGGGTCACGCTCAGCACGTAGGCGCCCGGCTCGAGGTCACGGAAGGCGAAGAAACCGAGGTCGTTCGAAAGGGTGTAGACCGCCAGCGTCGAATCTGCGGTCGGATGAAGTTCCGCCACCGCGCCTTCGATCGGCAGTCCGTCGGCGGACCTGACCCGTCCGGTCAGCTGGTTCGTCTGCGCGAGTGCGGATGCGGATGGCAGAGCGGTGATGCAAGAGACCGAAAGGAGGAAGAGCACCCTCGCCCCGAATCGCGGGCACATCGTTTCCACGGTCCTCCCAGTAGCCCTTGTCATGTCCTGGCGACCCCGGCGCCACTACTTCCTGCGGAACTGGCGCCGTCCTCCCCAACTCGGCGTCCATCCGCGGATTGCGCCCAAAAGGTAAGCAAAAGGGTAATCCAACACAGGGTATCGCTGAGCCCTTCGTACTGCTTCCGCGGGATTCTGTCGTTCCCGGCATGAGCGCCGAACATCGCTTTGCCGTCCCAAGGGTCTTGACACAGGCCGACACATGTTCGATAGTGTATCCACATCCCAAAGCGGCCTCTATGCCACGTCAATGATCCAAGCGGGTCTCGACCCCACGTGGTGTAGGGGCCATTTCTTTTTCCGGGGGAAGGATATTGGTCGATCGTGTCGCGGTACTGTTGGACGGTGAGTTCGTAAAGAAGGTGCTCGGTCAGCGGTTAGGGATTTTCCCTGATCCTGCCGCCATCATGAATGAAGTGACACGAATCCTGAGCGACCCAAGTCTGTCTGGTCACACACTGTATCGGACGTTCTACTACACGGCTGATCCTCTGAACGGCACAGCTAGACACCCGTTGTCGGGACAGACGATCGTGTTTGGGTCAACCGCGAGTTTCGCTCGCAACACGCAACTGATCGACCGAGTCGAGAACCAGCCGGACGTGGCCGTCCGTCGAGGCACGCTGGCTCAGCAGGGTTGGCAGCTTGGCCGCGCCGCCGTAAGGGCCATGCTAGCCGGAAAGAGTTCGGTAGTTGCTTCCGACATAGTTCCCAAGATCCGTCAAAAGGGGGTAGACATGCGAATCGGTCTCGATATCGCTTCACTGGCCCTCAAGAGATTGGTGTCGACGATCGTGCTGGTAACGGGAGACTCCGATTTCGTGCCAGCGATGAAGCTCGCACGACGGGAGGGTCTACGAGTGTTACTCGATCCTCTTGGACAGTCTCAGGTGCGACCCGAGCTCAAGGTGCACGCGGATCGGGTGATCTGACCTCAATCACGGTGTCAACCTTAACTGGGCCAGAAGAAGGGGATGCAGATCGAGGCCACGATCGCCAGAAGGAGGTTGAGCGGTCCGCCCACCTTGACGAAGTCCATGAAGCGGTATCCGCCCGGCGAGTAGATCATCACGTTGGTCTTGTAGCCGAACGGGGTCACGAAGGAGGCCGACGCCCCGAACATGACGGTCACCAGGAGGGCATAGGGGTTTAGCCCGGCGGTCTGGGCGACGAGGATCGCCACCGGTGTGAGCATCACGGCGGTCGCGGTGTTGGCCACAACCGCGGTCATGATGGCGGTCAGCAGGTAGAACGCCGCGATCATCCCGGTCTCACCGAGCCCGGAGGTCGCCCCAACCATGCCCGAGGCGATCCAGGCCGCCGCGCCCGTCGATTCCATTGCCAACCCGAGCGGGATGAGCCCGGCCATCACGAACACCACCAGCCAGTCGAGCTCGGCGTAGATTTCGTTCACGCGGACGCAACCCGTGAAGACCATGAGCGCGACCCCCGCCATCGACGCCGTGGAGATGGGGAAGATGCCGAGGCTGGCGACCAGGACCACCCCGGCCATGATCGCGGCGGCGAAGGCGGCCCGCGGCCTGCTGCCCACCGGGTGGTCCACCTCGGCCATCGGAATGAATCCGGGCTCGTCGACCAGGCGATCCATTGCGTCCGCTTCTCCACGGACCAGGAGGATGTCGCCCACGGAGAACTCCAGCTGCGCGATGCGGTCGGTAACCGCGGTCCCGTGGCTCTGCACCCCTAGCACCGTCACATCGTAGCGCTGGGCGAAGTGAAGATCCCTCAGCGTCCGGCCCAGGAGCGCCGATCCGGGTCCCATGATGACCTCCACCATGCGCCCGCCGGCCACCTTCTCGCTCGCCTCCCGAGGTGTCCCCCCCTCGGGGGTGTCCAGCTTCTGCGACTGGGCCAGGCGGAGCAGGTTTGCCGCCGCGCCCTGGGCAAACAGCCTGTCCCCGGCCTCGATCACGCGCTCGCCCGCCGGCAGGGAAATGACCCGGCCCGCCCGCTCGACGCCCACGATCACAACGTCGAAACGCTCTCCCCACCGCAGTTCGGCGAGCGACCGGCCGGCCGCGGGCGAATTCGGCCCCACCCTCAACTCGGTCGTGAACCGGCGCACCCCGTAGCGGCTGGACAGGTCCGGCGGCTGCTCCCGGCGGGGCATGTAGCGGCGCCCGACGGTGAAGAGGTAGAGCATCCCCACCGCCAGACAGATGAGCCCGACCGGCGCGATCGAGAACATGGTCAGTTCGTCGTAACCGCGCGCGATCGCCTCCCCGTGCACGACCAGGTTGGTCGCGGTGCCGATGAGCGTCACCGTCCCCCCCATGATGGCCACGAACGACAGCGGCATCAGGTACATCGAGACCGGCTCGCCGGCCTGATCCGCGAGCGCAGCAAACACCGGGATGAATACGATCACGACGGCGGTGTTATTGAGGAACGGCGACAGAAAGGCCACCAGCAGGCAGAGGATGAACATGCGCAGCGTCTTGCCGCCCAGCGGTGCCGTGCGCGCCCAGATCCCGATAGCCGCCACCAGCCCCGTCTTCCGCAGACCGAGCCCGAGCACCAGCATCGCCGCCACCGTCACCGTCGCCTCGCTGGAGAGGCCGGAGAGCGCCTCGGCCGGACCGATGATCCCGCCCAGCAGGAGCACCACCGGAACCGACATGGAGAGCTGGTCGAGCCGGATCCGGTCCATGGCGAAGAGCACCAGGGCCGCCGCGGCGACCACCAGCACGAAGACGATTTCGAATGTCATGCCTTCCGCCTTGTTGTCGGCGCCCGGCTGCGGGAGAACGACCTGCTGCGACCGCGGAGTATCTTAGCTCGGACGACTCCGGAAGGCATGGGAGAGGGTGAGTGGTCCGATTACTCCGCTTCCGGCACGGTCAGTTCGAACACCACGGCTAAAGCAGCCACGATTGCGTGAGCGGGACGCACGGGCATGTGTTTCGCGGTTACGGCTGAACGTCCGGTTGCCCTGTCAGTCGGCCCTTGATGAACGACACTTCCTCGCTGGTGCGGGCAAGCCTGATTTCCAGAGTCTCGATCCGTCGGCCGAGTTCGGCTCCCTGAGCGTCGATTCGTTCCCGCTGAGCGTCGATCCGTCGGCCGAGTTCGCTTCCCTGAGCGTCGATTCGCGCGCCGATCGCGTCGTGGGCCTGCTGATTCGCGTGGGTCAGGGTGTCGATTCTCTGGTCCATGTGACTTCGCAGGTTTCCGATACTGCGCGTCACCAGTGCCGCCACGGCCGTGACGGTCAGCAAGAAAGTGCCTAAGCCGGTCACCAGTACGCTGATGATGGTGGTGTCCATTGGCTAGTGGCCCCTGCCTCGGCGAAGGTGCTCGATCATCATTCCGTGCATCTTGCCTCCAGTAAGGAACATGATCCTGCCGCAACCAAGTGGCAAGTGCGAGAAGGCTACATCCGAACCGGGGGCGTATCCATGGCTCGATGGGCGTAAATTTTGTAACATGGTGCTATTACGATAGTTATATCGCATATGGTTATTGCCGTTCCCCTATCTGTTCGTGTTTCCCGAACCGGATGCTGATCGACGGTCCCGGACACCCTCGGATGAATCGGCGGTTCAAGCCGTGGCAGAACGGGTGCCCGCGCTGTGACTCAACTCAAAGATGCGGCGCGATCCCGTTGCGCATCTCCCGCTCCACCATTTCGTCGCTTCGGTAGGCGGAATAGTGCCAGATGCGGTGGATCGCGCCCGGAACTTCCAGCCCGGCGTTGTTCTGGAGCCACTTCACCGTTGCATGCGCGGGGCCGCCGACACAGAACACGGTATCGGGCCGTACCACGTCGAACTCCATCTGGAGGATCCCGCTCCACTCGCGAGCCGTGCGTCGCTTCTCGTGCAGGGCGGCTTTCCTCCAATCGCCCACGAAAGCGGCCTGCTTGATGACGTTCGTGATGTAACAGTGCCAACCGCCGGGCTCCCAGATCGCACCGTCCTTCAACCCGAGGTCGCACAGCACTTTGCGGAAGCGCTTGTCCCGGGGGTTGGAGGGGTTCCCCGTCCATTGGGTATCCAAGTCAGGCGGGCCGCCCCAAGGGCTCTCTCTGACCGCCCGGAGCGCTGACAGCGACGGATTCTCGCAGACGAACATCACGTCGGCGGTGGGGTCGCCGAGGGCTCCGTAAAGCCAAGGGTACTTTTCGATCTGCTCTTCCCAACATGGAGGCCGAAGGGTTCGGAGCCTGTCGTGAATCGCCTCGCGCAGGTCGAGGAAGTGTCGGTGCGGCATGCTACTCAACGTCGCCGATCCGGTAAGGCTCCCCGATCCGGGGGTTCTTCTCCCCGCATTGTCCCGATGCCGTTTGCCGTGCCTGCTTGCGAGGTCATTGGTTCCGGTCTGCTCGAAGAGCCGAGGGAAGTTCTATGCTGGCGACCCTCTGCAAGCCCAGCGTGTCGGTCACGACTCCCAACATTCGCGAGTCCGATATCCTGTACGGCCTGAACCTTCCGGGCAGGGTCACTCTCGTGTAACCCGGTTCCTGACCCGCCAAGGAAATCGTCCACCAAAGGCGGCCATGCCCCAGCGGAGGAGAATCTCCGTCGAATGCCTGAATCCACACCCTTCCCGCAGCACATCGAAGGTCGACGCCGAGCGGGGTTGACGGCGCAAATTGATCCCGGCTTCCCGCCTCCGCGCGCTCCAGCATCGGTTGGATCTCCGGGCCGACCTGCTGTCCCTGCAACTCGGCTTCCATCTGGCCACGCAGATACCCCATCCTGTCTTCTCGGGTCAGGGGCCTCACTCCCCACGGCACGGCCAAGGAGTCTCGTATCTCCCAGCTTGCTCCGACCAGGTAGACGTGTCGGGCGGTCGGATCCAGCAGCGCAATCCGGTCGTCGGGACACACGTCCCAAAGAGGCACGGGCGCGAGAATGCTCCCCGCGCTCCGGTCGTCGCTAGGCGCGCCGAGGAGCTCCGTGAAGTCGACCACGTGTTCGACGCCCCCGTCGTCATCGAACCGGGCCAACCTTCCGGTCCATAGATCGGGGGCCGAACTCACCGCCTCACGATACTCGGACCTTACAGTGCCCTCCGTGGTCGTGGCGACGCGCAGGGGATCCCCGAAGGTCACGATGTCGATGTCCCCCCGAACCGTGCCCAATCGGCCCGCGTCCCAAGTCGAGACGAGCGTTCCGGTCTCCGAGAAGGTACGATGCATCCTCGCCGCCGCGTCCCAGAGGGTGATCTCCCCCATCGCGCCCCGGTCCACCAGCGCCAATGCCGAACGCACCTCGTTCGGACCGTCGCCATGCCGTCCGAACGCGACGGCTTCGATGCCCCCGCGGAATCCATGCACGAGGGGATCGGCGGAAGTTAGCACCCAAACGAGGCCGTCCTTTTCCATTACATCGGCGATGTCCCACAGGTCGCCGCGCGGAGACTCCCAAGCCATCTGATCGGGATCGATATCAATGGTCACGGGTTCGGCATCCCCGGTTCCGTCGCACGAGCAGAGCAGGAGCGGGAGCACGGCGGAACGAGAAACGATCTGGCGCATGGAGTCGGGCTCCGTTTCTGTGCAACGCCGGAAGGCGTGGAAATGGAATGGTTCCGTTCCGGCGGCGCTCCTCGGTGGGGTTCCGCCGGGGAACCGGGTATTTCCATCGTACGGGTACATCGGTGCCCGCGCGACAAACCAAGCTATGGGAGACGAGTCGTCACGCGCTCCAGAGCAGGGAGCGGCGCGATGGCTGGCTTGTGCCCGATACCGGTCATAAGCCAGCCGACGCGACGTTAAACGTCGCGGGCTGCCAAGGGGGCTCTCCGGCCC
>VXMI01000171.1 GCA_009841165.1 Gemmatimonadota bacterium | reverse complement strand
TAGTTACACGATTCCCTGTCGTGATTTGTCCCTCTGTTGAGGCGCTACTGCGACGGGATCGGCTGCAACGCGTCAACAAAGACCGCGCTGAAGCTCCTCACGCTTGGCTTCCAGGTCCGTGAGCTCATGGGTGGTCTGGATTGGTGGAAGCGCGACGGCTACGCCACGGCCGGCGAAACCGCGAGGGTCGGCACCGAGATCGTGTGCGGCTGCTGAGGGGATGGTCATGTAATCTGTACATGACATTTTGTCATGCGTAGCTTACATATCGTTGAGCGCCATAGTGTCTCGGGCTTTGCTGCGACACCTGCTCTTGCCTTCGTGCTCTTGTCGTTGGGGTGCGAAGCGTCCAGGGCTCCCGGCAGTTTCCTTTCCGTCAACCTCTTTCCCGATGCAGGCGGCGAGCGGACGGTGCGGGCGGCCGACTATGAGACGCTCTGGACCTATGGCCCGGGTGACACGGTACTGGCAAGTGCGGTCGCCCTGGACGCGTTCTCCAACGGCGACGCCGCCGTGCTGGACGGCAGGAGCCAGCGCGTCCATCGTATTGGGCCCGGCGGGGTGGTCTGGTCCTGGGGGAGAACGGGGCAAGGCCCCGGTGAGTTGCGAAACGTCCGGGCAATGGCGGTGAATGACCGCGAAGAGGTCGTTCTGGCTGATTCCGGCAATCGAAGGCTCCTCTGGATTTCAGGTTCGGGAAGCCTGTTGCGGGAAACCCCGCTTCCGGCCCCCGGACAAGGGGCCAGTGGCACCGTAAACGGTATCGTACCGCTCGCCGACGGCGGATACATCCTTGACAGCATGGCGCCCGAGCCCTGGCTGCGCGTCTCGGAAGCCGGCGAGCCGGTAGCCGTTGTTTCATCTCCCTGGGAACCCCTGGGCGATATGCACCCGCTCCAGCGCTACGGCAACGTCACCCGCGCCCACGGCAATCTCTGGGTCTTCGGGTTCGCCCTCGGCAACGGGTTTTTCCTGTTCGACGACCGGTCCTCTCGCGGGGCGTATCCGTACATTGAGCATTCGGACTTCCCTGCCGTCGTCGTGACCAGGCGCCCCAATGGCAACGTGCGGCTGTCTTACCCCGTGCGGCCCACGCCCGCGGCGCAGGACTTGGCGGTGCGCGCGGACACCTTGCTTGTCCTCGTCAACAACCGGGCGCTTGACCGCTACGATCTGACTACGGGTTCCTATGTGGAAACGACGGTTCTTCCGCGACCGGTACACCGGGTCGCCGTTTCCGGTGACGGCCTCCTGGTCATAGAGGCCGACGAGCTCTTTCCTACTGTGGCCTCCGTTCGGCGCCGAGCGGCGCCATGGCAATCCCCGTCTCCACCGTTTCCGACGACTGCACCACTTCGGCCAGCTCATCGGCATTGAAGTAGTTGGAACGCAACTCACCGGGTCCACGCAGGACGCTCTGGTCGCTGTAGTGAGGTGATCCCGGGTCGTCGCTGGCCCCGTAGGCCGCGGCGCTCATCGAGCGAATCGGGTCGGTGAACTGCACGATGAACGGGAAGCGCGCACCTCCGACGGACATGTAGCTGCCGCTGTCGCCGTCGGGTGCGTAGGCGGAGGGGAAGAAGGAGATCATCCCCTGGCCGGTCATCAGGGCGGTGCCGCGCGATGGCTCGCGCACGTGGCCGCGGCCGACCCGGTAGACGTCGCCGAAGGTGGCGGTAGCCCCATCGGGCCGCCCCTTCAGCCGTTCGTAGGCCGCGACTGCGGCCGCAAACAGCGTCGCCTGCTGGTCGCCGCTCAGGGGCTCTTCGTTGTGCACGGCCATCTCGAGCGGAAAGGCGGACTCTTCGTAGGTTTCCCGCAGTGTGTTGCGGGCCAGATGATGCGCCAGCGCGCCGCGTGATTCCGGCAGGAAATCGCCGTCGAAGGTGGCCAGTTCGTCGTAGAACGCGGCAAAGGCCGGCTCCTGGAACGCCGGTTCGCCGGCAAACCGCTCGCGGAGTGCGCCAAACGCCCGGTTCCACCTGTCGTGGCCGAGGACCTGGACGTCCACGATCGCCGCGACCGCGTCCTCGAACGAGAATCTCCGGTCACCTTCGAGCAGTTGAATGGAGCGCAGCTGGCGCGCGCCGGTAAAGCCGGGTTGGAATCCGAAGTCGGGCGGATAGTCGGCCGGGTCGATCTTCGGCTCGGCGAACATCATGTCGGGGCTGATGTTGGAGTTGCTCAGATAGCCCTCCTCCGGATCGACGACGTGAAGCAGCTCTTCATAGGACCGGATGCCCAGCCATGCGGTCGCCGAGGTCGAACCGTTCACGATGCTCATGCCGTCGGCGCCGTTCGGCCGGATCGGCGTCCGCCCGGGACGGATGTAGCGGATCGAGCCGTCGGAGCCGCCCATGATGATGTTCGCCGGGTAGATGTCGCGATTGACGAGCGCCCGCTCCAGCTCTTCCGATGAACCGGCCAGGAGCATGTCCCGGAACTGCTCGACCGCCGCCCCGGCCCGGCCCATGTTGGCCGAACTGACCACGTACGCGGTATTCCCCTCGCGGCGGACCACGGGCGAGAGAACGCCGTTGTGCTCCGTGTAGTGGAATTCGCCGCTGACCGGATCGCCTCCCGCGACGTCGACGACGTAGGGCTCGACGATCATGCGCCGGACCTCGCCGTCGACGGTGTACGCCGTCGGGTCGTCCGGCAGGGTCGGCACCGCAATGCAATCGGACGGAAAGCGCGGGCCTTCGGTGATGCCCCACCCGAAGTGACGCGAATGACCCTTGAGCCCGATCGGCACCCCGGCGGAGTTGACCACGAATGCATCGATCGGCCCGGCCTTGATGCGGGCACCGAGAAGCAGGGCGCCCGCCCCGTATATGACGGGACCGTGCGAGTCGGAGGCGAAGATCACGGCACCGGCTTCGGTTCGCCCGGGCGCGAGTGCGAAAGCGTTCGAAGCCGCTAACCCGGCCCGCCTGTCTTCGTCACGCGCACTTGCGACGCCGGCGGGGCCAGGGAGCTGATCGCAGATCGCGACGCCCGACATGATGAACTGCCGCGACACCGCAGCCACCAGCGCGGGCTCCAGCTCGGGCGCCCACGCCGGAACCTTGTTCGGGTGCTCGTCCATGAACTGCCGGATGCCGGTGACATAGGCAATCAGGTTCGCCTGCACCTGGGGCGACAGGGACGCGAAGTTCTCCCGGGCGTTGCTCAGGTATCGCCAGCGCCTGGCGTGAATGTCCTGCTGGACGAGGCCTTCGATGGGCCCGCCCCACTGGTAGAAGCCTTCTCCGGTGCCCGCCATTCGCACCGAAGGCGACGTGCGGCCGTCGATGTCGGTGGGTCCTTCGCCGAAGCGCGAGGCGAGTTCGCCCCTCACGGCCAGGTAGTTGAAGAGGATGCCGTACAGCCGGTCGGCGGCTTCGGCGTAGCCGAGTCCCCAGAAGCCGTCCTCCTCTCGCTCGGCGTAGACGTGGGCCATGCCCCAGTCGTCGCGGTAGATGTTGACCTGGCCCGGCGGAGCCTCCACAACCACGGGCCCCGGTGAACAGCCGACGGCCGCCGCCAGCGCCACCGCCGCACAGATCAGGCGCATTCTCGTGTTCAAGGCGCGACTCCGTCAGTCGGATTCGGGCGTCGCGGCCGGCCTCGCCTCCCCTTCGCCCTTCACGAACCGGTCGAACCACTCGATCCAGCGGGCCCACATGTCGAGGTTGGTCTCGATCGCGCGGGGCGTGTGCGACTCGAAGGGGTATTCGTACAGCACCGCCGTCTTGCCGAGCCCGGTCAGCGCCTGGATCAACCGCTGCGACTGGACGGGGTACGTGCCCGAGTTGTTGTCGTCGGCGCCGTGGTAGAGCAGCAGCGGCGTGTTGATCTGGTCGGCCTTGAAGAACGGCGACATCTCCATGTAGATGTGCGGCGCCTCCCAGATGTCGCGCGGTTCGGCCTGGAATCCCATCGGTGTAAGCGACCGGTTGTAGGCGCCGTTGCCGGCGATCCCGGCCTTGAAGAAGGGCGTGTGCGCGAGGAAGTTGGCGGTCGCGAAGGCCCCGTAGCTGTGCCCTCCGTGCCCGATCCGGTCCATGTCGATCACACCGAGACCGTCGACGGCGCGGATGGCCGCGTACATCCCGTCGACCATGTTGGAGATGTAGTAGTCGTTGTAGTTCTCGCCAACGATGGGGATGTCGGGATACACCAGCGCGTACCCCTGGGTCAGCCAGATGTCGGACCAGCGCAGCCAGGTCAGGCGCGTGTAGGCGTTGTGGTTGCGCGCGCGGATGGTCGCGTTGTCGAAGTCGTCCTCGCTCCGGTACTCGCGCGGATAGGTCCAGAAGATGGCGGGAACCTTCGTCCCGTCCACGTAGTCGACGGGCAGCGACACCCGCCCCTGGATCTCGAGCCCGTCCCGCCGCGTGAACTCGAAGTCGATCCGCCTGGCCGCCGTCAGCTGGGGAAACGGGTCCACGTTGCGGGTCAGGTTCTCCATCGCGCCACCCGTGGAGCCGTCCCCGCCCCGCGTCCACAGGTAGCTGTCCGGGAAGGTGTTCTTCCCCTCCCGGCTGACGATCATGCGCTGCAGATCCGGGTCGAGCGGCACCAGCGGCTGGTCGAAGGTGTCGCGCGAGCCCTCGAAGAGCCGCTCGGTCGTGCCGTCGGCGATCGACAGGCGGTCCAGGAAGGGCCGTGGCCGGAAGTCCTCCTTCCAGCCGTCGCCGCGCAGGTACGCGCTCTGGCCGTCGGACGACATCCAGGCGTGCTCGATCCCGTTGCCGGTCCGGGCGGCCAGCAGCTCACCGGGAAGCGTCAGTGCGTCGCCCGGGTCATGGAACGGCACCAGAACCCGCCCCTCGCCCGGCGTGTTGATCGGCGGATCGAGCGCGTAGTGCACCAGTCCGTCCTCGCCGTCCCGACTGACCGAGGCGAACGCGTCCCGCCCGTCCGCCGAATAGACAATGTCGCTCACGGGGTGTTCGCTGCGCGCAACCTCGATCGCGTCTCCGTCGCCGAAGGGTGGGGGAAGGAGCATGATGCGGTCCCCTCGGGGCCCGCCCTCATCCGCGGCCTCGTCATCGTCCGCAGCCACGCGATGAAGGTACGAGATCCCGCTCCCGTCGGGCCGCCAGCGCCAGGCGCGCGGGCCATCCTGTGACCCGCCGCCCCGCCCTTCCCGCAGCTCGCGCTCTTCGAGCGTGGCCAGCACCGCGCCCGTCGCCACGTCCAGCACCTCGGTCACGCGCGGGAACCCGGTGTAGCTGTTGATGTAGGTGAACGGCCGCGCGATCCGCGTGGCGATCACGTGCCGGCCGTCGGGGCTCACCGACACGGCCTCGTACATCCCCGGCTCCCCGATCGGACGCGCGGCCCGGCCCGGAACCAGCTCGACGATCTGGCTGCGCGTGTAGTACTCGAACAGGTCGGCGTCGTGGTCGTCCTGCAGCAGGAACGGCATGGTGCGGTTTGGCGTGGCTTCGCCGCGGGTGTGGCGGATCTTCGGACCCGAAGGCAGCGCGGGTGGGGGTGGGCGCGCGCCCCGGCCTGCAGTCGCGGCCAGCGTGACGAGCGAGCCCGAGGGCGTCCACTGCAGCATGTTCGACGGGGCCGAGCCCTGGCCGCGCGAGGAGGTCCCGATCGTGGTGATGACGTGGGTGTCGCCCGCCGGTCGGACCGAGCCGTCGCCGGGCGAGGCGATCCACACCTGCGTGGCGTCTTCCAGGTGTGCGAGGAAGGCGAGCTGTGACCCGTCGGGGGACCACATGAGGTCGCTGATATGGATGCCGTCGGGCAGCTCGACGTCGGTGAACGAGCGCTCACCGAGCGAGTAAAAGCGCAGCCCATACAACCCGTAGATGTCCAGGTGCCACGGCCGGTCGGTCCGGGCGCGAAGCTCGAGCATGCCGAGACGGAGGGTCTCCTCGCCGACCTCTTCCAGGGTGGAGAGCTCGGTCGAGAGGGGGATCACGAAGTGGTCGCCGTCCGGACTCATGTGGTTCAGTGTCGCGAAGTTGGGATCGGTGGAGAAGAGGTCCGTGACTGGGGCCGGAGGCAGGGTGTAGCCGGGCGGCGGATCCAGGCGCTCGCCCGATCCCGAGTCGGCTTCCTGCGCCGCGAGCGGGGCGGTGGCGAGCAGCAGAATCGCCGGCAGAAACAGTGCGGAGAGAACGCGGGGGCCGTGAGGACCGGTCATGGCGGAGGTTCCTTTGCGAATGGCTGGGCGAGTATCATTCGACTCATGGCCGCAAAGTACGACATCGCCGTGATCGGCGCCGGATTCGCCGGGTTGGCGTGTGCCCGACGGGCCGCCGAGCGCGGCCTTTCCGTCGTGGTCCTCGACCGGCAGTCCGGGCCCGGTGAGCGCATCCATACGACGGGCATTCTGGTCAAGGAGGCCTGGGAGGAGTGGGCGGTCCCCGCCGCGCTGGTCCGCAGGATCAGCCGCGTGAGGGTCTACACGCCGAGCCACCGGTTCGTCGAGCTGGACCGTGACCGGTACTTCTTCATGGCGACCGACACCGGTTCGCTCATGCGGCACCTGGTCGACGAGACCCGGGACGCGGGGGCCGAAATCAGGTTCGGCGAGAAGTACGTGGGCGCGGCAAGAAACGGGACCGCGTTCAACCTGGAGGAATCCGATGTCTCGTGCCGCTTCCTCGTCGGCGCCGACGGCGCGCGGTCGCGGGTGGCCGAGAGCTTCGGCCTCGACCGCAACCTCCGGGTGCTGAAGGGAGTCGAGTGGGAGTTCGAGCCCGCGCCCGGCGACGGCGATTGCCTGCACTGCTTCATCGATCCGGAGTGCGCGCCCGGTTACATCGGCTGGGTCGTTCCCGGCGTGAAGGTGACCCAGGTCGGGCTCGCGGTCCATCGCCGTGCCAAGGCCGACATGCAGCGCTTCATCGGCCGGATCGACCCGCTCTTCGGACTTTCGGGGAGGACGGTGCTCGAGAAGCGCGGGGGCGTCATTCCCATCGGAGGGCTGCTGCGCCGATTCCACACCGACCGCGTCCTGCTCATCGGCGACGCGGCGGGGATGGTGTCCCCGCTCACCGCCGGCGGGATCCACAACGCGTACCGGCTGGGCCGGCTCGCAGGCAACGCCATAGCCGACCACCTCGAAGGAAGCGCCCCGGACCCGGGCCGGGTCGTTCGCCGCGCGTACCCGAACCATGCGTGGAAGCGCGCGGCCCGGTGGAGTTTCGACCATCTGCCCGTGTCGCGCGCGCTGGAAGCCGGGCTGCTGACCCGGAACCTCTTCCGCAGGCTTGCCGAGAGAGTGTTCTTCAGTCGGGGCTAGAACGCATCGCATGTAAAGCACTGGTGACATTTTGACAACTAAACATGTCATTCCCGACGATTCGGGGCTCCGTCCGTCTGGCTCATGTCGGGCCCTGGAGCTATCGTGCTGTCTTGGGTGGGCTATCGGCCCCCCGAAGCTGAATTGACATCGCACATTCCACCATACGGTCACCCGCCATGCGACAACAGTCGAGAACGCCCAGCAGGACTGTCGCCTTGCAGCTGTTCACACTTGCGGCCCTGGCGGCGCTCTACCCACCGAGCCTCCTCGCCCAGCAGGCCACGATCACCGGACGCGTGACCGACGTGGAGACCGGCGCGGCGCTGTCGGACGCCACCGTCGAGGTGCTCGGGGTGCAATCGGGCGCGGTCGCCACCAACGCGTCCGGCGCCTTCGAGGTCTCCGTGCCGGCGGGCACCCACTCCATCGTGGTCACGCGGATCGGCTACGAGACGCTCCGCATCGATGGTGTCGGCGTAGAGGCGGGGGGAACGGCGACCGTCACCATCGAACTCCGCTCCCGGGCGCTGGCGCTCAACCCGCTGGTGGTCACCGCGTCGCGCCGCGAGGAGAAGGAACTCGACGCCCCGGCGTCCGTCTCGACGCTCACCGGTGAGCAGATCTCGAGGATGATCGCGCGCACGCCGGCCGATCACATCAAGACGCTGCCAGGGGTCGACCTCGCGACCACGGGACTGACGCAGAGCTATGTGGTCGTGCGGGGATTCAACAACGTCGCGTCGGGCCGGTTGCTCAGCATCGTGGACAACCGGTATGCGCGCATCCCCGCGCTGAGGATCAACGCGATCAACATGATCCCCACGACCGACATGGACATCGAGAGGATCGAGCTGGCCCGCGGACCGGGGGCCGCGCTCTACGGACCCAACGCGGCCGAGGGCGTCATGCACGTCATTACGGCCTCGCCGATCGACAGGCCGGGGAACACGGTGTCGCTCGCCGGCGGGGAACGGTCGCTCTTCCAACTGCTCTTCCGGAGCGCCAACGCGGTGTCGGAGCGGTTCGGCCTGAAGGTCTCGGGACAGTATCTGCGGGGAACCGACTGGGAGTTCACCGATCCCTGGGAGGTGGCGGCCCGCGAAGCCAGCCCGGGGCACCCGCGCATCGGCGTGCGCACTCCGCTCAACGAGCGCTACTTCGTCGACATCCGTACCGACTACCGCTTTGCCGACGACGGCGAGTTCATACTCTCGGGCGGGCTGAACAACTCGCTGAGCAGCATCAACCTGACCACCGTGGGGTCCTCTCAGACGCACGACTGGCAGTACCGCTACGCGCAGGCGCGGTTTCTGAAGGGCCGGCTGTTCGCGCAGTTCTTCCTCAACCAGACGCATTCGGGCGACAACAGCTATCTGCTGCGAAGCGGGGAGCTGATCGTCGACCGGTCGCGCACGATGGCGGCCCAGCTGCAGCACGGATTCGATCTGGGCCAGCGGCAGCGCTTCACCTACGGGTTCGACTGGCAGCGCATCGAGCCCCGCTCCGAGGGCACGATCTACGGTCGCAACGAGGACGACGACCTGCTGGTCGAGGCGGGCGTCTATCTGCACTCCGAGACGCGGCTGGGCGATCGGCTGGACCTGGTGGCCGCGCTGAGGGTCGACGACCACAACCGTCTGGCCGACGTCAACGTCTCGCCGCGGGCCGCGCTCGTCCTGCGCCCCGCCGAGGGTCACAACCTGCGCCTGACCTGGAACCAGGCGTTCGCCACGCCCGGGACTTCGTCGCTGTTCCTGGACATCCCGACGGGGATGATCCCCATCGCGCCCGGCGTCGGGTATACGCTGCGGGCGGTGGGGGTCCCCGCGGGAGGGCTGACCTTCTCGGACCGCTGTCAGGGTGGACACATGGGGCACTGCATGCACTCGCCGTTCCTGCCGGGCCAGCTGCCTGCCAACGCGGCGCTGTTCTGGGATGCGCTGGTCAGCCGCTTCGCCCCCGAGGCTCTGAGGTCTTTCCTTCTGGGCCCGGGAAGCCGACCCGGTGACCCTGCCCTGGGGACCGTGTTTCGGCGCCTCAACACCGATGCGCTGGGTCCCGCGGGCGGCGAGGTGTTCCCGGTCGATCAGGGGCCGGGCGACCTGCCCGCACTGGTGCCGACGGTGTTCAACAGCATCGAAGCGGGATACAAGGGGCTGCTCCAGGACCGCGTGAGGCTGGCCGCCGACGTGTACTTCGCCAACGTCGAGAACTTCATCGGCGCGCTGAAGGTCGAGACCCCCAACGTCTTCCTGGACCCGGCCTCGACGGGCGCGTTCCTCGCGGGCCGGCTCGGGCCGCTGGTTCAGGCGGGGCTCGTGACTTCCGAACAGATCGCGGAGCTGGCCGCGGGGCTCGCCGCCGTGCCGATCGGCGCCGTGACTCCCGACCAGTTCGACTCGCCGGATATCGTGATGGCCTCTCGCAACTTCGGCTCGGCCAGCTACTGGGGAACGGACCTGTCGGCCCAGGTCATCGCCTCCGACCGGTTGAGCCTGACCGCCGGCTACTCATTCCAGAGCCAGGAGTGTTTCGACTTCGATGACGACGGGGACTGCCCCGGGAGCGACGACCTGGCGCTGAACGCCCCCAGTCACAAGGGTTCTCTCGGGTTCGCCTTCACCGACCGCGCCGGAGGCTTTCTGTTCGACGCGCGCTGGCGGTTCTCCGACGGGTTCGAGATGAGGTCGGGCGTCTTCGCCGGCACGGTGGATGCCTACCACGTCCTGGACGTGACGACCGGCTATCAGCTGCCGTTCCAGCCCAATGCGCGCCTGGAGCTGACGGTGTACAACGCGCTGAACAATCTGCACCGGGAGTTCGTGGGCGCACCGGAGCTGGGGAGGCTGGCGCTGGTGAGGGTGCGGTACGACTTCTGAGTCGAGGGGCGGCCTGTCTGGGCGCGGCCTGGTCGGGCTAACTTGGGAGCGATGTGACCTTGCACCGTTTTCCCTTTTCCCGACTGTGCCATGAACGACCACGTTGACCGCGTTCTTCGCGGACTTGCTGCAGCTTCCCTTCTTGCGATTCAGTTCGCGTCCGGTGAGATCGCCGCCCAGACACCCGAGCTGGTCTACTTCTCGAACGTTACCGCCACCGCCGGCGATGGCGGGCCCCTGACGACCGTCGAGGAGCAGACCGCCGCCACGCTGGACGCGCTCGGCGAGCAACTCCGTGCCCACGGCCTGGGCTACGAAGACGTCGTCGCGATGAACGTCTTCCTTCGGGACACCCGCCACTTCCAGGCGATGAACGGGGTCTACCGAGGCTATTTCGCCACCGACCCCCCGACGCGCGCCACGGTCGAGGCCGACCTGCCCGACCGCGACGCCCTCGTGCAGATCACGGCCGTGGCTACGCCCGACGACACCGAGGTGATCTCGCCGGAGGGCTTGCAGTCGCCGGCGCTGCCGTATTCCTGGGGCGTTCGCACGGGCGATGTGCTCTTCATCGCGGGGGCGACCAGCCGCGATCCCGACACCTATCAGCCGGTGGGCGGCGACGTGCAGACCCAGACGCGGCGCGTCTTCGGCAACATCGGGATGATCCTGGAGGCGGCCGGCATGGGCTACGGCGACCTGGTCGCGTGCAAGGTGTTCCTCGACGATGTGCGCCTCTGGGGCGACATGAACGCGGCCTACCGCGAGTTCGTGACGGCAGAGGACCCGCCGGCGCGGGCGGCCGTGCGCGGCGGGCTCATGAATCCGGCGTTCCTGGTCGAGATCCAGTGCGTGGCCGAGCAGTCGGACGAGCGGCGCGTCGTGCTGCGCGAGGGTCAGCGGCTCGGGCGCTCGCCGCTGTCACCCGCGATCGCGACGGGTGAGCGGGTCTGGCTATCGGGGATGCTGGCGCGCGGCGACGGCGCGGAGGGCGAGGCGCGGGCGACGTTGGCCAGCCTGGGCGCGACGCTCGAGGCGGCCGGGCTGGGGTTCGGCGACGTGGAGGACGTGTGGGTCTATCTCACCGACGTCCGCGACGCGGAAGCCGTGTCGGGGGTGCTCGCAGAGGTGATGCCGGAAGGGGCGCCGATGCCTACGGTTGCCGGGCTGCCGCTGGTGGGCCGGCTGGGTGTCGAGATCCAGATGACGGCGGTGGTGCGCTGAGTCGCTGGTGAGCGGATCCGCCGCATTGCTGGAAGACGCGATCGGCCGTGTGGCGGCGGCCGTCCCGTTGGGCGACCGTGTTGCGGTTCAGTCGCACGTGGATGCGCTGACCAAGCCGCCGGGCAGCCTTGGCCGGCTGGAGGATCTGGCGCTGCAGGTCGGCTGCGTGCTGGGCGATCCGCCGCCCGCTCTCGACGACGCGGTGGTCTTCGTCTTCGCGGCGGATCACGGGGTCGTCGCGCGGGGGGTTTCGGCGTATCCGGCCGTGGTAACGGCACAGATGTGCGCGAACTTCAGCGCGGGCGGTGCGGCGATCAACGTGCTTGCACGGGCGTGCGGCGCCGAGGTGCGGGTGGTCGACGTGGGGGTGGCGGGGGATGTTCGCCGGCTCGCGGGGATCGAGCACCGGAAGGTGAGGGCGGGTACCCGCGATCTGTCCGTGGGGCCGGCGATGACGGCAAGTGAGGTCGTGGACGCGCTGGCTGTGGGGTTGGAGGTGGCGGGGAGTGCGGGCGCGCGGATCGTCGGCGTCGGCGAGATGGGCATCGGGAACACCACGGCGGCAGCGGCGGTGACAGCGTGCCTGACCGGGGTTGCAGCGCGCGATGTGGTGGGCCGCGGCACCGGGGTCGACGATCGCGGACTGGCCCGCAAGCGCGAGGTGGTGGAGCGCGCGGCGGCGCGGGTAGCGCGTCTGGATGGTCCCCGCGATAACGCGCTCGAGGTACTTCGCCGGATCGGCGGACTCGAGATCGCCGCGATGGCGGGCGCGATGATCGGCACGGCGGCGCGGGGTGCGCTGGTCCTGGTGGACGGGTTCATTTCGGCCGCAGCGGCGCTGGCGGCCTGCCGCCTCTGCCCTGGCCTGCCGCCATACCTGGTCGCGTCTCACCGCTCGACCGAGCCAGGCCACACGGTGGTGCTCGATTCGCTGGGACTCACCCCCCTCCTCGACCTCGAGATGCGGCTGGGCGAGGGGACCGGGTGCGCGCTCGCCATCCCCGTCGTGCGGGCTGCCGGCGCGCTGCTGAGGGAGATGGCGACCTTCGAGTCGGCGGGGATTTCGGGGCCGGGCGACGATCTGCGCGAGACCGGTCCATGATGGAACTCATCGTGGTAACGGGGGGCGTCCGCTCCGGGAAGAGCCGGTGGGCACAGAACGAGGCGCTGGCGCGGGGGGGCGACGCGGTGACGGTGATCGCGACCGCGGAAGCCGTTGACGAGGAGATGCGCGACAGGATCGAGGCCCACCGCCGCGACCGGCCCGCACGATGGCGCACCATCGAGGCGCCGGAGCGGGCGGGCGGGGCGATCCTGGCCGCCGGGACGGATACGGTGGTTCTGGACTGCGTGACCGTGCTGGCCGGGATTGCGATCGGGCGCGCGGGTGCGAAGAGCGAGGCGGCCGCGCTCGCGGCGATGGCCACCGAGATCGACGGGATCCTCGAGGCGCGGGGCGCGCGCACCGGGGTGCTCATCGTCGTGACTAACGAGGTTGGGTGGAGCGTGCATCCGCCCACCGCGCTGGGGCGATGGTACCAGGATGGGTTGGGCATCGCCAATCAGCGCCTCGCCGCCGCCGCAGACCGGGTGGTGCTCATGGTCTCCGGGCTGGAGACGCGGCTGAAGTGAGGACCGCTCTCCGGGGCGCACGCGCCGCTCTCGTCTTCATGACCCGTGTGCCGGTCGGCGGCTTCCCGTACTCGGCCCGGGAGTGGCGTTGGGCGTCGGCGTGGTTCCCGTTGGCGGGGCTGGCGGTCGGCTCGGTGTGCGCGGCCGCGTGGTGGCTGGTTGCGCCGCTGGGGCCCTGGGTGGCCGCGATCACCGTGCTTGTTGCGTCGACGCTCCTGACCGGCGCCTTCCACGAGGACGGACTCGCGGACACAGCCGACGCGCTGGGCGGAGCGTACGACCGCGAGAGGATCTTCGTCATCCTCAAGGACTCTCGGGTCGGCGCCTTCGGAGCGCTCGCGCTCGCGGTCTCCATCGCGTTCCGGCTGGTGCTGCTCGCGCAGTTGGGAGGCGCCGCGCCCGCTGCCCTGCTCCTCGCGCACTGCCTTGCGCGGGTCGGGCCCGTCTGGCTGATGGTCGCGATGCCCTACGTAAGCGACGCAGCGGCAAAGAGCCGACAGGTCACGCGCGCCGGGGTGCCCCAGGGCGTGCTCGCGACCGTGATCGGCGTGGCGGCGACCGCGGGTGTGATCGTGGCGGGAGGCTCGATCGACGCGACCGCCGCATTCGCCGCATTCACCGCCATGCTCATAGCCACCACCCTCTGCGGCTGGCGCTTCCACGCCCGGGCGGGCGGCGTGACGGGCGACTTCCTGGGCGCCGCCGAGCAGGTGAACGAGATTGTGATTCTTTTCACAATCCTCGCCGTGCAGGTGGCAGGGGTCGCCCCGTGATCCACCTCCTGGCCATCCGGCACGCTCCCGTCACCGTCGAACGCGTCTTCTACGGACAGATGGACGTGCCCACGACCCTGACCGCCGCCGAGGCAGCCGTGCGCATCGCGTCCACCGTGGCCGAGTTCGCCCCGCGCACCATCTGGTCGTCAGACGCGCTGCGCTGCCGCGAGCCTGCGGCCCTGTTTTCGGAGCGGCTCGGGGTCCCCCACCGCATCGACGAGCGGGTGCGCGAGATGTCCTACGGCGATTGGGAGGGGCGAGGCTGGGACGCCGTGCCGCGGGCCGAGATCGACGAGTGGATGGCCGAGTGGCAGACCCGATCCCCCCCGGGGGGTGAGAGTGTCACAACGTTTGCTGAAAGGGTCGCGGCGTGGTGGCAGGACATGGCACCGGGCCACCACTTCCTCATGGCCCACGCGGGCGTGGTGCACTGCCTCGACGTGATCGCCGGCGGTCTCCGCTGGGAGGAAACCGTCGAGCAGCGGCTCGACTTTCTGCAGGCCAGGCGGTTCTCGCGGGCGACCGCGCGCCGGCCGACCTAACGGCCAGGACCGCTCGCGCCCGGCAACCCGCGACTGAAGAGCACCTCGAGCGTCGGTTCGGCCCCCGGCCCGGCCATCGCCGCCACCTGAAACGCGTCCTCGGCGCGCTCCCCGCGGAGAAACCCGCGCACCTGTCCCGAGGTGGGATTGCGCACGATGGCCACCGCGCGCTGGCTGTCGCCATCGAGCACGACCGACCCGCCGGGCCCGGTGAGCGTGATGCTCGCGAGAGCCCCCGCCCAGAGAGGCTGCGCCGGCACCGCAAACACGAAGGACGAACTGCCGTCACCATCGAGCACTTCGGGCATCGCGAAGCTCAGCGAGAAGAGTTCGGCGCCGTCGGCGGTCCGTCCCGTGAGCCGGTGGTCGCCCGCAATGTCCGGCAGCGCCGGTGGAGCATCGACGACGAACGCCGGTTCAAGGTGCGGCGTGCCATCAGCGTCCAAGCCGCCCCACAAGAGCAGCGACCGCGTTGCCGCACCCGAGTCCGCCGCCGCCGGCTCGCCCTCGGCTCTCAGCCGGTACCGCAGCGCGTTGCCGAAGTAGAAGTCGCTGACCCATTCCTCCTCACCGCAGTAACCCATGACATCGGGGGTAGACGGATCAACGAGCGCACGCCTGCGGAAATCGTAGCCCCAGGCACCGATCGTACCCTCCTCGTGCGGATAGGCGGGATCGGGATTCGGCGCATCGCCGCAGGACGTATGGAGGAGGTACATGTTGTGGCCGAGTTCGTGCGCCAGCGTTCCCCCATCCGGCGATGAGAAGCTGGACCACCCGGGTTGGAACGCGAGCCCTCCGAGGTTCCCCGCCATCATGCCCTTGTAGTAGCCCGTGCCACCCTCCATAACCCGAATGACTCGTGTCGCACGCAGGATCTCACCGACTTCGTTCGTCGGGAACACCACCGGTTCGTGCGCGCGGGCGCGGATTGCGGCGACGGGCAGCAGCGTCCGCGTCAGGTGCAGCATCTCGTGGTTCTGCGGATCGGCCGCCATGTCGCCGATGAGGTCGACGATCGAAGGATCCGGGTCCTCCTCCCATATGAACGGGATCAGGGTCAGCTCCAGGGCCGGGATGTCGCGGACATCGACCCGCAGCCGGCCGGTCTCGGGGATCCGTTTCGCGACCCCCAGGCCCGGGTCCAGCGTTCCGGCGGGATCGACTTCGATCACCATCTCGAGTCCCGGCCGGATGACGCGCCCGGGAATCACGGCGTTGGCCGACCTGCCGAGACTGCTTTCGTCCACTCTGGTGGGGATCGGCGACCGTCTGCCGCTGACATCCACCACATGCGACTCCCGTTCGTTCAGGAAGAACCGTGCTCGCACCGGCGGAATGCCCTCGCGGGTGGTTTGGCGGGCCGTTACGAATACGCGGAGCAGCGCACTTTCACCCGCGACGAGCGGGACCGGGAACTCGGGCGACTGCACCGCCTGCGTCAGGTAGGCCGTTGATGGACTCGCCTCTGGACACCGACCGACCCGGTGCCTCCAGATGCCGCGCAGCCACGTCTCGAACTCCGCCTCGGATGGCGTGCACAGCTCCGTGCCCCCGGCAAGAAGAACGTTGAGGCGGGTGAGTGTCGTCAGTCCCGCCGGCAACATGCCCGTCATCCCTGCATTGTTCGTCAGGTTGAACTCGCGCAGCGCCGTCAGGGCGCCGAACTCGGAGGGCACGGGGCCCTCGAGATCGTTGTCTTCGAGCAACAGGTGTGTCAGGGCTGTGAGTCCGCCGAGTCGGGCCGGCAGCGGGCCGGTCAGCGTGTTCCCGCCGAACTCCAGACGGGTCAGTGCGTGGAGATTGCCCAGCTCCGCCGGAATCGGGCCGGAGAGGTCGTTGTTGCCGAGACGCAGCAGCTTCAACCCGGTCAGGTTGCCGAGCTCCGCCGGCACCGGACCCGTCAGGTCGTTCTCCCGCAGATCGAGTCTCTCGAGGCTGGTGCCACCAAGCTCGGGAGGGATACTGCCGGTCAGGGCGTTGTTCTGAAGTTCGACGATGGCGAGCTTGTCCAGGTTCCCGAGTGTGGAAGGAATCGGGCCGGTCAGTTCGTTGGTGTGGAGTATGAGGGTCACGAGTGCGGTCAATTGCCCGAATTCGACCGGAATCGGGCCCGTCAAGCTGTTCGTCGACAACATGAGGCGATCCAGCCTGGTGAGGTTGCCGAGTTCCGGCGGAATCGGGCCGGAAAGCTCGTTTCCGTAGAGCACCAGACCCCGGAGCTGCGTGAGGTTGCCGAGTTCGGAAGGGACTGGACCGGAAAGGTCGTTTTCGCCCAGCCAGAGCTGGGTCAGATTGCTCAGTCTTCCGAGGTCCGAGGGGATTGGGCCGGAAAACTCGTTGTTGGTGAGGTACAGTTGCCTCAGGCTCGCCAGGCTGCCCAGTTCGGGTGGGATGGGGCCGGCAAATTCGTTGTCGTGAAGGCCCAGATTCTCCAGGCTGGCCAGGTCACCGAGCGCCACCGGAAGCGGTCCGGAGAGGTCGTTACCGTTGATGGTCAGAACCTCCAGTTCGGCGAGGCTGCCCAGCTCGGGCGGCAGTGCACCTTCGAGGGAGTTGTTGTGGAGCAGGAGGTGCTTCAGCTTGCCCAGATCCCCCAGTTCGCGCGGAATCGGACCGGCCAGTTCGTTGTGTGACAGATCCAGGACCTCCAGGCTCTCCAGATCACCGAGTGCGGGCGGAATCGTGCCCTTGAGCTCGTTGCCGTACAGCCACAGCTTTTCGAGCTTGTCGAGGCGACCGAGTGCGGGCGGAATCGTGCCCTTGAGGCCACGTCGCGTCCAGTTGCCCTGGGGGTCCCGCTGGCCACTCAGATCTGCCCAGATGACCCGGCCGCGGGCGTTGGTGCCCACACCGTCCCACTGCCAAAGCGGCTTGTCCGTCAGCCAGTTGTCGGCCTTGACCCAAGTGGGACCGTCCGTGGCGTGGTAGAGCGCCACCAGCGGCGCCCGGTCGGGGTTGAACACGGTGAGCCGGGTGACCTCCCGGACGGTGGCGGTCGCCGCGGTGATCTCGGCGGTCCCTTCGCCCACGCCCTGCACCACGCCCAGGGTGTCCACGGCCGCAATGTTCGCGTCGCTGGACGACCAGATGAATGCCGCGTCAGCCACCGCGCGCCCGTTGCCGTCCAGCGCCTGGGCCGCCAGACGCAGACTGTCTCCCAGAATCAGCGTGTCCGCCCGGGGCGACAGCGTCACCCTGCGCACCACCTGCATCACCTCGACCGCGGCATCGCTCGTGAGCGCCCCTGAAGTCGCGGTGACCGTCGCGCTCCCGTTCCCCACCGCCGACACCAGCCCCGAGGGATCCACCGTTGCGACCAGCGTGTCGCTGGCGCTCCACACGACCGCCTCGCCGGGCATCGGCCGAGCGGCCTGGTCCCGTACCTGGGCGGCCAGTCGCCGAGTGTCGCCGAGCGCGTCGAACATGAGCGTGTCCGGGCTGACGGCCACCGTCGTGGGCGCGGGCTCCACCACCTCAAGCTGAGCCCGTCCGGCCACCCCGGACGACATGGCCGACACTTCCACCTCCCCCAACGAGACCCCCGCAACCAGCCCCGTCGAGTCCACGACCGCCACCGCGGTATCGCTCGACGCCCATACGAACTCGGAGCCGGCGACCGCATGGCCGTTCGCGTCCTGCGCTCCCGCCTCGAGTTGCAGCGTAGTGCCCGGCAACACGACGCCGGTGGTAGGGGCGACCTCGACCAAGCTCACCTGCTGGGCAACCGTTACCGCCGCGCTTCCCGAGACCGTCCCCGCAGTCGCGGTGATCGTGGCCGTTCCGTTGTCCGCGGCCGTCACCAGACCCGATGTGCCCACGGTCGCAACCGATGTGCTGCTGCTCGACCAGGTCACCGCCACCACCATCACCTGCCCGTTCTGGTCTCGCACCTCGACCGAGAGCTGGACGGTCCCACCCAGCGCGGTCAGCTGACTCGTCGCCGGGCTGACCGTGACGGTGGTGGGACGCGGTGGGTCGGGTGGTGGTTCCGGCGGCTGCGTGCCTCCGTCGCCGCCGCACGCCTGGACCCAGACGGTGCACGCCAACGCCCCGGAGGACAGCTGCAGCAGCTTCCTGCGGCGTTCCCGGCGACGGGTTCCTGTGCTCACCGCGCGCATAAACCCCCCGGCGATAACCGATCGGTCCGCAACACAAACCAACACTAGGGGCTTCAGGGATTGTGCGCTACCCGCATTTCAGTGGAATTCGCCGTACAAGTCGCCCTTGTGCATTTTGCTATGGCCGAGAGATACATGTACCTTGTACAATTGTGATCGTTCTATCTTGTACATTCTGCACTTGCACAAACTGCCCCTCCTACCGGAAGCTCCGAATCTCCAGCCCTACCGGCCCCGGGCCGGAGTCGATGCTGTCGGTGAGCACAAGCGTCTCAGGCGCGTAGCGGAAGATCTGCGGCGGAAGTCCCGCCGAGGGGCTGCCGAAGAACGTCTGGTAGAGTGCGCCGTCCGCTGCCGTGTGCGCGGCAAACGCGCCCCGACAGCCGCCGCCGTCCAGAGGCGCACAGATGGGGTTGGTGCCGTCTCGCACGAACGCCTTCGTCGCCGTACTCCACGCCACAGTGCCTGTGAAGAACGCCGATGCGAAGAGCGTGCCGCTCTGTGAGACATGCACGTGCCCGGAACCCGCCGGGAATCCTTCGACCAACTCGATCCGCGCAAGCGAACCCGGATCGATGATCGCCACGGTCGAGGCGGTGACGTAGTCCCCGGTGTTCATCACATACAGCATTCCGTCGGGGCCGATGGCTCCGAACTGCGGGTTGGTGCCACCGGTCTCGATCTCGGCCGTCGCCGTCATGGTGCGTGGATCAATCGCGGTCACCACCCCGTCGCCGGCTGCGGCGTAGTTGTCGTCCAGGTTTGCGGAGATGACGAAGGCGAGGGAATCGACCCAGGGCACGATGGCGGTCGGGAACTGCGCGACCGAAACCAGGTCGCCGATCGCGTTGCCGACCTGTTCGAGCATGAATCTGCCCACCTGGTCGGTCTCCTGGTTCGCCGCCAGGACCGTCCGCTCGTCCACGAACGCCGAACCGGTCGCGTTGCCCGACTCGAAGAGGAAGAACCCGTCGATCTGCCGGGTCCGCAGGTCGATGACGGCCACTGAAGCGGCGTTCCCGAGAGGCACCACCGCAGTCTCGCCCCGGATGGCCAACCCCGTGGGCGTGACCGCGCTCGACGCCCCCAGGGCGATGTCGCGCCGCTCGTCCGCATCGCCGAGCTGAAACAGGCGGATCGCGTTGCCGAGCGAATTGACCACGATCCCGATCTCCCCATCGTCCGCCGTGCCGTCGATGAATTCGAGCGCCTCGACAAGCACCGAGACCGACGCGGCACCCGTGTTCCCGTCCGAATCCGTGGCGGTCAGCGTGATCGTGTGTACCCCGACCGACGGCGCCGCAACCTCCAGCGACGAACCGGTCCCGAGCGCTCCGTCGATCGAGCTGGACCAGGCCAGCGCCGCATCGCCGATCGTGCCGTCCTGCGGATCGGTCGCGCGGCCGGCAAGTCCGACGGGCGTTCCCTCGCGGATGGCGAGCCCCGAGGCCGGCGAGGTGATGACGGCGGTGGGCGCGGAGGGCCCGACGGGCTCGGTGGGCGCTTCGTCGCCACAGGCGGTGATTGCGAGGAGGGCAAGGAGGCTGGTGGGACGGAGGGCGGCGTGGATCATGACAGGTCGCTCCAGTGGTTGGTGGTCAGGTATTTGTGCGGTGCGAAGGGAGAGCCGCGCTCATCGCCCGGCCCCGATGCGGATTCGAGTCGACCAGCCGCGGCCCGGCAGAGGGTAGTCGGCGAGCAGCGCGGCGCGTTCGTCGAGCAGGTTGGTGACGGCGAGATCAAGCCGCCCGGTGCGCTTGCCGAGCGTCAGCGGAATGGCGATCCCGGCATCCAAGAGCGTGTAGGCGCCCAGCGCGTTCAGCGGGGTCCCGGGTGCGGTGCGCCGCTCCCCGACGTGTGTGGCCGACGGGCTGAGGGTGATCCCCGCAGGCAGCCCCAGGCCGAGCGACAGGTCGGCGGTGAAGCGGGGGCGGTAGGCGACCTGGCCGTCGAGCGCGGCGCCGGTGTACTCGACCTCGGCCCAGGCGGCGTTGGCCGTGACCGTGTGGGTGCGCCCGAATCCGTCCAGGTCGGCCGTGGCGCCCACTTCCAGGCCGCGGCGCGCAACGTTGTGGTTGTCCGGGCTCCAGACGAAGCGGTGATCCGGGAACCAGAGGATCATGTCGTCGATGTCGGCGCGGTAGGCGGTGGCGCGCACCTCGCCGCTGACGGCACCGAGCGACCACCCGTGCGCGAGTGTCGCGGTGAGTTCGCCGCGAATGCGCTCCGGCCTGAGGTCGGGGTTGGGCTCGACGAGCACCCCTTCCTGGAAGAAGAGGTCGCCGAGTCCGGGGGGCGAGAAGCCGCGGCCCCAGCGGAGTTCGAGGGTGAGGCCGGCCCGGGTCAGGGTGGCATCGATGGCGGGGGAAGCGGTCACGCCGTCCACGAGGTCGTGACGGTCGGCACGGATGGCGGCGGCGAGGTCCAGGTGGACGCCGTGCCCCGGCTCCCACCCGTGCCCGGCGCGCGCCCACGCCCCGAACTCGTCGAGCGTGACCGCGCGCGAGGCCAGGATATTGGAGTCGACGTCGAGCCGGGTGGCGTGCAGCCCGACCCGCAAGCGGTCCCCCGACCGCCACCAGCCCTCAAGCGCGAGCTCGGCCCTGCGGACCCGGGTAAGTGTCTCGTATGCCCGGCCGAATGGGGGAGAAGGGTCACCGTACTCCGCGCGCTGCCACTGCACGTCGGCGCGGGCCGAGCCGCCCAGGCCGGCGGATTCCCGTTTTGCGGACTCGGTGGACTCGACCCGGGCGCTTACGCCCCAGCGTCGATGATGCTGGCGGCCGCTCAGCGACGGCTGTCCGATCCCGCCGGGACTGCCGCGTTCCATATCGCTGAGATGGACGCGAAGAGACCGGTTGGCTGCGCCCCTTCCCGCAATGCGCACGTCGCCGCCCGCGTGCGAGAAGGCTGCGTTCTCGCGGGCCGCCTCGCCCCCGCCGCGGAAGTCGGGAACGTCGTAGGTGAACGCGCCGTCCGACCTCCGCCAGCGCGCGCCGCCGGAGAGCGAGACCGACGGGAAAGCGCGCGCTCCGCTGACACTCGTCTCGACGGAGGACCATGAACCGGCACCGGCAGTGACCGCGCCGCTCGCCGTCCGGGCATCCCGGCTCTCCAGCAGCACGACACCGCCGAGTGCCCGAGGTCCATACCGAGCCGATTGTGCTCCTGGGATCACCACGATCCGCGCGATCGACGCGAGATCCACCGTGCTGAGATCGGCCACCCCGGTCAGGGGAGAGTTGATCGCCGCTCCGTCGAGCAGCACCAGGACCTGGTCGCCGCCCGAGCCGCGCAGCTGCACGGTCGCGGGGGCGCCAGGACCGCCCTGCCGCACGACCGTGGCGCCCGGGACCCGGTCGAGCGCGGCGGCAAGGTCGGCGACGCCCGGAGGCAGGTTCGCAGGATCGAGCACGGTGGCCCCGGTGATCCCCTCACGGGACGCGACCCGCACGTCCAGCCCCGCGATCGTCACGGGCGCCGGATCGAGCACGACGCTCGCACGCGCGACCCGCCCGTTCACGGCCTCGACCTCGATCCTGGCCTCGCGGAAGCCGAGCGCGGAGATGACGAGCGCGTGCCGGCCCGGGGGGATGCCGCGCAGGACGGCGACGCCGTGCGCGTCGGTGACTTCGGCGAGGCCCGCGCCCCGCGCGACGACGGTGGCGCCCCGCACGGGGGTGGCGGCCCCGCGGATGCCGGCGTCCAGGGCGGGCCGATCCCGTGCGGCCCCCGTCGCGCGCACCGTCACCTGCACCGTGGCAACCACCTGCGCATCCAGCAGGCGCACCGGGGCGGCCAGCACGACGGTGGCGGCGGCCACCATGGCCATCACGAACTCGGTCTTCACTCGACCCCGTCTTCTCCGGACGGGGAGAAGCACGGCCGAACATCCACGCTTCTGCGCGGACGCGGGACCACGCCCTCCCTCGAGGGTGTTGATCCAGCGACGGAGGAGAGGTCTCCTGGCTCGGGACGGGTGCGCTCGCCTTCCCGGGCATCGCTGCCCAGTGGCTCGGTTGAGCGGACCTTGCGGAACCGGGGTTCCGTGTCCCTTACAGTGGCGGGGCCGCGCCGGACTTTCACCGGACTTCCGAGCGCCCCTCCGTCTGCGAACTGTCCACAATGGTGGCGAAGCGCGCCGCGGGAGCGCAAGGGTGGCGCGGTGCAGACCCCGTCCGCCGGGCGCCACTCGCGCAAAGCGGACATGATGTATTATCATGATTTCATGATGAATTATGATGATACGCCACGGAGACGGCGAGTTTCGGAGCCGGTTCAGGTCTATCTTCGCCCGCGCGAACGAGAACGCCTCGAGCGGTTGACTGCGGAGCTCGACACCACCAAGTCCGATGTGTTGCGGCGGGGTCTGGAGGCGCTGGAAGGCCAGCTTTCGGATCCGGAACGCCACCCGGCGCTGGACATCATCGGGATCGTGTCTACGGCGGATGACCCGGGGGTCGACGTGGCGCGCGAGCACGATCGGTTCCTGGCCGCCACCGAAATCGATTCCTGGTCGACGAGCCCGATCCGGCTGGGCGGGCGCGGTTCGGAGTGAAGGGCCTTTTCGTCGACACCAGCGCGTGGTATCCCATTGCCGACCGCGCGCACACGGATCATGCCGTGCTGGTCCGGACGCTCCGTGACGGGATCGGTCGGGGCGCGCCGATCGTGACCACCAACCTGGTCGTGGCCGAGACTCATGCCCTGCTGCTTCGTCGAGCGGGCCGGGGCGCCGCGCTCGCGTTCCTGAAGGCGATCCGGCGGCCCCCGAACCGGATCGAGCACATTACGCCCGAGCGCGAGGACGACGCGATCCGCCACTGGCTCGAACGCTTCTCCGATCAGCCGTTCTCTCTGGCCGATGCCTGCAGCTTCGTGGTCATGACCGAGTTGGGCATTCGTGATGCGTTGACGCTCGACCACCACTTCGCGGTCGCTGGCTTCGTGACGCTTCCGGCGCCCGGCTGAGGCCGCGCCCGGGACGCGCGGTGGTTCCGCGGGGATGACCACGGACACGCGCATACTCGGATGGGACAGCCGACAAGGTGGCTCGGCGGCGCCGGTTGCCCACCCGCCCGGTTCCCGCTATGCTGCCCCCCGTGCGCGGGGGGGCCCCCGGATGTTGGGTCCGCAGCCCACGCGGGCCCGCCCCGGTAGGCGGCCCGGAT
>VXMI01000179.1 GCA_009841165.1 Gemmatimonadota bacterium | reverse complement strand
GCTTCACCCCCGCACCCCCTTCCCGGACTTGGCCGCCTCGGCCAGGTCCGGCGCGCCGCCCGCCAGGAGGTACAGCACCGCCATCCGAATGGCCACGCCGTTCGTCACCTGCTGGAGGATCACCGAATGGGGGCCGTCGGCCACGTCCGAGTCGATCTCCACCCCCCGGTTGATCGGCCCCGGGTGCAGGATCAGAAGATCGCGCGGCGCCCATTCCAGCCGCTCCCGGGTGATCCCGAACACGCGGTTGTACTCGCGCAGCGACGGCACGAACCCGTCCTGCATCCGCTCCAGCTGAAGCCGCAGCACGTTGAGCGCATCGGCCCACTCGATCGCCGCCTCGACGCGCCCGAAAACGCGCACGCCGAGCTCCTCGATCCCGGCCGGCATCAGCGTGCGGGGGCCGCAAACCGCGACCTTCGCCCCCAGCGTCACCAGCCCGAAGATGTTGGAGCGCGCCACGCGGGAGTGCAGCACGTCGCCCACGATGCAGACCTTCAGCCCTTCCAGCCGGGAGAAGTGGTCGCGCAGCGTCAGGATGTCCAGCAGCCCCTGCGTCGGGTGCTCGTGAGCCCCGTCCCCGGCGTTGATCACGTTCGACGGAATCCGCGCCGCCAGGAACGACGCCGCCCCAGGGGACCAGTGCCGGATGACGACCATGTCGATACGCATCGCCTCGAGGTTGCGCGCCGTGTCCACCAGCGTCTCGCCCTTCGACACCGACGACCCCACAGCCCCGATGTTCACCGTGTCCGCGGACAGCCGCTTTTCCGCGAACTCGAACGAGATGCGCGTCCGCGTCGACGCCTCGAAGAAGAGATTGACGATCGTCTTCCCCCGGAGCACCGGCACCTTCTTGATCCGCCGCTCCGAGATCTCCTTGAACGGCTCGGCGGTGTCCAGAATCATCCGGATCTGTCGACGGCTCAGCGGCTCCAGACCGATCAGGTCCTTGCCGAGCGCCGCCGAGGACCGGGTCACCGCCGCTCCACCCCGCTCAGCACCACGGCCAGCTCACCGTCCCGCTCCGGCACCAGCACATCCACGCGCTGGTTCGCGAGCGCCGGAAACTCCCGCCCCACGATGTCCGCCTGAATCGGCAGCTCCCGCTCCCCACGGTCCACGAGCACACAGAGCAGAATCCGCTCCGGGCGCCCCCAGTCCATCAACTCGTTGAGTGCCGCCCGCACCGTGCGCCCGGTGTAGAGCACGTCGTCGACCAGGACCACCGCCATCCCCTCCACCCCTCCGGGCGGCAGCATGGTCTCGCCCACGACGGGCCTGGGCCCGAGCGCCATGAGGTCGTCGCGGTACAGCGTGATGTCGAGGGTGCCGGTGGCGACCTCCACGCCTTCCGCCTCGACGATCGCCGCGCGGATCATGTCGGCCAGGTCGACGCCCCGCCGCTGAATGCCCATCAGGACCAAGCGCCCCGTGCCGCCCAGCTTCTCGAGAACCTCGTGGGCCATGCGTCCGATGGCGCGCCTGACGGCCGCCTCGTCCATGAGCACCGTGGGTGTCGCGGCGGTCACCTTTCGTCGTCGGCTCCTGCCATGAGATGCCCGGTCCGTGTGTCCGGCCTGCCCTCGCAGACCGACGAAAGGTAATTGCACTCCGGCCCTTCGGCCAACATGATGGGTGGCACCGAAAACGCCGGGCCGCCGCGTCCGCCACTGACCCGAACCCAAGCGGAGTTCCGATGTCCTCACCAGCCGCGTCTTCGCCCGCAGCGCCGTTTCCCCGCCGGAGGTGCCGTGTCCCCGTTGGAGGTGGAGGGGGAAGGAGCTTCTGCCGCATCCGCACCGCGCTCAGGCTGTTCTGTGGCCTGGTGTTCCTCGCGGCCCCGCTGGCGGGAAGCGCCCAGGAGGTGGTCGAGGCCCCCGCCGTGATCCTGGCCTCGGTGCCCTTCACGGTGGCCGTGCGCGGCGGCGACGACTTCTCCTCCCTCGTGGAGATCCGCGACGCGGGCGGTGCGCTGCTCGCATCCGGGCCCGTGGCCGCCGGCGAGACCCGCGCATTCGGCGATATCTCGGTCGCCGCGCGGGACGCCCTGCCGCTCCAGGTGCGCGCGGGCGACACCGTCGAGGAGATCTCCCGGCCTTTCGCGCCCGGATGGTTCTCGATCCTGCCCCCGCTGATCGCGATCGTGCTCGCGCTGGTCTTCAAGGAGGTCATCACCGCGCTCCTGGCGGGGATCTGGCTGGGTGCACTGGCCGTGGCGGGCTACAACCCCCTGCAGGCCACATGGCGGCTGGTCGATCAGTACATGGTGCCCGCGCTGAGCAATACCGACAGCGGCCATACACAGATCGTGGTGTTCAGCCTCATGCTGGGCGGAATGGTGGGGATCATCAGCCGCAACGGGGGCACGCGGGGGGTGGTGCGGGCGGTCGCACCGCTGGCGCGCAACCGCCGCCGCGGCAAGATCGCCACTTCGCTCGCCGGCCTGGGCATCTTCTTCGACGACTACGCGAACACGCTCGTCGTCGGCAACACCATGCGCCCGATCACCGACGGGCTCAAGGTGTCGCGCGAGAAGCTGGCCTACCTGGTGGACTCGACCGCGGCCCCCGTCGCGGCACTGGTGCCGGTCTCGACGTGGGTGGGCTACGAGGTGTCGCTGATCGCAGGCGGGCTCGATGCGGCCTCCGGCGAAGCCAGCGGCGCCGACGCCGCGTTCCTCGCGGGTCTGAGCCCCTACACCGTCTTCCTCGAGACCATTCCGTATCTCTTCTACCCCCTGCTCGCCCTCGCCTTCGTCCTCCTCACCTCGTACATGAACCGCGATTTCGGTCCGATGGCCCGCGCGGAGGCGCGCGCGGCCTCGGACGGCGGCGTGCTCCGCCCCGGGTCGCGCCCGGCAGCCGAAATCTCCGAGAGCTTCGTCAACTCCAAGGAGGGGGTTCCGGAGCGCTGGTGGAATGCGGGATTGCCGGTCGCGACGGTGGTCCTGGTGGTCCTCGGCGGCCTCTACACTTCGGGGCGCGCGGCGGTGGGAGCCGATGCGTCGCTGCGTGACGTGTTCGGAGCGGCGGACCCGTTCATGACCCTCCTCTGGGGTTCGCTGTCGGGGTGCGTGGTCGCGGCGGTGCTGTCCATCTCGCAGCGGCTCCTCGACGTCAGGGAGTGCATCGACGCAGGGCTCGGCGGGGTCAAGGCCATGCTGATCGCCATGGTCATCCTGACGCTGGCGTGGTCGCTCGGCGCCGTCACCCAGGACGTCGGCACGGCCGCATACGTGTCCCAGCTGCTGGGCGGCAACCTGCCCCTCTTCCTCCTCCCGGCGCTCGTGTTCATCACGTCGGGAGCGATGGCGTTCGCGACAGGGACCTCGTGGACCACCATGGCCATCCTGATCCCGCTCGTGATTCCGCTCACCGTCTCGCTGGCGGGCGGCACCGGCTTCGCGGACGGCTCGGTCTACGGCATCCTGCTGGCGACCACCAGCTCGGTGCTGGCCGGCGCGATCTGGGGCGACCACTGCTCTCCCATCTCGGACACCACCGTTCTGTCCTCGACCGCGGCCGCCTGCGATCACGTGGACCACGTCCGCACCCAGCTGCCCTACGCGGTGCTGGTGGGCGCGGTCGGCCTCGTTCTGGGCAGTCTGGGGACCTCGCTGGGACTCCCGACCTGGGTTGCGCTCCTGGCAGGCGTGGCGATCCTCGCGATCTGCCTGCGGATCTTCGGCACCCCGGTCCCCGAGATCGGAGAGGCGGCCACCTCGGAGCCCTGACGTTACGTCAGGCTTGGCGGCTTTGCGTTCAGCCCCGGCGCGCGCGAAAGAAGGCCCGCAGAAGCTCGGAGGACTCGGAGGCCAAGACGCCGCCGAGCAGTTCGACCCGGTGGTTGAGGCGCTGATCCTGCACGAGGTTCTCCAGGCTGCCGGCCATGCCCGCCTTGGGGTCGTGGGCCCCGAAGACGAGGCGCGGAATGCGGGCGAGCACGATGGCGCCGGCGCACTGCGCGCAGGGCTCCAGGGTGGTGTACAGGGTGCAGTCGTTGAGGCGCCAGTCCCCCACTCTCCGAGCCGCCGCGCGGATCGCCAGGGATTCGGCGTGGGCGGTCGGATCGTCCAGTTCCACCGTGCGGTTGTGCGATTCGGCGAGGACCTCTTCGGCCCTGACGACCACCGCGCCGACCGGAACTTCGCCGCGCAACGCGCCGGCCCGTGCCATCTCCAGCGCGCGGGCCATCCAGGCGCGATCGAGGTCGCTAATGGGCGGTAATGGGTGCCGTGAAGGGGAGCGCACTCATGCGCCGGTACAGGGCGGCTACCCGGCCGATGATCACCGGATCCGCGCCCTCCGGACCGTCCGGGACCGACGGGTCTCCCCCGATCGGGTAGAAGAAGAAGCGCGAACCCCGCTTCTTGAGCTGGAAAAAGTCGGTCACACCGCCGACCCTGGCGACGATGATCTCTCCATCGGCCAGTTCGTCGGCGCGAACCGGCTGAATCACCAGGAAATCCCCCTCGCTGATCCCCGCGGCCGCCAACCGGTCACGGGGCGCACGTACCACGAAGCCTCCGCGCCGGCTCACCAGTTGCCGGTCGAGCGAGATACGCACCTCGGCCGCGCCTTCGCGGGGACCGCTCGTCGCGTCGCTCAGGTCGCGGAAACAGGGCAGCGACACGGTCTGCGCATTGAGGTCCACGCCCAGAATCCGGATCCCCCGGGAGCGCGAAGGGTCGCGTTCCACATACCCCTTGTCGGCAAGCGCCTGCAGGTGTTCGGAGACCGTCTTCGTGCTCTTGATCCCGAAACGCTGCCCAATTTCCCTGATCGATGGCTGATAGGTGTTGCTGCGCAGGTACGACACCATGAAATCGAGGATCCTGCGTTCGATGTCGTTGAGGCTCGGGACGACCCGGACTACAGTCGATTCATGAGCCGTATGGGAGGAACTGGGACCAGGCGGCATGCTGTCCGGGTGCAGAAGCTGTTGGGGGAGTGGCGCCGTGAACGATAGACCCCGGCGTGCGGGTTGGCAAGCTCTTTGGGACTTCGACGTTTGCCCCGGCCGACGCCCTCAGGCAGTTTGCCAGGGCTTGCTGTTTCGCAACGCTCGAGGAGGATTCGATGTCAACAGCGAGCCGGAGGACCGCGGAGGTCCGCTACCAGCCCGACGAGCATCCTCCCCACGGCCTCGCCCTGGGGCTTGCCCTGCAGCTGATGATGCTGGAAATCGGCGAGATCATCCTGATTCCGGTGGTCGTGGTGCGTGCGGCCGGGGGCACCGACGCCTACTTGGCGTGGGCGGCCTTTGCGGCGCTGGCGATCTCGGGAATCACGACGATGCTCCAGGCCCACCGGGTGGGCAGGATCGGGTCCGGCTACATCCTCCTCATGGTCACGTCGGGAGCCTTCATCGCGGTCTGCGTCACGGCGCTCACCGAAGGTGGCGCTCCCCTGCTGATGACTCTGCTGATCGTCTCGTCGCTGTTTCAGTTCCTGCTGTCAGCGCGGCTGTCGCTGCTCCGGCGGATCATCACCCCCACGGTGGCCGGCACCGTCATGATGCTCATCGCGGTGTCGATCATGCCCGTGCTGTCCGAGCTGCTCGAAGAGGTCCCCGAAGGAGCGTCCGGGAACGGGATCCTGATCAGTGCGGCCACGACCCTGATCGTCACCGTTGTGATGATCCTGCGCGGATCGAGCGGCGTGCGCCGCTGGGCCCCGATCGCCGGGGTCGCCGCGGGCTGCATCGTGGCTTCGGGGTTCGGCCTGTACGAGATCGAACGGGTGGTCGAGGCTTCGTGGTTCGGGCTCCCCGAGGGCGGTTGGCCCGGCTTCTCGCTGGACTTCGGTCCGGCCTTCTGGGCGCTCCTCCCGGCATTCGTGTTCGTGACCCTGATCGGGGCCATCGAGACCGTCGGCGATGTCGTCGGGATCCAGCGAGTGTCGTGGCGTACGCCCCGCGCCACCGACTTCCGCTCGGTTCAGGGCGCCGTGGCGGCCGACGGCGTGGGCAACCTGCTCTCGGGTCTCGCTGGAACGGTTCCGAACACGACGTGTGCCTCGGGGGTGGCCACCGTCGAGATCACCGGCGTGGCGTCCCGCCGGGTAGGGGTCTACATCGGCATGTTCTTCCTGGCGCTGACCCTGCTGCCGAAGGCTCTGGCCCTCTTCCTGGCCATACCCGGTCCGGTGGCGGCCGCCTACCTCCTCGTGATGATCGCGGTCCTCTTCTCGCTGGGCATGCGGATCGTTGTGCAGGACGGCATGGATTTCCGCAAGGCGGCGATCGTGGGCGTTGCCTTCTGGATCGGCACGGGATTCCAGCACTCCATCTTCTTCCCCGAAGGGCTGGAGGGATGGGTCGGTGAACTGCTCGGGAACGGGATGGCTTCCGGCGGCCTGGCGGCACTCGCGATGACGGCGTTCCTGGAGGTGACGGGAGGCCGGCGCAAGCGGCTCGAGACGGAACTCGGCGTCGAAGCCCTGCCCGGGATCAACGCGCTGATAGACGAGATGGCCTCGCGCAGGGGGTGGGACCGGGCGATGGTCAACAGGCTGCGCCTGGTCGCCGAGGAAACGCTCGGCACGCTCAGCGAACAGGACGACGAGGGAGACGGGGAAGTCAGGCGTCGTCTGCGGGTGGCCGTTCGGCCCGAAGCATTGGGGGTCGAGATGGAGTTCGTGGCCTCGGGCGGAGAGGGTAACATCGAGGACCGACTGGCGCTGATCGAGGAGGACCACGCCAGTGATCCCGTCGAGCACGAGATTTCGCTCAGGCTGCTACGGCACTTCGCATCGTCGGTGCGCCATCAGCAATACCAGGACACCGACATCGTGACGGTGAAGATCGACTAGTCTAGTCGCCAGCCTCGATGTGTTCGACCGCGCGCTCCACCCGCCGGATGGATCGGTCGCGCCCGAGGATCAGCAGCACGTCGAAGATCCCCGGCGAGGCGGAGAGGCCCGTGAGCGCTACGCGCAGCGGTTGGAAGACCTTCCCCGCTCCGATCTCCCGTTCGGCGGCGAGGGTGCGCAGGGCGGCCTCAAGCGCATCGGCGTCCCAGGGCGTGGCGGCGAGGGCATCGCGGACAGCCAACAGGGTGGCTACCGTCGCCTGACGGTCGCGGTACCACGCCTTCCTGGCCGCCTTGGGGTCGTAGTCGCGCACGGGGCCGATGTAGGGGCGTGACATCGTGGCCATCTCGGTCAGGGTGCGGCTTCGTGGTGCGAGGGCGGTGGCCATGCGCTGAAATGCTTCGGGCGAGAGCGCGACTTCGCCAGGGTCGACGCCGTCACGGGCCAGCCGGTCGCGCAGGGCCGCTGCCCGCCCGCCGGGATCCATGCGGGCGATGTACTGGCCGTTCATCCACCAGAGCTTCTCGCGATCGAAAACCGCGCCCTTCTTCAGCACGCGCTCCAGCGAGAATCGCGCGACCATCTCCTCGCGGGTGAGCAGCTCCTCGTCGCTTCCGGGCGACCATCCCAGCAGGGCGAGAAAGTTCGCCATTGCCTCCGGCAGAATACCCTCGTCCTCATACGCGCCCACCGCCTGAGCGCCGTGGCGCTTCGAGAGGCGCTTCCCGTCCGGCCCCAGAATCATGGGGAGGTGCCCGAAGGCGGGCACGGTCTCGCCCAGCGCCTCGTAGAGGAGGATCTGCTTGGGCGTGTTGGAGATGTGGTCGTCGCCGCGCACCACGTGGGTGATCGCCATCGCGGCGTCGTCGGAGACCACGGCCAGGTTGTAGGTCGGGGTCCCGTCGCTGCGCAGGATGACGAAGTCGTCGATCTGGGCGTTGTCGAAGCGGGTGCGGCCGTGCACCAGGTCGTGCCAAGCGGTCGTGCCGTCAGGGACCAGGAAGCGGACCGCGAAGGGCTCACCCGCTTCGGCGCGGCGTCGGCTCTCGTCGGGAGGTACGCGCACCGCCATTTCACGGGAAAGACGCGCGACCGTGCCCGTCCCCGCCTCGACCGCCGCGTCCCTTGCCTTCGCAAACTCCGCCTGCGTCGTGAAGTCGCGGTAGGCCCGTCCCGTCTCCAGGAGCCGCAGCGCATCGCGGCGGTGCCTGTCCAGCCCGTCGGCCTGGAACACCGGCTCCTCGTCCCAGGCGATGCCCAGCCAGCTCAGGCCGTTGCGTATGGCGTCGACGTGCTCCGGCCGGCTCCGGTTCCGGTCGGTGTCTTCGATACGCAGCAGGAAAGCGCCGCCACTACGCCGGGCCAGCAGCCAGTTGAAGAGCGCGGTGCGGGCGCCACCGACGTGCAGATACCCCGTCGGCGAGGGGGCGAAGCGGAGTCTCACGGGTCAGGCCAGCCGCACGGGCCTCAGGTTGCGCACCCACTTGATGGTCACGGCAAGGAACGGCCACGCCACGACCAGGCCCGCCCAGACCACGCCGACCCAGATCAGCACCGTCTGGAGGAGCTCCGGCAGGCCACCGACCGAGTCGAACACGACATCGACGAATGCCACGTCGCCCCGGAGGCCCGAGACGAAGTCCCACAGGGCGATCGCGCCGAAGACGAAGCCGATCATCAGCACTCCGTACAGCACCACATGCGTCAGCCACCGGACCGTGCTCACGCGGCCGCCAGCGGAGAAGTGCTCCCCCAGGGTCGCCCGCGCCTTCGCGCTCTCGAAGAGGTAGTAGAGGGCCGGGGTGGCGGTCAGGACCAGGAAGGTCGAAGACGCCAGGCCCCCGATGAGCGAGTAGGCCAGCGCGTTCCAGATGTTGGAGTCCGCGGTCTCACTGAACAGCACCAGCGGGAGGAGCGCCAGAATGGTCGTCGTGGTGGTCATCAGGATGGGCCGGACGCGTTCCTCCGTTCCCCGCACGATGGCGGCCTCCAGCCCCAGCGAGGATTCCCTCCTGTGCCGATTGATGTTGTCCACGAGAAGGATGGCGTTGTTGACCACGATCCCGCACATCATGATCACGCCCATCCAGGCCTCGCCGGTGAAGTTGGCGTCCAGGAAGAAGAAGAGCAGGAACACGCCGATCAGCGCCATCGGCACAGTAAGCACCACGCACAGCGGTTGTCGCGCCGACTCGAAGAGTGCCGCGGTGACCATGTAGACCAGGATGAGCGCAAGCCCGAGCACCATCGCGAGCTGCGACTGTTCCTCGGCGCCCCAGCGCCAGCGATCGGCCTTCTTGACCGTGTAGCCCGGCGGGACTTCCGTCCCGTCGATGATCGTGTTGTGGTAAACGTCGCCGAGCTTGTAGGGTCCCCGGAACTCGTAGGCCACCGTGCGTTCGTACTGCTGGTCCTCGCGAAGGATCTGGGCCAGCACATCTCTGGACTCGATCGTGACGAGTTCGCCCAGCCGCACCGGATCCCCTCCTGGCGTGAGGAGCAGGGTCTGCCGCAGCCTGTGGAGGTCCACCTCCCGGTTCCCTTCCAGCTTCACGTCGTACCGGACCTCGTCTCCGCCGATCTTGAGCTGGTTCTGACTGACCTGCCCGCGAACAGTCCGGCCGATATCACCGACCAGCTGGGAAACGGAAAGACCGTGGCGCGCGACGATGTCGCGGCGAATGTCGACGACGAACTCGGAAGCGCGATCGCGGCTGAAGTACCCGGACGCGTTCGGATTGACGTCCCGCACGCGGGGGAATCGCTCCAGCCGCCCGGCCAGGTTCTCGGCGATCTCGCGAACCCTCTCGTAGTTGTAGCCGAGGACCTGGATGCTGTAGTTCGGCGGCGAACTGCCTCCCCCGTAGAACGACGGACCGTACCCGGTGACCCGGACATCCACCCCGGAGAAGCCAAGCGAGAAGGCGAAGAGCTGGTCCTTGATGCTCACCGGAATGTTTGTGTTCTGCAGTTCGTCCGGGAAGGTCACCGTGATGCGACTGCGCTCGCTGGTGAACACATTCGTGACGAACTTCTCGACCTCCGGCATCTGACGCAGACGTTCCTCGAAGTAGCCGGTGAGCTCGTCGGTGCGCTCGATATCGGTTCCCTGGGGGAATTGGATGTTGATGTCGATGCGGTCCTCCAAGGGCCACCCTCCGCCGAAGAACATCCCCCTGTTGACGTAGTTCTGGAACAGGTAGGTCGACCCGCCCAGCGCGGACAGTCCTATCGCAACGACCATCCAAGGCCAGCGCAGCGTGAGGCCCAGCAGGCCGCGGTAGAAGCGCACGTATGCGGGTGGCTTCGAGTCGGGGCGCTCCGCTGGGTCGTCGTCCGATCCCCGGGCGGGGAGGATCCTGCCCACCAGTGCCGGGATGAAGGTGAACGCGACCATCAGCGAAGCCAGCAGAGTCAGGGCGACGACGACTCCCAGCGGCAGATAGTAGACGCGCAGCTCGCCCTTCAGGTAGACGAACGGCGCAACGACGATGAGCGTCGTCGCAGTCGCGGCGATGACCGGCAGCAGCACATCAGACGCCCCCTTCGTGACCGCGGCCGTGCGGCCGTCCCCCTGTTGCCAGCGCCGGTACACGTTTTCGAGCACGACGATCGAGTTGTCGACGATGAGGCCGAACGCCAGCGCCAGTCCCGTGAGCGTCAGCAGGTTGAGGGAGTAGCCCGAGAAGAAGATCAGGTTGAGCGAGATGAGGATCGAGAACGCGATCGAGGAGAAGATGACCACAGCGGAGCGAATCGATCCCAGGAAGAGGAGGAGCACGCCGAGGATGACGAAGACCGAGACCGCGGCACGGCTCCGGAGGTCGGACAGCTGGCGGCGGATCTCGCGGCTCTCGTCGTAGTCGAGGATGAAACGCGTGTTCGGAGGATTGCGCGCCTCGACAACCCTCATCCGCTCCTTGACCCGGTCGGCCACCCGTACCGCGTTGGCTCCGATCTCCTTGGAGATGGATAACCCGACGGCGGGGCGGGAATTCACCCTGTAATGGCTCCTGACGTCTTCGTAGGTGTCGCGCACCACCGCCACGTCCGACAGACGCACGATCCGTCCGCCGTCGCTCTTGACGATGGTGCTCTCGATCTCCAGGGCCGACGCGGGCCTGTTTCGGATCGTCAGCGTCCACTGCCGGTCACCGTCGCGCACCGCCCCCGCTTCCCGGACCAGGTCCAGTTCGCCGATCCTCAACGCGACATCGCTCGGCTCGACGCCCATTGCATTCATCAGCTCGCGGTCCAGCTCGATCTCGAGCAGCCGTTCCCGCCCTCCATAGGCCCTCACCACGGCCACACCCTCGACCTGGTTCAGCTCCGGAATGACGATGTCGTTGAGGTGTTCCCGCAGTGACTCGAGGGTGCGTGCGCCGGTGAACGTGTATCTCAGCGCCGGGCCCCGCTGGCTCTCGAATTCGCGGGGTACGTAGGGCTCCACGACGACGGAACGCACACCGGGGGGCAGTTCACTCTCTTCGAGCGTCGCGATGCGCTCCGACAGGTCCAGGCGCGCGAAGTCCATGTCCGTGTCGCGGGCGAACTCGACGTTGATTGTGGCCAGGTTCTCCCTGGAAGTGGACGTGACCTTCTCGACACCCTTGATCAGCTGGATCGTCGCTTCGAGCGGCGAGGTCAGAAAGGCCTCGACCGTTTCGGGGGAGGCCCCGGGCCAGGTTCCCGTGATCGTGAGGCGCGGCAGGCTGGTGTCGGGCACCAGCTCGATGGGGATATTGCGCCAGGCGAACACGCCCAGCGACGCGACGGCCAGGTAGGCCATCGCGATGGCAACGGGACGGCGGACGAAAAAGCGGATCATGAGGAAGCGACTCCCTGCGTGGCCAGTTCAGGGGTGGCGTCCGACCCGCGCCGCTGTCCCTTCCAGGCCCTGCGAACATCTTCGACGATAGAGTACACCACCGGCACGACGATCAACGTAAGCGCGGTGGCGACGATCAGGCCCCCGATGACCGAGATCGCCATCGGAGCGCGCAGATCGGCGCCGCGACCGATCCCCAGCGCCATGGGGAGCAGACCCAGCACCGTCGTCACGGTCGTCATCACGATGGGCCTCAGGCGCACTTCCCCCGCCTCGAGGATCGCGTCCCTGAGAGCCAGGCCGCGCGCACGGCCCTGGTTGATGAAGTCCACCTTGACGATCGCGTCGTTCACCACAATTCCCACGAGGATCACCACTCCGATCAGGCTCATGGTGTTGAGCCCCTGCCCCGTCAGCGCCAGGGCCAGTATAGCGCCTACCAGGGCCAGCGGCACCGCCATCAGGATTGTGAAAGGATGTACAAACGACTCGAACTGGGCCGCCAGGATCATGTAGACCAGCAGGATCGCGAGGCCGAAGGCGAAGGCGAGGTCGCGGAAGGAACGGCGCATCTCCTCGTTTTCGCCGCCCACCTCGACCCGAGTGTCGAAGGGCACCGGCAGTTCCCGCAGCGCACCCTCGACCGAAGCGATCGCCGCACCCAGCCCGCCCGAAGCGACGTCCGCAAAAACCGTCACCACGCGCCCCTGGTCCTCGCGCTTGATCTCGGCCGGCCCGAGCGTCTGGTCGATGGTTACGAGTTCGCGCAGCGGTATCCCGTTCACCCGGAGCATGTCCAGGGTGGCAGCGTCGTGACGCAGGAAGTCCGGCAGCCGCACCATGACGGCGATCTTGCGGTCGAAGTCCACGAACTCGGTGGCGCGGTCCCCCAGCATGGCGGACTGGATCGTCTCGGCGATCAGACGCCGTTCGATGCCGTATTCGGCGGCAACGTCCTCGTTGATGGAGATCTGGAACTGGGGCTGCCCCCTCTCGGTGCCGATGCGCACGTTCCGAATCTCGGGCACGGTGGCGAGCCGCCGCTCCACCTGTTCCGCGAATGGATAGGTCCGTTCCAGATCCTCGCCCCGGACGCGTACCGCAATGTCGGCCTCCCCGCCGCCGAGTATCTGCCCCAGGGCCGTGGCCTGTCCCGTCTCGAACGAAAGAGAGCCGGGCGGAAAACTGCCCGTCAGGCCCTGTAGACGTCCCACGACCTGCCCGGTCTCGGCGCGGTCGTCCAGTCGTACCTGGAGATGTGCGGTGTGGAGACCTGACGCCTGACCCTCATCGCCCTTGGCCTGCACGTCACGCCCGATGTGGCTGAAGACGGCGACCACCTCCGGATCTTCCTGCAGCCCGCCCTCGAGCGACTCGACGGCGTCGGCGGTGGTCTCGAGCCGGGTGCCCTCGGCAAGTTCCACCCGCACGTCGAACGCACCCTGGTCCACATCCGGGAGCAGATCCCTGTCGAGCGCCAGCGCGATCACGGCGATCCCGGTGAGCGTCAACCCTGCGATGCCGAGGACCACGGCGCGCCGGTCCAGCGCCGCCGACAGCACCCCGTGATACCAGGCGGCGAACACGCTGAAGACCCGGTCGAACACGCGGAAGAAGGGGAGGAAAACGGTGGAGAGAATCTTGCCGCCGATCTCGCCCCAGTAGGCCACCAGCTGTCTTGCCAGGGACGCGGCGCCCCGGACCGCCCGGAACGGGAGGGTCACCACCCACACGATCGTGTTGCCGATCCTGGCGCGTGCAGTGGTGGCGCGCGGCCGGGCGGCTTCAGGAGCAGGATCCTGGGCGGGCGCCTTGCGCTTGCCACCCTTGAAGTGCCCCGCCATCGCCGGGAGCAGCGTTACCGCCACCGCGAGACTGGCGAGGAGCGAGAAGGCGACCGCCAGCGACAGCGCGCCGAAGAGTTCCCCGGCCACCCCCTGCACGTAGATGATCGGACCGAACACGGAGATCGTCGTAAGCGTCGACGCCGTGATCGCTCCCTGGACCTCCTCCGCGCCCCGGGCCGCGGCTTCCAGTGCCCCCAGCCCCGCCTGACGGTGCCGGAAGATGTTCTCGAGCACGATGATCGAGTTGTCGACCAGCATCCCCACCCCGAGCGCGAGTCCCCCCAGGCTCATGATGTTGAGCGACACGCCGAACGCGTCCATGAGGGCGAACGTGCCGATTACCGAGATCGGGATCGCGAGCGCGATCGCAACCGGGTAGCGGGGGTCGCGCAGGAAGAAGAAGAGCACGATGAACGCCAGCAGTCCCCCCAGAATAAGCGCCTGCCCGACGTTGCTGATCGACTCGTCGATGAAGGTGGCCTGGTTCGACGCGATCTCGGCGGTGAACTCGGGGTACTGCTCCTTCAGCAGCGCCAGCGTCGCCTGGACGTCCTCGGACACGGCGACGGTGTTCGCGCCGGACTCCTTGAAGACGAGGATTCCGACCGACTCCGAGCCGTTGTACCTCGCGATCTCCTCGCGCTCGGCGTAGCCGTCCACGACCCGGGCGACGTCCCGCAAGCGGACCAGGCGGAAGCCGGCGTTCTCCTCTTCGGCTTCTCCCGGGCCCGTGCCGGCCGGAGCCCGCGGACCACCCAGTTCCTGCCTTCCCACGACGACGTCGTTGATCTCCTCGACCGTCTGGAATTCGCCCAGCGTCCGCAGCGGATACCGGTAGCGCCCCCTGAGGATCGTGCCGCCAAGCGCCGAGTAGTTGGCCTGGTCGAGGGCGGTCGAGACCTCGGCAAGCGTGACCCCGTTGGATTCAAGCAGCTCCGGGAACACCTCGATCTGGATTTCGCGGTCCAGCCCCCCTGTCACGGAGGCCTGTGCAACTCCGTCCAGCTGTTCGAGGCGGCGACGGAACACGTCTTCGGCGATCTCCTTGTTGGCCAGGAGATTGCCGCCGCCGGTGAGCGATATGGTGAGGATCGGCTCGGCCTGCGGGTCCACGCGCAGGATTGTCGGCCTCTCGGCGGTCTCCGGCAGCTCCTCGCGTATGTTGTCGAGCCGCTCCCGCACGTTGAGCGTCGCGAAGTCCATGTTCGTGCCCCACGCGAAGCGCAGGGTGACCAGACTCACGCCCTCCTGGGACACGGAGGTGACCTTCTCCACGCCCGGCACCGCCGCCGCCTGCTGCTCGATCCTCTCCGTGACGAGCCGCTCGATCTCGGCGGGCGCCACGTTGGGGTAGCTGGTGTAGACCACCAGACGCGGGAAGCTGACCTCCGGGAGTAGGTCGATCGGCAGACGGGCGTAGGAAATGCTCCCCAGCAGGACGACCGCCAGCACAAGCATCGCGACGGCCACCGGACGCCGCGTCGAGGTTCTCGGAATCGACACGGGCTCAGTCCTGTTCGCGGGTGGTGGCGAGTCCGGCTTCCCGGGCCACGATTCCGGCCGCCTCATAGAGCCCGAGCAGTGCCCCGGCAAACTCGAAGCGCTGGTCGACCGCGTCACGCTGTGCCGTCGCCTGGTCTCGCACCGCGGTGCGGAGCTCCTCGATGCTCTTCGTGGCCAGGCGGTACTCTTCCTGAACAATGCGGAGCCGTTCCTCGGCTACCGCGAGCGCGGCCTCCCGTTGGCGCACATTTGCCCAAGCGGTCTCGAGATCCACGTATCGCGTCCCCACCAGCTCCTCAAGGTCGAGTTCAGCCGCGCGTACGTCCTCTTGAGCGTTGCGCAACTCGATGTCTGCGCTGGCGATCTGCTGGGAGGTCGTGAACTGCCGAAACAATGGAATCGAGACCGTGAGGCTTACTCTTCCGCCGAAGTCCTCGGGATTCCAGGCGAACAACGCGCTACGCTCGGACTCGTAGGCGCTGCGGCTGAATCCTGAACTGAGCGACAGGGTGGGCCATCGGCCGGCCCTTACCGAATTGAGCCGTGACTGACCTACCGATCGAGAAGCCTTGGCCGCCCCGATGGTGGGGCTTTCAACCAATGCGCTTGCCAGCAGCGCGTCGAGATCGAGGCTCGCGGGATCGAATGGTTCCGGCAGCTCCTGCTGTACATCCAGTTCCCGAAGCGACGGGTCGCCGATCGCTTTCCTGAGAGCCAGCATGGCCTTGTCGACCAGACCCCGGTATTCCCTGACCGCAACACGCTGGGTCTCGAGATCCAGTTCGGCCCCGAGGACTTCTGAACGACCAACCGTCGCCAGCTCGAAGAGTCGTTGCGTGACTTCGTAGTCACTTTCGCGCGCGGCCAGGAGTGCCTCCTCCACCGCCAGCTGCGCCCTTCGCCGCTGGGCGATGAGAAACTGCCGCTGCACTTCCGCAAGAACCTGATTCAGTTCCCGTTCCGCGCTCAGCCGCTCGACACGGGCCTGCGCCTGGGCGCGGCTGAAGTCGTGAAAGCGCTGGCCGCCACGAAGCAGATCCAGGTCAACGTTCACGCCCTGGCTGCTGTTCGACGTAGTTGAGATTCCCGTCCTTTCGTTCTGGATCGGGTTTCCGAAATTGTCGAGCGCGGTTCTCTCCCGTCGGAAGCTCTGTCCCGTGGTATAGTTGACGCGCAGGCTGGGCAGGAATGCACCCAGCGCCTCGCGCCGCTGCGGCCCCTCCAGCTCCATCCGGTTCAGCGCCTGGCGGTACTGCGGATTGAACCGCGAGGCCCGCTCCAGCGCTTCCCGCAGCGTCAGAACCGTCACCTCCTGATCCACACCCGCCGACTGCGCCGCCACTCCGCCCACGCCCGCGATCACAACCAGCCCCAACGCGCCCCCCACCGCCACCGCCCTCATCGGGTCGGCCTCCCCCCTGCGGCCATGGGGTCGTCCACAAGTTCGACGGCCGCGTCGTGGGGGAGCATCTGGTGGCCGTCCACCAGCACGATCTCGCCCGGAGCCACCCATTCCACCTCTCCCTCCAGCAGTTCCACGTAGTAGTCGTTCTCCAGCCCCACCGTCACGTAGCGCCACTTCGCCCTCCCGTCCTCCATCACGAAGAGGAAGTCGCGCCGGTCGTCCGTTTCGCGGATCGCCGTCTTCGGGACCAGGATGCGGTCCGGGAACTGCTGGGCTTCGAGGTCGGCCTCGGCGTACATGCCGGGCTTGATGCGGCCGTCGGGGTTGGGGATGTGGACGGTGACCCGCGCCGTGTTGAGTTCCGGGTCGATCACCGGATTGATGGTCTCGATGCGTCCCGTGAAGGTCTCGCCCGGGAAGGCCGTGAAGACCAGCGAAGCCGCGCGGCCCTCGGCCAGATGCACCACCTCCGTGGCGAGTACCTGCACCAACACCTTCACCGGATCGATGTCCACCACCGTGAGGAGTTCGTCGCCTTCCCGCACGAACTGCCCCGCCACCACCCTCAGGTCGGCGACCCTGCCGCCGAAAGGCACGCGTGCCGCGGTCTTTGCCAGGTCCAGTTCCGCCCGGCGCAGGTCGACCTCGGCCTGGTCGAGCCCGGTCTGCGCCCGCGCCAGCATGTCGCGCTGTCTGCGGACCTCGGGGTCCTCCAGCTCCTCGTCGAAGAGGACGCGGGTGCGGTAGTCGGATTGCGCCTTCCTCAGCGCCGCCTCCATGGTCGCGACCTCGAGCGCGTACTCGGTGGTGTCGATCTGCACGACGAGGCGCCCCGCCCCCACCGCCTGGTTCTCCCGCACGCCCACCGTGGAGATGATCCCCGACTTCTGGGCGGTCAGCTTCGCCTCGCGGAAGGCCTCCGCCCTCCCCCTCGCTCGCACTGAAATCCAGAGCGTGTCCTGGATCGCCACGACTCCGGTGACGGGCTGGGGCAGCTCGGTGCTGAACTGCTCGCGCACCGACTCGACGACCTCGCCGACCTCTTCCGACACCTCCGCCATCTGATCCTCCTCCTCTTCGGGAGGGGGGCGGAGGCGCCACCAGATGCCGGTGGCCAGTGCGCCCAGGATGAGGAGGGCGGTCAGGATTCCGAGTGTGGACCGCGATTGCGCCATCCGTGCAACTCCTTGGTGGGTAAATGTCTCGCTGCTCGCCCCGCACCCCCCGGCCCGGTACTTCGACACCTTGCGGGCAATCGGAGGTTGCCATTCCAGCGAGCGTTTCGGCGTTGGTCCCCTATCTATACCGAGCGGCTGCTCCGGCTGTTACGCTCGATCGGCTCCGTGCGACCGGGGCGTGCCGTACCGGCGCTCGACGTACTCGCCCAGTATCTCCTTGAACTCCTCGACGACGCGATCGCCCTTGAGGGTGCGCAAGTGCGCGCCGTCGACGTACACCGGCGCCTTGGGCTCCTCGAAGGTGCCCGGCAGGGAGATCCCCAGGTCCGCGTGCTTGGACTCGCCCGGGCCGTTCACCACGCACCCCATGACCGCCACCTTCAGCTCCTCCACCCCGGGGTACCGCCGCCGCCACTCGGGCATGCGCTCGCGGATGTGCCCCTGGATGTCCTCGGTCATCTCCTGGAAGAAGGTGCTGGTCGTCCGGCCGCAACCCGGGCACGCGGTCACCTGCGGCTCGAAGCTGCGGATCTCGAGCGACTGGAGGATCTGCTGCGCGATCTGCACCTCTTCGGTGCGGTCACCCCCGGGGCGGGGCGTAAGCGACACGCGTATGGTGTCGCCGATCCCGTCGAGCAGCAGCGGGGCGAGGGCCACCGACGTGGCCACGATCCCCTTCGAGCCCATGCCCGCCTCGGTGAGCCCCAGGTGCAGCGGATACTCCGTGAGCGGCGCCAGCTGCCGGTACACCTGGATCAGTTCGCGCACCCCCGACACCTTGGCGCTCAGCACGATCCGATGGGCGCCCAGCCCCGTCTCCTCCGCCAGCTCCGCCGAACGGGTCGCGCTCTCGACGACGCAGTCGCGCAGCACCTCGCCCGCGTCCTTCGGTTTCTCGCGCCGTCCGTTCTCGTCCATCATCTGCGTGAGGAGGCGCTGGTCGAGCGACCCCCAGTTCACGCCGATGCGCACCGCCTTCCCGTTGTCGATCGCGATCCGCACGATCGCCTGGAAGTTCACGTCGCGGCGGCTCGTCCCCACGTTGCCCGGGTTGATCCGGTACTTGTCCAGCAGCGCCGCCGCGCGCGGGAAGTCGCGCAGCAGGATGTGGCCGTTGTAGTGGAAGTCGCCGACTATCGGCACCGCACAGCCCAGGTCTGCGAGGCGCTCGAAGAGCTCCGGCACCGCCGCCGCGGCGTGCTTGTTGTTGACCGTCACGCGCACGATCTCGCTGCCGGCGTCGGCCAGCGCCTTCACCTGCGCAGCGGTGGCCGCCGCGTCCGCCGTGTCGGTGTTCGTCATCGACTGCACGACGACCGGGTTGTCCCCGCCGACCTTCACGCCTCCGATCTGTACCTCGATGGACCTTCTGGACACGAGTCCTCCGTTCCGGTGCCCGACAACGCGACCGCACAATCGCACGCCCCAAACATACAAGGAGTGCAGTCGCGCAACCGTCATCGATACATCATACTGTTCGAGTGCCGGCGCTCGCGCGCCCGCGGGCCGATTCCCACAACGCACGGTGAAGACCATGAAGAAGGTCCTGTCGATCGCTCCTCTCCTCGCCCTCGCGGCGTCGCTGGCCACAACGGTCGCGCACGCCCAGCAGAAGCCCACCCTGACCCCCGACGACTACGACAAGTGGGAGCGGCTGGGCAACGCCGTCCTCTCCCCCGACGGGAGCTGGCTGGCGGCCGCCGTCTCGCGTGTCAACGACGAGAACGAGCTCCGCATCCACGCGACCGATTCCGACTCGGTGGTGGTCGTCGCCTACGCGACCCGGCCGACCTTCAGCGACGACAGCCGCTGGCTCGCCTACGCCATCGGCGTCTCGCCCGACGAACGCGAGCGGGCGCAGGAGTCCAGGCAGCCGGTCCGCAACTCGCTGGGCCTCCTGAACCTCGCCACCGGCGAGCAGGAGACGATCGACGAGGTCGAGTCCTTCTCGTTCTCGGAGGACGGCCGCTACCTTGCGTTCCGCCGCTACAAGCCCGAGGACAAGGAGAGCAGCGGGGTGGACGCCGTCGTGCGCGAACTCGCCACCGGTTCCTCGCTCAGCTTCGGCAACATCTCCGCGCTGTCCTGGCAGGATGAGGGCCACCTGCTGGCCATGACCATCGACGCCGACGACCGGATCGGCAACGGCGTCAAGCTCTACGACCCCGCGACCGGCCGCCTCCGCCCGCTGGACACCGACGACGCGACCTACCGCGCGCTCTCCTGGCGCGACGAGTCCGCCGACCTGGCCGTCCTCAAGACCTTCACCGACGAAGCCCACGAGGACACCGCGCACGTGGCGCTGGCGTGGCGCGATCTCGACGCCGACGCCCCCCAGGCCTTCGTCCTGGACCCGCGCGAGGGGCCGGCGCTGCCCGAAATGACGCGCGTCGTCGAGCACCGCACGCCGTCGTGGTCGGAAGACGGAGCGATCGTGTTCCTGGGCATCCAGGACCGCATTCCCGTGGACGAGCCTGTGGTAGAGGAGGAGGAAGAGGGCGGCGAAGCGGGCGACGGCGAGGATGGTGAAGCCGACGGCGAGGGTGGACGCCCCGGCGGCGGAGGGGAGGACGACGAGGACGTGCCCGGCGTGGAGATCTGGCATTCCCGCGACGTGGACCCGGTGCCGCAGCAGCGGGTGCGCGAGCGGCAACTGCGGCAGGTGAACCACATCGGCGCGTGGAACCTCGACCGGGACGACTTCATCCAGCTCGGCGGCGACCACGCCGACCGCGCCACGATCGTGGAGGGCGGCGCCCACCTCATCGCGCGCGACGAGACCCCCTACGACGTCGAGGCCATGTTCCGCCAGCAGTTCTACGACATCTACTCGGTGGACGCCACGACCGCGCAGCGCAGCCTGGTGCGCGAACGGGTGACCCAGGACTTCGGCGGCAGCCCCGGGGGGCGCTACGTCATCTGGTTCGAGGGCGAGGACTACTGGACGCACGACCTGCAGAGCGGTGAGACACGCAACATCACCGGCGAGCTGGGCGGCACATTCGTCAACCTCGACGTCACCCCCACGCGCGAGCAGATGCCCTCGTTCGGCGTCGCCGGCTGGACGGAGGACGACGAGGCCGTGCTGATCAACGACCGCTGGGACGTCTGGGAGGTCGACGCCGACGGCTCCGGCGGCCGGCGACTCACCGCCGGCGCCGAGGATGACGTGCGCTACCGGATCGTGCGGACCGACCCCGAAGCGGACGCCTTCGACCGCGACGAGCCGCTCTACTACTCCACCTACAGCGAGTGGACCAAGGAGGCGGGATTCTCACGGGCCCGCGCGGGCGACACCCCCGAGAGCCTCGTCTGGGACGACGCCGCCTACGGCTCCTTCTTCGCCGGACTGACGAAGGCCGAGGACGCCGACATCTATTCCTTCCGCCGCGAGCGCTTCGACGACTCGCCAGACTTCTTCGTGGCCGGCGCCGACCTCTCGGACGCCAGGCAGGTCACCCGCACCAACCCCTTCCAGGACGACTACGCCTGGGGCCGCACGCAGCTCATCGACTACGAGAACGAGTGGGGGCGGCCGCTGCAGGGCGCCCTGATCTACCCCGCCGACTACGAGCCGGGGCAGCTCTACCCGATGATCGTGTACCACTACGAGCTGCTGTCGCAGAGCCTCCACCGCTACGTCGTCCCCGACGCCACCAACTACTACAACGTCCAGGCCTGGAGCCAGGACGGCTACTTCGTCCTGCAGCCGGACATCGTCTACCGCGACCGGCGCCCGGGGCAGTCCAACGTCGAGACCCTTCGTCCAGCCGTCGCGGCGGCGCTCGAGACCGGCATGATCGACCCCGAGCGGGTCGGCCTGATCGGCCACTCGTGGGGCGGCTACCAGACCACCTTCTTCGTCACCCAGGACGACCTCTTCGCCAGCGCCGTGGCGGGCGCCCCGCTCACCAACCTGATGAGCATGTACCTCTCGTTCTACTGGAACAGCGGCGGCACCGACGCGCGCATCTTCGAAATCAGCCAGGGGCGCATGCAGGTCCCGTGGTGGGAGGACTACGACTCGTACCACGCCAACTCCCCCCTGCACCACATCCAGAACATGAACACCCCGCTGCTGATGATGTTCGGCGACAACGACGGCGCGGTCGAGTTCAACCAGGGCGTCGAGTTCTACAACGCCGCGCGCCGGATCGGGAAGGAGATGGTCCTGCTGGTCTACGAAGGCGAGAACCACGGACTCCGGGAGGAGGCCAACCAGCGCGACTACCGCGACCGCATCATGCAGTGGTTCGCCCACTACCTGAAGGGAGAGCCGGCGCCGGACTGGATCACGAAGGGGCTGCCGTACATCGAACAGCAGGACGGGCTGAAGAAGAGGAGGCGGCCGATCAGCTGAGGGGGGGCGGGCGGCGCAGCGTCGGGGAGGCTGGGATGGTGCGCCTGCGGGATGGTCAGCCCTTCCGCGCGGTGCGCGTTCAGCCAACTGGACACCAAGAAATGTAAACGTGAGTTTACATTTTGACATGTTGAGTTGACACTGTTCAGCGCCGCGCCCGCCGCCACGCATCCTCGTAGATGTCGGGACGCACGTCCAGGTAGCCGGGATACGCCTGCCGCGCGGCCTCCAGCGCCGCACGCTCCAGGGTCACCACCGCGACCGGGTCGGTGGTCTCCAGGAGGACGTCGCCGGAAGGCGCGATGGCGATCGACGGGCCGCCGATCACGCCACCCGACCGCGCACCGGGCCGGTTGACCGAGATGACGTACGCGCAGCTGGTGACCGCGTTCGCGCGCAGGACCATCCGCCAGCGCGGGTACGTCTCCGGCGGCGTCGCGCGCGGCACCAGGATCGCCTCCGCGCCCATCGCGGCGAGCGCGTTGCAGCCCTGGGGGCGGTTCACGTCCGAGCAGATCTGGACGCCGATGCCCCAGTCGGCGAGCCGCGCGGGGGTGTGCAGGCGGCCGCCGGGTTCGTAGTGGTGCGCCTCCCAGTAGCCCTCCTCGTCGGGGAGGTGGACCTTGCGGTAGCGTAGCCGTACCTCGCCGTCCGCGCCGATGAGGAGGGCGGTGTTGTGACGGCGTCCCGTGGCGGCATCGCGGACGATCGCGCCGCCGAGGACGGCAAGGCCGGTCGCGCGGGCGGCCTCCGCGAGCACCTGGTGGCGGGGGCCGTGCGGGTCCTCGGCGTCGGCGTGGGATGGTTGCCGGGTCAGGGGGGCCCAGGCGTTGAGCGGCAGTTCCGGCAGGACCGCGAGTCGGGCGCCGAGTCCCCTGGCTGTTCGGAGACGCTCCAGAAGGGGGGTGAGGGCGTCCGCGGCCGGGAAGGCGTCCGTGACGAGCGCGACGGTGAGGCGATCCGAAGGCATCGGGAGGATGGGCCGCCGCGTCACCCGGTGGACAGACCGTGCATGGCCGCCCTGTGCAGCGCGGCGGAGGACTCGGCGAAGCAGCAGAACACGACCTGCGCAATGGCCTCGTCGGCCTCCACAAACGCGGCCACCGTGCGGACCGCGATCCCGGCCGCCCGCCCGGGGGGGAAGGCGTACACCCCCGTCGAGATCGCCGGGAACGCCACGGTCGCGACGCCGTTCTCGACCGCGACCTCGAGGCTGCGGCGGTAGCAGCTCGCGAGCAGGCCGTCCTTGTCCGCACCGCCGCTCCCCCAGACCGGCCCCACTGTGTGGATGACATGCTTCGCGGGCAGGCGGTACCCTCCCGTGATCTTCGCATCGCCGGTCTCGCATCCACCCAGCGTGCGACACTCGCGAAGCAGGTCCGGGCCCGCGGCGCGGTGGATGGCTCCGTCGACCCCGCCGCCGCCCAGCAGCGCGTTGTTCGCCGCGTTGACGATCGCGTCGACCTCCAGAGCTGTGATATCGCCCGTGGCGACGGTCATCCTGTCGCGAACGTCCACGGCTGATTCTCCTTCCAGGACCCGATAGTCTGTGTAGCTTCGCACCCGTATACTCTATGCCCTGCATCGCCAACGCCGAAACGGGAGAACCCCTGGCATGGACCCGCTGGACGACATGCGCATGAGCCGCCGGATGGCGGTACGGAGACCGGCGTTTGCTCCGGCGCGGCGGGTGGGATGGCTGCCGGTGGTGTGGGGACTGGTTGTGGCGGGAGGCTGTGTCGAACGCCAGCCACCGGAAGTCGAGGGAGACGCGGTTGTGGCCGTGCCGGCCGAGGAGGCCCCCTCACCCGGCACCGCAGGCGAAACCGGGCCTGCACCATCTCCCGGTGCCGAATCCGGGACCCCGCCGGATGGTGAGGGAGAGCCGCCGGAAGGCACCGCGCCGCCCTCCCCTCCCCCACCGGACGCTGCCCAGAAC